>CAKUFT010000024.1 GCA_934650095.1 uncultured Collinsella sp.
AATCGTAGGATAGGCGCTGTTGGTAACCGATAGACGAGAGGGGTTTGGTGGTGCCATGTCCAGGATTGTCGAACATCCCATTTTGGGTGCTCCCAGCAAGGGGAGTCGAGTCGTTTTTACCTATGACGGCGTTGAGATGGAAGGGTACGAGGGCGAACCGATCGCCATGGCGCTAAAGGCCGCAGGGGTCGAGGTGCATCGCTTTACCGCCAAGCGCCACGAGCCGCGCGGCATCTTTTGCGCTATCGGTCGGTGTACCGACTGCGTCATGGTCGTGGACGGTAGGCCCAACGTGCGTACATGCATGACGCCGCTTGTCGCCGGTATGGACGTGCGCACGCAAGATGGCGTGGCTCCGCTCGATTTGGATGACCCTCGCGCCGAGGCTCTGGCCGCCGAGGCCGCCGCAAGCCCCGCCGCCGCAAAGGAGGCCGAGTAGCATGGAACGTCATGATCTGGTCGTAGTCGGTGCCGGCCCCAGTGGCCTTTCCGCTGCCATCGAGGCCGCCAAGCGTGGACTCGACGTCGTCGTGTTTGACGAGAACGCCCGTCCCGGCGGACAACTGTTTAAGCAGATTCACAAGTTCTTTGGCTCCAAGGAACATCGCGCCAAGGTTCGCGGGTTTCGCATTGGCGATGAGCTGCTGGCCGAGGCCGACGCGGCGGGCGTGGCCGTGGTGTTGGACGCTACGGTGATTGGTTTGTATGAGGGCCGTGAAGTCGTGGTGCGTGTGGGCGACGTCGTTCGCCATGTGAAGGGCGATGCCGTTCTGGTCGCCACGGGCGCGGCCGAGAACACGCTCAATTTTCCCGGCTGGACGCTGCCCGGCGTGATCGGCGCCGGTGCCGCGCAGACCATGATGAACCTGCATGGCGTAAAGCCTGGCGACCGCGTGCTCATGGTCGGCTCGGGCAACGTTGGCCTGGTCGTGTCGTTCCAGCTGCTGCAGGCTGGCTGCGACGTGGTCGCGCTCGTCGATGCGGCACCGCGCGTGGGCGGCTATGGCGTGCATGCGGCCAAGGTGGCCCGCTGCGGCGTGCCATTCTACCTGTCACATACCGTGGTGGCCGCCGAGGGCGACGACCGCGTGACCGGTGTGACGATCGGCGAGGTCGATGCACACTGGCAGGTTATTCCCGGTACCGAGAAGCACTTTGACGTGGACACGATCTGCGTGGCCGTGGGCCTGTCTCCCATGAGCCAGCTGCTCTCGATGGCCGGATGCGAGATGGTCGACGACCCCAAGCGCGGCGGTTATGTCCCGGTGTGCGACGAGAAGGGCGCCACGAGCGTGCCCGGCGTGTACGTTTCGGGCGATGTCGCGGGTATTGAGGAAGCCTCTTCGGCCATGATCGAGGGCCGCATCTCCGGTGTGGCGATTGCAGAGTATTTGGGCTACACCGACGCAGTGGACGCCGGCGAATCCGAGGACAAGCTCGAGGCTTCGCTCGATACGCTGCGTCAGGGCATGTTTGCGCCCAAGAACCGCGGCAAGAAAATCGAGACTACCGAGGAGGGCTGTCCGGTTTCGCAGCATCTGCTGCGCCATGGCTACCTTGCCGATGACGAGCTCGACAGCTATCCCGGCGTGACCCACGGCGCGGGCGTTCACCCCGTGATTGAGTGCACGCAGAACATCCCCTGCAACCCGTGCCAGGATGCCTGCAAAAAGGGATGCATCTCCATTGGCGAGCATATTACGTCGCTGCCGATTGTCGTTGGCGAGTCGCATTGTATCGACTGCGGCATGTGCGTGGCCAGCTGTCCTGGCCAGTCGATCTTCTTGGTCAACGAGGACTGCGGGGATGGTACCGCGACGGTCACCTTGCCCTACGAGTTCTACCCGTTGCCGCAGGTGGGCGATTGCGGCCGCGCTTTGAGTCGCTCGGGCGAGCCGGTGTGCGACGCCCAGGTGGTACGCGTGCGCAGCGTCAAGGCGTTTGACAAGACGGCGCTCGTAACCATGAGCGTGCCCAAGGAGTTTGCCATGACGGCGCGCATGTTTAAACCCGTCGAGGATACCGAGGAGGTGGCCTGCCATGAGTGAGGCCGTGAACTTTTACAAGGAGCCGGGTGAGCCGCTCGACCGCGCGGCGATTGACTTGGGCCCCTATGTGCCCGCGCCCGACGATGGCGTGCTCGTCTGCCGTTGCGAAGAGGTGACGAAGGGCGATATCCGTCGTGCCATTCATGACGGCATGTACACCATGACCGAGATTCGTCGTTATCTGCGTCAGGGCATGGGGTTGTGCCAGGGACAGAGCTGTACCAAGCTCGTGCGTCGCATTATGGCGGCGGAGCTTGCGGGCACGCCGGCAGTGGCGCTACTGGAGCCCGAGACCTCGCGAGCGCCTATGCGCCCGATCGAGATGAGCGTACTCGGCAACGGCGAAGAGGGGAGAGCGTAGCCATGGCGGGAACTTATGCAGATATCACCGACGTCGCCTGCGATGTCGTCATTATCGGTGCCGGCGTGATTGGATGCGCGGCGGCGTACAACTTGGCCAAGAAGGGCCGCAGCGTCACGGTGCTCGACCGCGAGCCCAACGTGGGCGAGGGCGCGAGTTCGCGCAACGGCGGCGGCGTGCGCCAGAGTGGACGCGATGCGCGCGAATTGCCGCTGGCCATGTATGCCGTCGAGAACATATGGCCCACGCTGTCCGATGAATTGGGCGCCGATGTCGAGTACGTCAAGCGCGGCAACCTGCGCCTGGGCAAGACCGAGGAGCACCTGCAGACGCTTCGCAAACTGGCGAGTATGTCGCAGGGTCTGGGCCTCGACATGAAGATGATCGGGCCCGATGAAGTGCGCGAGATTAACCCGTACCTGTCCGATCAGGTGATTGGCGCCTCCTGGTGCCCCACGGACGGACATGCCAACCCCATGCGCACCACGCTCGCATATTATCGTGCCGCCAAGGCGCTCGGCGTGCGCTTTGTGACGGGCGTCGAGGTCAAACGCCTGCGCAAGGTGCGCGGCCGCGTCGCCGGCGTCGAGTGCAACATCGGCACCTTTACGGCAAACGATGTGCTGCTGGCGGCGGGTCTGGGCAGCCGCGGTATCGCCGAGAGCGTGGGCATCGACATCCCCATGACGGGATCGCTTATCGAGTGCCTGGTTACCGAGGCCGAGCCCACGATGTTCCCGCAGATGCTTGGCGTTGCCACGGGTGACTTTTATGGCCATCAGACGGCGCACGGCTCGTTTGTCTTTGGTGGCAGCTCGGGCCTTGAGGAATCGAACGGCGCGTTTGGCGGCCGCCCCACCTCGAGCATTACGGCCCCTGCCGAGTGCCGCGCCATTATGGGCTATATACCGCGCCTGGCCGACGCCAAGATCGTGCGCACCTGGGCCGGCTGGGAGGACGAGAGTGCCGATGGCGTGCCGGTGATCTCGAAGATCGACGAGGTCCCGGGCCTGACCATCGCCTGCGCCTTTACCGGACACGGATTTGGCATCTCGCCCATCGTGGGCCTGCTGCTTTCCGAGCTGGTGTGCGATGAGCCCACGACGCTCGACGTCTCGGCCTTTCGCTACGACCGCTTTAAGGCGTGGTTGTGATGGAGGATTTCTCGTATCGCCTGCCCACGCACTTTGTGTTTGGACGTGGTTGCGAGCGGGAGTCAGGACGGCTTGTGGCGCACTATGGCGGCACCAAGGTGCTCGTGCTGTTCGGTGGCGGTTCGGTCGAGCGATCGGGGCTGCTGTCACGTGTACTCGACTCGCTTGACCGTGCATTGCTCGACCACGTTGAGCTCAAAGGCGTCAAGCCCAATCCGCTGCTGAGTACGGTCTATGAGGGCATCTCGCTCGTTCGCGATGAGCGCGTGGACTTTATTCTCGCGTTGGGCGGCGGTAGCGTCATCGATACCGCGAAGGCTATTGCAGCCGGCGCCCGCTACCCGGGCGACGTGTGGGACTTTTACGGGGGCGACTGTACGCCTGATCGGGCATTGCCGGTGGGCTGCGTGCTCACGATTGCGGCATCGGGCTCCGAGGCCTCGCCCGATTCGGTGATCACGCAGGACGGTTCGATGCTCAAACGTGAGACGTCCTCGTCGGTGCTGCTGCCGACGTTTAGCATTTTGAATCCCGGGTTGACGGAGACCCTGCCGGCGTATCAGACGGCGTGCGGCATTACCGATATGTACTCGCATCTGTTGGAGCGCTATGTGAGCAGGAGCGGCGACGTCGGCGTGTCCGACCGCATGATCGAGGGCCTGATGCTCGCGATCATCGACGAAGCGGAGCCTGTTATGGATGACCCGAGAGACTACGATGCGCGTGCCAACTTAATGTGGGCAGCAACGCTGGCGCACTGTGGCATCGCCGGCGCCGATCGCAAGCACGACTGGGCGAGTCACGATATCGAGTACGCCCTGTCGTCGCGCTACGGTGTGGCGCACGGCGCGGGACTAGCCGTGGTGATCCCGGCGGTGCTCACGTATTACCTGGATGTCGAGGTTGCCGCGGTGCCGCGCTTGGCGCAGCTGGCGCGTCGTGTGTGGGGTGTGGATGAGGCCGACGATATGGTCGCCGCCCGTGCCGGCGTTGAGGCCCAGCGTTCGTTCTTTGCTTCACTGGGTATGCCGACGACACTCGAGGAGGTGGGCGGAAAGCTCGAGGATATTCCCTCGCTGGCGAGCGAGACGTGCTTTGCCGGCGGTCGCGCCGGTACCGTGGGAGGCTATCTCCCGCTCGATGAGCATGCCGTCGCACGCATCTTCAGCCTGATGCTTGCCTAATACCTGTCAGGAAGGGACAGGTTTATTTTGCTAGGTAAAGCGTTTGACCTGCCAAAATAAACCTGTCCCTTTTTGGTCGGTCGCCGTCTGTGGGCAGATTGGCAACGCTCGCTGATTACGGTCTTGACCTGCGTTAGAATAAGGGCATCTGATTATCCGGGCGCATGGAGGAGTGCGCCCGTATGCTGAGGAGGACTTTATGGCAACTGTTGCCGCACCTATCGACGCTACGTCGACCGCCGCTTGGAAGGCGCTCGAGGCCCATCAGGAGAAGCTCGAGGCCGAGGGCATCGATCTTAAGGCCTGGTTCGCTGCTGACACCGACCGCGTGAACAAGCTGAGCTTTGACGCCGGCGACCTTCACTTCGACCTGTCCAAGAACCTGGTGACCGATGAGACCGTCAAGCTGCTGTGCGATCTTGCCCGCGAGGTGAAGCTCGAGGAGCGCCGCGACGCCATGTTCTCCGGTGAGCACATCAACACCACCGAGGACCGCGCCGTCCTGCACACCGCGCTTCGCCGTCCGGCAAGCGAGAAGGGCCAGCTCATCGTTGACGGCCAGGACGTCGTCGCCGACGTGCACGAGGTCCTCGACCGCATGTACGCCTTTGCCGAGCGCGTGCGCTCCGGTGAGTGGAAGGGCGTTACCGGCAAGAAGATTGAGCACCTGGTGTCCATCGGCATCGGTGGCTCCGACCTGGGCCCGGTCATGGCCTACGAGGCCCTGCGTCCCTATGCCGACGCCGGTATCGATTGCCGCTACATCTCCAACATCGACCCCAACGATCAGGCCGAGAAGCTCAAGGGTCTGGACCCCGAGACCACGCTCGTGATCATCGTCTCCAAGACCTTCACCACGCTCGAGACCCTCACCAACGCCCGCGAGGTCAAGACCTGGATGCTCGAGCAGCTCAAGGCTCAGGGCGCCATCGATGGCTCCGATGAGCAGAACGCCGAGGCCGTGGCAAAGCACTTCGTCGCCGTTTCCACCGCACTCGAGAAGGTTGAGGCTTTCGGTATCGATCCGGCCAACGCCTTCGGTTTCTGGAACTGGGTCGGCGGCCGTTACTCCGTTGACTCCGCCGTGGGTCTGTCGCTGATCGTCGTGCTCGGCCCCGAGCGCTTCCAGCAGTTTCTCGAGGGCTTCCACGCCATCGACGAGTACTTCTGCAACACGCCGCTCGAGAACAACGCCGTCGCGTTGATGGGCCTGCTCAACGTCTGGTACGTCAACTTCTTCGGTTCCAAGAGCCATGCCGTTCTGCCGTACAGCCAGTACCTGCACCGTTTCCCGGCCTACCTGCAGCAGCTCACCATGGAGTCCAACGGCAAGCACGTCCGCTGGGACGGCAGCGCTGTGACCTCCGATACCGGTGAGATCTTCTGGGGCGAGCCCGGCACCAACGGCCAGCACGCCTTCTATCAGCTGCTGCACCAGGGCACCGTGGTTGTTCCGGCCGACTTTATCGCTTTCGCCAACACCGCCAACCCCGCGACCGACAACGGCCAGGACGTCCACGAGCTGTTCCTAGGCAACTTCCTGGCCCAGACCAAGGCACTCGCCTTTGGCAAGACGGCCGACGAGGTGCGCGCCGAGGGCACGCCCGAGCAGATCGTCCCGGCCCGCTGCTTTGAGGGCAACCGTCCGACGACCTCCATCTTCGGCGACACGCTGAGCCCGTTCGCGCTCGGCGAGCTCATCGCCCTGTACGAGCACATCGTGTTTGTCGAGGGCACGGTCTGGGGCATCGACTCCTACGACCAGTGGGGCGTCGAGCTGGGCAAGCAGCTTGCCAAGCAGATCACCCCTGCCTTCCACGACGACGCTGCCAAGGCCGAGCAGGACGCTTCGACCCAGGCGCTCATCGAGTTCTACCGCGCTCACCGCAAGTAGGCTTTGCCGCTGATTAAGCGTTAAGCAGAAAGGGGCCCGAATCCGTTGGGATGCGGGCCCTTTGCTGTCTGGATGAATAAGGCAGCGGGCGGCATTCATACCTATGAGGAGAATCGTGCGTTTATCGAGGCCGGCGCCAGCGCGCTGGGTGCCTCGGCGGGAATCGTAATCGTCGAGGGCGCACCGACGGATGAGAGTCGCTATCAGACGTATTTGACCCGAACGATTGAGCCCAACGACTGCACGCCGTTCATGTTCGGGACAATATAGCTTTTTACCCGTTGCAAACAGAGGCGTGGCGGGCATTCTGTATGATGACTCAGACAAGGTTGCTTAATGACAGGGAGGCATATATGGCAATCAAAGCCATCGCAATGGATATCGACGGTACGCTCACCAACGACCAAAAGGTCATCAGCCCGCGTACGCGCGAGAAGCTGCTCGCGGCGCAGGAGTCGGGCATTAAGCTCATCTTGGCTTCGGGCCGTCCCGCATGGGGGCTGCACGCCTTGGCGCAGGAGCTCGACCTTCAAAACCATGACGGTCTGCTAGTTGCCTTTAATGGCGCGCATGTGGTCGATGCTCAGACCGATGAGGTCCTTTTTGACCAGGCCATGCCGGCTGACGAACTGCACCGTCTGATTGATCATCTGCGTAATTTTGACGTGATCCCTATGATTTCGCTCGGTCGCGATCTGCATGTCGAGGATTCGTACCGCTGCATGATCACACTGCCGGACGGTTCGCAGAAGAATATCGTCAAGTATGAGCGCGATGCGTGCGACCTTAAGATCCGTGAGGTCGAGAGCTTGCATGAGGTCGTGGACGCTTATCCCGTGGACAAGCTGCTGACGGCGGGCGATCCAGCCTACCTGCAGGCGCATTACGAGGAGATGTATGCGCCCTTTAAGCAGACGCTTTCGGGCATGTTTACGGCCGACTGGTATTTTGAGTACACGGCGCCCGGTATCGACAAGGCCCGTGCGCTCGAGGGTGCCCTGCCCAAGCTCGGCATCGATGCCAGTGAGGTCGTATCGTTTGGCGACGGCCAGAACGACAAGTCCATGATTGAGTGGGCCGGCACAGGTGTAGCCATGGGCAACGCCGTCGATGAGGTTAAGGCAGTTGCCCAGATGGTGACCGCCAATAACAACGAAGACGGTATCGCGGTGGCACTCGACAAGCTGCTGGGTTAGAATCGCCGATAGTGCATGGTTCGGGCGTCCGCTTGCGGGCGCCTTTTTGTTAGGGAGGGTGCCGTGTCCGCATTTCCGTTCGACGCCGTTATCTTTGACATGGACGGCGTCATCGTCGATACCGAGTATTACTACCTGGGGGAGACCGCTGCGTTTGCCAAAGAGCTTGGGCTGAACCTGACCCAAGAGGAGCTGAACGGGCAGGTTGGTACCTCGCATCAGTTCTTTTTGCATATGCTGGTCGATTGGTTTGAGCGCGCCGGAAAGGGACACTTCACCGGCGAGGAGGCACTGGCCCGCTGGGATGAATGGGCACATAAAAGACCGCGCGATTATCAGACCTTGATCAATCCGGGCGCCGTGGAGACGATTCGCGAGCTTCCGCGCCGCGGCGTTCGCGTGGCGCTGGCCAGCTCGTCTCCCATGGACAGCATCGAGGAAGTGCTCGATGCGTGCGGTCTGTCGGATGCCTTTGAGTACGTGGTGAGCGGCGAGCAGTTTAAGGAGAGCAAGCCCGAGCCCGATATTTACCTGCATGCGTTGGATTTGCTGGGGCTGTCCGCGGACCGCTGCTGCTGCGTCGAGGACTCGGTGCCCGGCATCACTGCCGGCAAGCGAGCGGGTCTGACGGTGATCGCCAAACGCGAGGAGCGCTTCGGCTTTAGCCAGGATGTGGCTGACAAGATTATCGACCAGCTGCCAGAGCTGCTGGAGCTTGCGTAGGACTGGCGATGCGTAATCCGCACCGATTATTGATTCCATATTTGCCAGGGGAGGGCAAATGCTATCGACTGAAGGGTTGACCGACGGAAAAGCGGCAATCCCGCTATATCAACAGGTTATCGATATCATCAAAAATGACATCAATTCTGGTACCTATAAGGCGGGCGCTCGGATACCAAATGAATTCGAATTGGCCGAAAGCTACAAAGTCGGTCGCGTTACCGTTCGGCGAGCCATTGAAGAGCTTGTCCAGCAGGGCTACCTTACCAAGCAGCAGGGGAGGGGCACGTTTGTAAACGCCCCCAAGCTCAAGCGTAAAATCCGCCAGAAGGACGACGTTCAGAGCTTTTCGGACGCCTGCCGTGTCAACGAGATGGAGCCCGGGGCGCGTATTGTCTCAAGAAAAGTGTTGCCGGCCGATGCTGCCGAAGCGCAGTTTTTTGGCGTTCCCGTTGGGTCGGAGCTGATCTGCATTGAACGTGTGCGCACCGCCGATGGCATCCCCGTGATGCTCGAGAACAACACGTACGTTTATGAAGACAACGCCTTTTTGGCGAAGGCGGACCTTACCAATCAATCAATTTTCGAGGTCGTGCGCGAAAGGACGGGTCGCGGGCCTGCCCTCACAGAGCCGTGCACGCTTGAGATCGCGTGTGCGTCACCCGAAGTCGCCCGGCTGCTGTCCGTTCCCACGGGAGAGCCTCTGTTTTATATGGAGG
Source organism: uncultured Collinsella sp. (assembly GCA_934650095.1). Taxonomy (GTDB): domain Bacteria; phylum Actinomycetota; class Coriobacteriia; order Coriobacteriales; family Coriobacteriaceae; genus Collinsella. Next base: position 9,280 of record CAKUFT010000024.1, read on the forward strand.
CATATTTCTACGACGAGCAGCAACGGCCGTTTATCATCGGCCGACAGCGGATTGTGGGATCGCGCTACATTTTTGATATTTAGGACGTTGATCAAGAGAACGCCCGGCGGCCCAAATTGTGCCTGCCGGGCTTTTTTGCCGTTCGCCGCCGTTGAACGACCGTTCACCCGACTCCTCGTAACCTATCCGAAATATCCTTGAAGTGCTAAAAACACGCTGATAATCTATAGAACGTCATAGGACGTTTGCATTGCGCGAACGTTAAAGCGAGACGCGATAAGGTCTCGGGTTCTTTGGAGGTATCTATGTCAGATACGAAGGCGAAGAAGACAAACAGACGTTTCAAATTCAAATTACCGCACGTCTATACGATCATGTTCTTGCTGATCGTGGTTTTTGCAGTTTTAACCTGGGTCGTCCCCTCTGGCCAGTACCAGCGTAAGACGATTTCGACTGCAGCAGGCGAGCGCGAAGTCGCCGTTGCCGGAACCTATGAACAGGTCGATAAGAACTATACCGATCCCGAGACCGGCGAGACCGTTAACCTGGGTCAAGACATCTTTGCAGTCCTGCAGGCGCCTACTAAGGGTATTCAAGAGGCCGCCGACGTCGTTGCGTTCGTCTTGCTGATCGGCGGTTCGTTCGCGATCATCACCAAGACCAACGCGCTTAACGCCGGCATGAGCCGCGTGATTAAAAAGCTCAAAAACAAAGACATCCTCATCATTCCTATTACCATGACGTTGCTGTCCATCTGCGGCACGACGTTTGGTATGTCCGAGGAAGCGCTGCCGTTCTATGCCATCTTCATCCCCATCATGATGGGTATCGGCTATGACTCGATGACGGCGTTTATCATCTGCTTCCTTGGTCCCAACCTGGGATACTGCGCCTCGACCATCGATCCGTTCAACGTTTTGATCGCTCAGGGCATCATCGGTATCGAGGGCAACCCGCAGCTGTGGCTGCGTGCCGTCTCGTGGGTCATCTTTACCGCCGCTGGTATTGCATGGGCCATGCGCTACGCCATGCGTGTCAAGAAAAACCCCGAGTCGTCCGTTACCTACGAGGACGACAAGCTCAAGCGCGTTGAGTTCTCTGTGACCGATGCCTCCATCGAGGAAGAGTTCACCACCCGCCAGAAGCTCGTGCTGATCGATTTTGCTTGCGGTATGGGCATTATCGTTTGGGGCCTTGTCACGCAGGGCTGGTACATGAATGAGATCTCTGCCGTGTTCCTTGGCATGGGCCTGCTTGCCGGTATCCTGGGCGGTCTTGACCAGCAGACGATTGCCGAAGAGTTCGTTAAGGGTCTTGCCGACTTCGCTTACGCCGCAATCGTTATCGGCGTCGCTCGCGGCATCCTGGTCATCGCCGAGGGCGGCATGATCATCGATACCATTCTTCAGGCGCTCGCCACCGCACTCGCCGGTGCTCCCGCTGCCGTGTATACCACGTTTATGTATGTCGTCCTTGGCCTGCTCTCCCTGCTGGTTCCCTCGAGCTCTGGCTTGGCGGCGCTTACCATGCCCGTTATGGGTCCCCTGACCGAGCTCATGGGCCTCAATCCCGAGGCTGCCGTCACCGCGCTCCAGTTTGCCAACCAGACCATCAACACCATCAGCCCCACGGCGGGCATGACGGTCGCCGGCCTTGCCGTGGCAAGGATTTCGTTTGGCCAATGGTGGAAGACCATCTGGAAGTTCTTCATCTTTATGGTCGTGTTTGGCTTGGTCATTACCGCCATCTCCGGCATGCTTCCGGCGTAAGGAGGTCGCGATGTCCGATCGTTTGACGGTGCTGACGTCCAAGAGCGTCTTCACCGGTACGGAAGACCAGCCGTTTGAGGGTTTTGTCGCGGTACGCGGCAATCGGATTGAAGCTGTCGGTGGCGCTGGCGAGGCAGGCTCGTTTCTCGCCCAGGCGGATGAGGTGATTGATTGTGGCGACAGGACTGTCATGCCTGGCCTGGTCGATGTGCATACGTTCTATACGGGCTGGGCGTTGCGGAGCCTGGGGGCCGACTTATCCGAAGCCTCTGACGTCGACGAAGTGGTAGCGCTTTTGCAGTTGTGGAAGGATGCCCACCTCGATTGCGCCGCCGCCTTTGGGCGCGACCTTCCTGCGTCGCTCGCCGAAGACGTCGAGAATAAAAAAACGGCGGCAGCGCTCGATGGCGCCTTTGGAGATATTCCCGTTGTCTGCTTTACCCCGGGTGCCGAGACGTGCGTTCTCAACGCCGCCGCCAGCGAGCGCTATGGTTTTACGCCCGAGGCCTGCTATGCCGAGAAGATCTGGCGTATGATGCGGGACTTCCTGGCGCTTCCCGAGGTGCGCGCCGGGTATTCGGATTACATGGCGATGCTGAACGCTCGCGGTGTCACGGCTATCAAAGAGATGGCCTTCGATGACTATTACGGATTTGCCGATGAGATGGCGCGCCGTGAGGAATCTGGCGAGCTGACGGTTCGCGTCTCCATGATGTCGCAGCCGGTGGGTGCCGGGGCGAATCTGCCCTATGCCCGTGCGGCGCGTGATCGCTTCCGGGGACCGTTTGTTCGTTTCTCGGGCTTCAACCGCATGACCGATCGCGGCGTATGGGCGGGGCTTGCCGAGATGATCGACCCTTATGAGGAGACGGCCGATGCGGGGGCTGCCGGCAAGACGGTTGTCGAGGAGCCCGAGTGGGGTTTGATTGAGGACGAGCTGCGCGCGATTGATGCCGAGGGCTTCCGTTACTCGCTTCATTGTCAGGGCGACGGCGCCGTTCGCCACACCGTTGCGCTGTATGCCTCGCTGCCACGAGATGAGCACGGAGCCATGCTTCGACGCCACGCGATCACCGACCTCGAGAACTCTGACCCGGAAGACCTTGCCCTTTTTGGCAAGCTGGGCGGAATCTGCGAGGTCTACCCCCAGATCCTCACGCTCGATAAGCGCGAGGACTGCCTGTCGATGATGCGTCGGCAGATCGGCGAGGTCCGACTGCAGCACAGCTGGAACCGTCGCGGTATGGAAGACGCGGGATGTACGGTGTGCTGTGGCACCGACCTTCCGCTCTTGATTCCGAGTCTGGGCGAATCGATGTTTAGCGCATGCGGCGGTTTCTTTGCCGACGGTTTGTCCGTGAATGAGGGTAATACGCTGACGCTTGCCGAGCTCCTTCGTGCATGGACGGCAGGGGGCGCATATGACCTGATGCGCGAGGATGAGCTGGGAACGCTCGAGGCCGGTAAGCTTGCCGACATCTGCGTGCTCGATCGCGATGTGTTTGGCCTTGACTACCACGATGCTTGTGACCTTGCCGTTGATATGACCATGTCGGACGGACGTATCGTGTTCGACCGAAATAAGGAGGTTTAGCATGCCTGAAACCAAACCGACGCTGCGACGCGAACAGATTGCGGGCATGAACATCCACTACATCATGTGGTCGCTCGACTATTTTTTGGATACGCAACAGCGCCTGGGCTTTGAGTCCATCGAGCTGTGGTGCGCCGAGCCCCATGTGACGCTCGATCACACTGGGTATTATGAGGCCGAGGCTCTGGCGAAAAAGGCCGCCGACCGTGGTCTGCGCTATCGGACGCTCTGTCCCGAGAACGTGGTCTATCCATGGCAGTATTGCGCCCGTAAGCCGCTTCACGAGCAGCGGAGCCTGGCGTATTTCAAGCATGGCATCGAGCTTGCCGAGGTGCTGGGATGCGACCGCATGTCCGTAAACTCGGGTTGGGGTGACTGGGACGAGGATCGCGAAGAGGCGTGGAAGCGCAGCCGCGAGCACCTATCCATCTTGGCGGAGTATGCCGGCGAGCACGGTCTGGTGCTAACAATGGAGAGTCTGCGTCCCGAGGAGAGCAACCTTGTGACGACCGTCGCCGATGCCAAGCGCATGATCGATGAGGTCGCGAGTCCGTATCTGCAGCCTATGGTTGATACGACCGCAATGGGTGTTGCGGGTGAGTCGCTCGAGGACTGGTTTGCCGCATTTGGCGACGGTGCGATCCACGAGATGCACTTTATCGATGGCGACCCCTATGGCCATCTGGTCTGGGGCGACGGCAAGCACGATATGGATGCCTTCGTCGCCACGCTCAACGCCCATGGTTTCGATGGCATGTTGGGTCAGGAAATCACGGACGGTCGTTACTACGATGACCCGGCGGCGGCAGATGCCAAGAACATGGCCGCCTTCGAGAAGTATCTGATTGACTAGATATGATTTTGCTCGGCCATGCAAGACACGTCATGCATGGCCGGCCAAACTGGAAAGGAACTAAACATGAACGCACATGATCTGATTAAGGAAGCAATTGCCGAGAAGGGCAAGTTCGACAGCGTCTACTGGATTGCCTGCGGCGGCTCCATGATCGATCTGATTCCGGCCCATGAGCTCTTGCAGCGCGAGGCGACGACGTTCACCTCGTATATCTATACGGCCCGTGAGTTCGACATCATGCGTCCCCGTCGACTGGGCGAGAAGTCTCTGGTCATTGCCTGCAGTCACAGCGGCAATACCCCCGAGGTCGTCGAGGGCTGCGAGATTGCCCTTGCCGCGGGCGCGACGGTGATCGCGCAGACCGATAACGCCGGCTCCAAGATCGATACTGGCAAGTGGGTCACCTGGGTGTACCCGTGGGGCGAGGGCGTTCCGCAGGCCGAAGTCCCTGCCGGCATCTCGCTGTCGCTCGCGGCCGAGCTGCTCGACCAGCAGGAGGGCTACGCCGATCTCGCTGACATGTATGCCGGTATTGCCGAAATGGATAAGATTTTGCCTCCCGCACGCGAAAAGGTAAATGCCGAGCTGGGCGATCGCTTTGCCAAGCTTTGCCAGGAGCATGAGTTCTTCTATATCCTGGGCAGCGGCCCCAACTTTAGCCAGACGTACGGCTTTGCCATCTGCTCGCTCATGGAGATGCAGTGGCAGCACTGCAGCTATATCCACTCTGCCGAGTACTTCCATGGCCCCTTTGAGGCTACCCAGGATGGCGTCTTCTACTTCTTGCAGATGGGCTCGAGCGAGTGCCGTCCTATGGACGAGCGCGCCCTGGCGTTCCTCGAGACCCATACCGACACACTGATGGTGCTTGATGCCAAGGAGTACGGTATGGAGGCCGTGCCGGCGAGCGTTCGTGCTTATCTGGATCCGGTGCTGTTCTACGCTATGAACTGCGAGCTGCGTGCAGCGCGCGGCAAGGTGTTCGATCACGACCCCGACTTCCGTCGCTACATGGGCGTTGTTGAGTACTAGGAAGGATAGATACCATGGCTTTTAACGTTAACGCGCTCGGGTTTGGTGACAACGTCGTCGATCGCTATGAGCATATCCATACCATGTATCCCGGCGGCAATGCGGTGAATTTTGCCGTCTATGCCAAGAAGTGCGGTGCTGCGCGCTCCGCGTACATGGGCATCTTTGGCAACGATGCCGCTGCCGAGCATGTGATTGCAAGTCTTGAGGACGAGGGTATCGAGCTCGCTAAGTGCGAGCAGCTTATTGGCGAGAACGGCGCGGCGCGTGTGACCGTGGTCGATGGCGACCGCGTATTCCTCGGCTCCAATGAGGGCGGCATCCGTGGCGATGCGCGCTATGTGCTCGATCGCTTTGATCTGGCATACATGAAGCAGTTCGACGTAGTCCACTCGGGCAACTACTGCTTTACCGAGCGCGAGCTCCCCAAGCTGAAGGCTGCGGGCATCACCGTATCGTTTGACTTCTCGGACGATTCCACCGATGAATACTATGAGCAGATTGCCCCGTTTGTCGACTTCGCCTTCTTTAGCGCCGCGGACGCTGCGAGCGAGGATGAGATTCGCGAGCGCCTCGCCTGGGTGAAGAGCCTGGGTCCGTGCTTTGTGTCTGCGACGGCGGGCGCCGAGGGCTGCATCGCCTATGACGGTGAGCGTTACTATCGCCAGCTGGCAAAGCCCGTAACGGACATGAAGGACACCATGGGAGCCGGGGACTCGTTCCTGACCTCATTCCTGATGTGCTACCTCGATTCCGCCAAGCGCGGCGAGGACGGACCTGAGGCCATTGAGCGTGCGCTCGATTTTGCGGCAGGTTTTGCCTCGACCGTGTGCGGCATGGAGGGTTCTTGGGGCCACGGAGCTCCGATCGCCGAGTAGCCTGAGAAAGCGCTGGGCGGCTTGGGGCTGAAGCCTTGGCTGACTGACGCGAGATTACATCGGAATTCGGATAGGGGCTCGCCTTGGGTGGGCCCCTTTTTGATTGCTGGAGAAGACTATGGATATCAAAGCATGCGCAGCTGGCTTCTGCTGTGCGGACGTGTATCAAAACATCGGCGTGTTCTATCCGACTGGTAATGGCATCGACTGGGGTATCCATCTGGCGCGTATGGGCGTATCGGTGTCTGCGGTGTCGGTCGTCGGAAAGGACGAGTACGGAGACAAGATGCGCGAGGCGCTGGCTGCCGAGGGGTTCGACATCTCGCATCTTCGCGTGGAGGACGGCGATACCTCGGTGATGCTCATGGCGTTGAAGGACGGCGTCGACCGCGTACATCTCGAGGCGATTGATGGTGTCATGGAAACGTACCGGCCAAACGATGGTGACCGGGCGTTTATCCTGGAGCACGATGTCATCCATACCGACCTGTTTGGAAACTGCTTAGACCTGCTGCCCGAATGGCACGAGGCAGGCAAGACCGTCGTCATGGACTTCTCGGTGTTTAGTCAAGATCCCGAATACACCTGTGAGAGCCATTTTCCTTACGTGGACTATGCCTTTATGTCGTTTGAGGAGGATAGCGCGGAGCTGCGCGACTGGGTGCGCCATGTGCAGGAGCTGGGTCCGCGCGTGGCGGTCGCCACGCTTGGCGAGAAGGGAAGCATCGCCTATGACGGTGAGCGCTTCTATGAATGTGGGATCGTGCCGGCCGAGAAGGTCGTCAATACCGTGGGCGCCGGCGACTCGTATATCGCCGGATTCACCAAAGGTGTACTGGATGGGCTTGACGTGCCGGCGTGCATGCATGCCGGTGCCGAGCTTTCGTCCCGAGTCATTGGGTCGTTCGAGCCGTACTAGGAACAAAAGCCTGGAAAGGAGTGCAAGATGGTAATCGATATGCTGGTCCAGCCCATGCTCTACGGCGAGATCTATACGCCGGGCGACGAGCCAGACGGCTTTGGTTTTTGGGAGCGTGAGTTTGGCATGGGGCACATGGGTCCCATGGACTGGGATGAGCTCGTGGCCGAGATGGATGTCTGCGATGTACGGAAAAGCGTGCTCATGCCGCTCGATGTGACCACGGCGTGCGGCGGACACTTTGGCACCAACGACCAGGTTGCCGCGCTTGTTGCTGCGCACCCCGATCGTCTATGGGGATTTGCGAGCGTGGACCCGCAAGTGAGTGGCGCCGCCGACGAACTGGAGCGCGCCTTTACCGAGCTGGGGGCCAAGGGGCTCTGCCTGCATCCGGCAAAGCAGGGTTTTGCGCCCGATGATGCCGTTGCCGAGCCGCTCTACAAGCTCTGTGAGCGCTACAACAAGCCGGTGGTGTTTCATGCCGGTATGTCCTGGGAGCCGGGTGCGGAGCTTTCGCGAAGCCACCCGCTTGCGTTTGAGCACACCATCGCAACGCATCCGGATGTGCGCTTTAACCTGACTCACTTTGGTTGGCCCTGGGTGCGCGAAACCGTGGCGATGCTGCTCAAGTATCCCAATTGCTATACGGATACCTCTATTACCTATATCGATTCGCCCGAAGAAATGATGCAGCGGCTCTTCACCGTCGATATGGGACCGCTGTGGTATGAGCGTGCCCTGTCGCATCAGGTGATGTTTGCCAGCAATACGCCACGCTTCCGCGCCTTCAAGCTCAAGCGGGCGCTTGATGCTGTGCCCATGCGCGATGAGGCGCGGGAGAATCTGTATTCCGGCACGGCGCTGCGTTTTCTGAAAGGTGATGAGTGACATGGTGACACTCGAGACATTGAGTTATCTATCGACGGCGCCCGACCAGTTCATCGACATCACAGAAGATGTGCATGCCGCCATCGAGCGTAGTGCGGTGACCGATGGACTGGCAGCGATTATTTTGTCGCATACGACTTGCGGCATCGTGGTGAACGAGGGGCTTCCGTGCGTGGAGACCGATCTCATGGAGACGCTCGATCGCATTGCCCCGCCCGATGCCCCCTATGCGCATGCTCATTTCTTGCCGAGTTATGGCGCCACGGGCAATAACTCCTGTGGCCATATCAAGAGCATGATTTGCGGCAATAGCTGCTTCTTCCCCGTTCAAGACGGCCACATCGTATGTGGCGGGGCCCAGAACATCTACCTTGCGGAGTTCGATGGGCCTCAGAAGCGAAAAGTGTACGTTGAGGTGCTGGGCGAGTAGCAGTTGATGCCTGCGAGTCGGCGAGCTAAAGGAGATTGACCATGTCGTTTATGGCTTCGATGTTTGGGACCGAGAAACCGGTCATTGGCATGCTGCATCTGCAGCCGCTGCCTGGCGATCCTCTGTATTATCCGAGCGGCAGCGTTTCGCGCGTGATCGATGCCGCCAAGCGCGATCTCGAAGCGCTGCAGTCGGGTGGCGTGGACGGCATTCTGATCACCAATGAGCTGTCGATGCCCTACGAGCAGCATGTGTCGGCAGTGACCCTTGCCGCTATGGGGCATGTCATCGGCGCTCTTGCCGCAGAGTTCTCGACCCCTTGGGGTGCAGAGGCTATTTATGACGGCGATGCCACGATCGAGCTGTGCGCCGCCGTCGAGGCGCAGTTTACACGCTGCAATTTCTGCGGTGCCTGGGCTGGCGATCTTGGCCTGATCAATCGTGACTTTGCGCACACCATGCGCCGCCGCGCCGCCCTGCGTTTGGATGACCTAAAGATGTTCCATTTCATCACAAGCGAGGGCGAGGTGTATCTTAACGACCGATCGACTCCCGATATTGCCGATTCGCTGGTATTCAACTGCCTGCCCGACGCCCTTGTCATTGGCGGGTCTGCTGCCGGGCGCGGAGCTTCGGGCGAGCTTGCCGACGAGGTGCGCGCCCGTGTTGGCGATGTGCCGGTGGTATGTGGAACGGGATGCCGCGAGAATACCGTTGCAGACGTGTTTTCACATTATGATGGCGCGTTTGTCGGTACCTGTCTCAAGCGAGACGGCAAGCTCGACGCCCCTGTCGAAGCCGAGCGGGTGGTGCGATTCATGGCTGCCGCCCGTGCCGCGAGAGGGGAGTGAGCGGCATGCCGTACTATCTTGGCATCGACATCGGAACGAGCGCGTCCAAGGGTGTGTTAATTGATGTGGAGTGTCGAATTGTGGCGCAGGCATCTTGTCAACATGAGACCGAGAACCCTCGGGATGGTTGGTATCAGCACGATGCAGAAGCGATTTGGTGGGGTGATTTTTGCCGGCTGTCTCGCGAGCTCATCGAGCGCGCGAGTATCGAGGCGAGCCAGATCCGCTGCGTAGGGTTGTCGGCTTTGGGCTGTGATTGCGTGCCGGTCGATGAAGATTGCCACGCCTTGGCTCCGGCAATTTTGTACGGGGTCGACGCTCGCTCGAAGCCGCAGATTGACGAGCTTCTTTCTGAATATGGTCCCGATCGAGCTCGTGAGCTCTTTGGACACGACCCGTGCTCGTCCGATATCGCTCCCAAGGTCCTTTGGTTTAAGGAGAATATGCCCGAGGTCCATGAGCGGGCGGCGAAGTTTCTTACGGCTTCGTCCTATCTATGTGCCAAGCTTACCGGCAAGTTTACGATTGACCGTTATCTTGCCGAGGATTTCCTGCCCTTATACGATCGCGAGACGTGGCGGGTTAATGAGCGCGGGTGCGCGCGGTTCTGCCGTCCCGACCAGATGGCCGAAGTCATGGCGGCGACCGATATCGCCGGCGTAATCACGAATCGTGCAGCGGATGAAACCGGTCTTGCGAAGGGAACGCCGGTGCTTGTCGGAACGGGTGACTCGGGCGCCGAGGCGATTTCTACTGGAGTGTTCTGCCCCGGGGACATGATGGTGCAACTCGGGAGCACGGCCTACTTTATCTATTTGGCGGACCATATGGTCGATGACGCCCGTCTGTGGCCGGGAACATTCATCATCCCCGGAACCTACGGTATCTGCGCTGGCACCAATACTGCGGGTGCGTTGACGGCATGGTTGCGACGCGAGTTGTACCGCGATGCCGTGGATGCCGAACGCTCCGGCGGCCCCGATGCCTATGAGGTCATGGCGCACGATGCCGGGCAGGTAGGTCCTGGAGCGGATGGCCTTCTGTGTCTTCCATACTTTGCGGGCGAGCGCACCCCGCTCAACGATCCCGAGGCGCGTGGCGTGTTCTTCGGTCTGACCGAAAGGCATACCCGGGGCCATATGGTCCGCGCGGCTTTGGAAGGGATCGCCTATACGGTCGCGGCTCATGTCGACATCATCGAGCGCGAGCACGGGCTTCCCATCGAGCACATCATGGTCGTGGGAGGCGGAACTAAGAATCCGGTATGGATGCAAGCGATTGCCGATGTCTGCGGTCGTGAAGTTTCGGTTGCGAAGGTTACGGTGGGCGCATGTTTTGGCGATGCCCTTATGGCGGCACTTGCTGGCGGCGCCTATTCATCATGGGGTGAGCTTGCCCGGATTCTTGGGGTCGCGCAAACGATCGAACCTGATATGGACGCTCATGAGCTGTACGCATCGCGCCGCCATATCTTTGATGAGCTATATGCGCGAAATTGCGACCTTATGCACGAGCTGGTGTAGCGCCGCCGAATTGCCCCACGCTCTTATGGGGGCTGCGTTGTGCGATTCGCATGTTCCTTGAGAGGCGTGGGCAAAAAATGCCAAATATGAGTACTGTCACTAATTTAGTGGCAGCAAAATCAGGCTCTTGAGGCCTTTATTGAGCGTCTGCGGGCGATTGAAACCTGTTATTGATGGCTTTAAGTATGCTAAAACGACCTGATAATGAACAGTTGTATATTATCAGGTCGTTGTTTTGATGCAAAATAATGTGACTAGTTTTACAACATTACTCATATTTGGCATTTTTTGCCCACCAGGGTTAGTGGAAGTCGAAAATGGAGCGGGAATTTTCCAGGACGACCGACTTGACGCTTTCCGCGGCGCAGTCTTTAAGCGTGGCAATGATCTCGGATGTTCTTATGAGTGAATCGACGAGCTGCCGCGCGGATGTTTTCGCGTCTGGTTCGGCCGGCGTGTCGGTTTCGAGTAACAGGCGGTTCAGTGGAATCTGTCGTGCGTATTCGCGCCCGCGTTTGGTCGCAAGCATCCGCTCATTCACGGAAAAATAGCAGCCTGCGTTTCGCGCGCGGACGAACTCGTTCGAGGTACCGCTAAACCAGTGGAAGATGATAGCGGGGGAGTCGGGGCTTGGGGTGAGCAATTCATGTGACCCGAGGACGTCCAGCACGGTTCCTGCCGAACGAACGGCGTGAATTGATATCACGCGCCCGGCAAGAGAGTGCTGCACGAGTGCATCGCAGAGCCGGTCAAATGCCTGTACTTGTAGCGGCTCGCTTCCGGCAAAACGAGCGGAAAAGTCGAGCCCGACCTCGCCGATCAAGCGTTCTTGTGCAGCGACTTCGCAAAGCAGATTGATTTCAGCGTTGCCACATCGTCCGTCGGCGAGCCACCAGGGATGGAGGCCGATGCCGGCAAAGATATTTGAACGGTTGCAAGCGCGCTTCTTGGCGCGTGCAAAGTCGCGCGGATCGACGCCGCAGTCAAATAGAACCAGGTCCAGCGTCGTTGCCTCATCGGCAACGGCGTCCGGGTGAGCCATTAGATCAAGATGGCAGTGTGCATCAAATAACCAGGGCTCCATCTCGGCGCGCTCCGCTAGTCCAAGCGCTGGCCATCGGCGCGCACGCGCTCGGTGCCGCGCCCGCTGATCTGGCGGATAACCTCGCCGGCAATCATCTGACCCATGATGGGCGGCATAAAGCTGGCGGTACCCAACTCGGTACGCTCGTGGATGTTGGACGGGTCGCGGGGTTGGGTTTTAACCGATTCCTCGCAGCTAAACAGCACGTGCAGGCTCTTGATTCCGCGCTTCTTACATTCTTTGCGCATAATGCGGCTCATGGGGTCACGTACCGTATCGAAGATGTCGGCAAAGCGCAGGCACTCGGGATGGAGCTTGTTGGCTCCGCCCATAGAGCTAACCAAACGAATGTTGTGGTCCTGAGCATATTTGGCAATGGTGAGCTTGGCCGAGATGGTGTCGATGGCGTCGACGACATAGTCGAGCTTGCCGTCCGTCTGCTCCAAAACGCTCGCGAAGAAATCATCGATGTTGTCGCTCAGCAGGTATTCGGTACGTTTGATGACGGTGGCGGCAGGATTGATATCGTGGATCATGGCTTCCATCACGTCAACCTTGCGCTTGCCGATGGTGCTGTGAAAGGCGATGGCCTGGCGATTGATATTGCTGGGTGCGATGATGTCCTTGTCCAGAATTACAAAATGACCAATGCCGCCGCGGGCGAGTGCCTCGCAGCAGTTGGAGCCCACACCTCCGCAGCCGAGTACCAGCACCGTGGCGTTGGCGAGCTTGTCGAGCGCCTCGCGACCCATGATGATCTCGAGCTTGGTGTCGCGCGTCTCGATGGGGGCGGCGGCTGCGGTTTCGGTCATAGATATCCTCCGATGGGGAAGCTGTCGTGTTTTAGCTATCGCCATTATAGGTATTATCGCGATTCCATTTGAACCCTCGGGGCTTGTTGAAATGAGACCAGGATTCGCATAAGATGAAGCAGATGGCACCCGTTGCAGCGGGTTGGCCAACTCCAATGCACGTTTGTAGCGTGAGAAGTGGCCGTCTTCGCATTACGCGGGGGCGGCTATTTCATTCGACCTCCAATGTGGATGCCGAGCTCCACAGCCGCGATTGCAAGCAATAACAACGTCAGGACATCGTCAATACTCATAGTCCAT
>CAKUFT010000025.1 GCA_934650095.1 uncultured Collinsella sp.
TCGATTGGGACAGGCAGGCCTTCGAGGCGGAGCGAAAAATGAATTCCAAAAAAGACCTTGCCAAATAGGAGCGTCAGGACGCAAAGAGGCTCCGCAGCGCGAAGCGCGATGCGGAGCCTCTTTGCATGTCCGAGGACGTTCCGGAGAGAAACCCCCGTCACGCCCCCGGATTCCCGGTGGGAGTTCTAGACCTTGTCGGCCTTAGTACATACCGCCGCCCTGCTGACCAGCGGTAGCAGCAGCGATAGCGTCCTCAAGCTGAGTGTTCTTGGGCACATCGGAGACGGTGGCCTCGGTGATGAGGATCAGGCTGGCGACGGAAGCAGCGTTCTGCAGGGTGACGCGGCTGACCTTGACGGGGTCAAGGACGCCCATCTCGATCATGTCGCCCCACTCGCCGTTGGCAGAGTTGAGACCCTGGCCAGCGGGCAGCTCGGCAACCTTGTCGACCACGACAGCGCCCTCAAAGCCAGCGTTCTTGGCGATGGTAGCGACCGGAGCGGTCAGAGCCTTCTTGACGATGTCAACACCGATCTTCTCCTCGGGGTCGTCGAGCTCAACGGCGTCGAGCGCAGGAGCAGCGTCCATGAAGGCGACGCCGCCACCAGCGACAATGCCCTCCTCGACAGCAGCGCGGGTAGCCTGCAGGGCGTCCTCGACGCGGTGCTTGATCTCCTTGAGCTCGGACTCGGTAGCAGCGCCGACCTTGATGACGGCAACGCCACCGGAGAGCTTGGCCAGGCGCTCCTGGAGCTTCTCGCGGTCGAAGTCAGAGGTGGTGTTCTCCATCTCGCCCTTGATCTGAGCGATGCGAGCGTCGATGGCCTCCTTGGAGCCAGCGCCGCCGACGACGACGGTGTTGTCCTTGGAGATGGTGACGGACTTAGCGGTACCGAGCATATCGGCGGTGATGTCAGCGACCTTCACGCCCAGCTCGTCGAGAGCTGCCTGGCCACCGGTGAGGACGGCGATGTCCTCGAGGATGCGCTTGCGGCGATCGCCGTAGCCCGGGGCCTTGACGGCGCAGACGTTGAGGGCGCCACGGATCTTGTTGAGGACGAGGGTGGGCAGAGCCTCGCCGTCGATGTCCTCAGCGATGATGAGCAGGCCACGGCCGGCGCGCTGGACAGCCTCGAGCACGGGCATGATGTCCTGGACGCTGGAGATCTTCTGGTCGGTGATGAGGATGTACGGATCCTTCATCACGGCCTCCATGCGGTCGTTGTCCGTGACGAAGTAAGCGGAGACATAGCCCTTGTCAAACTGCATGCCCTCGACGGTGTCGATGGTGATATCGAACGTCTGGGAATCCTCGACGGTGATGACGCCGTCCTTGCCCACGACCTCCATGGCCTCGGCGATCTTCTCGCCAACCTCGGGGTCACCAGCGGAGATGGTACCGACGGAAGCGATCTGCTCCTTGGTCTCGACCGGCTTGGCCTGCTTCTTCATCTCGGCGACGGCGGCGTTGACAGCCTTGTCGATGCCGCGACGGATGGCCAGCGGGTTGGCGCCAGCGGCGACGTTGCGCAGACCGTCGTTGACGATGGCTTGAGCGAGCAGGGTTGCGGTGGTGGTACCGTCACCCACGGTGTCGTTGGTCTTGGTGGCGACCTCCTTCACCAGCTGGGCACCCATGTTCTCGATGTTGTCCTCGAGCTCAATCTCCTTGGCGACAGAAACGCCGTCGTTGGTGATAGTCGGGGCACCAAACGTGCGCTGCAGAGCAACGTAGCGGCCCTTGGGGCCCATGGTGACGGTAACGGCGTCGGCCAGAGTGTTGACACCCTTGGCGAGCTTAGCGCGGGCATCGGTGTTGAACGTAATGTTCTTTGCCATGGTAGGTAATCCTCCAAAAGAAATGTGACTCGCGTCGCCGCTTCCGAGTCCTATGCGGCGGCCGCGTTCAAAGACGAATCAGAGATTCTGACGAGACTAGGCCTCGACGACGGCGTAGATGTCGTCGGCGCGCATCAGCAGATACTTCTCGCCGTCGACCTTGACCTCGTTGCCACCGAACTTACCGTAGATGACAACGTCACCGACCTTGACGTCCATGGGGATGCGCTCACCCTTGTCGTTGACCTTGCCAGCGCCAACGGCAACGATGGTGCCGCGCTGCGGCTTCTCCTGAGCGTTGCTGGCGATGTACAGACCAGAAGCGGTCTTCTGCTCGGCCTCGTCGGGCTTGACCAGGACGCGATCTGCAAGCGGCTTCAAAGACGACATGCTTGTTTCCTCCTTTTTGGGCCGCACGATTGAACCGTGCGGGTTTCCCTACTTCGTTTGCGTACGCGTTGAATGGTACCCACGAATGGCGGGTTATACAACACAGAGTCAAAAAATCTTATTTTTTGGCACTTAGATTTTCTGAATGCCGGGGGATAACTTAGCGGTGGCTCCCGGGGCGGACCGGAGGGCATGAAGTTTGCTGCTCTACAGTCCTGCGCAAGACGGAAAGCACATTAAGTGCTTTCCTTTGCGTGCGGAACTCGCGACAAACTTCATGCCCTCCGGTCCGCCCCGGGAGCTGGGTTAACTGATTCGAGCCCGGCATTCAGAAAAGTCAGCGCAGCAAAATGGCGATGCGGATGGGATGTACAAGAAAGGGGCACGTTGTCGAAACGTGCCCCCTTTAAGTTGCGGTGGAATATGGACTGTTTTTTGCTGTTGAGGCGTTATTTAGTCCGTATTTCACCGCAACTGATGGATGGGGCATGGGGTTAGCGCTCGAAGATGAGGTTGCCGGATAGGTAGGTGGCTTGGACTTTGGTGGTCTGGAGCTCTTGGGGGTCGATGGTGAGCGGGTTTTGGTCTAGGACTACCAGATCGGCGTATTTGCCGGGTTCCAGGCTGCCGAGGTTTTGCTCGTCGCCCGCTGCATAGGCGCTGCCCAGGGTGTAGTTGCGCAGAGCCGTTGCCGCATCGATGCGCTCGCTCGGCAACCAGCCGCCCTCGGGCCAGTGGCTTTTGGGGTCTTGGCGCGTGATAGCCGTGTAGAGCACGTTCATGCTGGTAACGGGCGTGATAGGGCTGTCGGTACCGAAGGCTTGGCGAATGCCGCGCTGCTTATAGGTTGCGAACGGCCACATGATGCGGCTACGCTCCAGGCCCAGATCGCGCTCCGGTCCACCCGGGTCGAGTGTAATGTGGCAGGGCTGGCTCGAAGCAACCACGTTGAGCCTGCGCAGGCGTTCGATGTCCTCGGGCAGGAGGTTCTCCAGATGCTCGAGTGTGTTATGGCCGTGCTGGGGCAGGCCGTACAGGTCGGCTGCTTCCTCGAAGATATCCAGCGCGGCATGAATCGCACCGTCACCAATGACGTGGATGCGTACGGTGTGACCGCGCTCCGCAGCCGCCAGAACCAGCTTGCGCATGCGCTCGGCAGGAACCGTCAGGCGACCTTGATCGCCCGGGAAGCGCGGATTGGTATAGGGCTCGGTGAGATATGCCGTGTGTTCGCTCGAGACGCCGTCGAAGAACTGCTTAAAACCAGGCGCCGAGAGCAGCGCGTTGTTCGCGTAGCGGATCTGCAGTTCTTCCAAGCGCGACTGGTCATCCAGCAGCGTGGGGAACAGATGGGCGCGGATGCCCAGCTTGCCGGCGGCTTGCAGCTTGTCGTAGACGTCGTCGCGGATGAAGTCACAACCCGGCATGGGCATGAGCGACATATCGCAGATCGAGGTGATGCCCTGCTCGGCCATGCGCTTCATCTGTTCGGCGTAAGCGCTCGCGATGCGGTCCTCGCCCAGCCACTCCAGGCAGCGCGGCAGCAGCTGCATAGCAGCTGCCTCGTGAGCGATACCCGTGAGCTCGCCGTTTGCATCCTTGTCGTAGCTGCCGCCCGCTGGCGGCTCGCTGTCGCGTGTGACGCCGAGCGCCTCGAGTGCGCGGCTGTTGAGCCAAAGCGTATGCCCGTCGCCCGAATACATAACGCAGGGACGATCGGGGAATGCCGCATCGAGCGACGCCTTGGTAGGATGCTCGGGCGGGTCCCAACGGTAGTCGCGCCAGCCCTGCGTCACAACCCAAGCGTCATCGGGCAGGTCCTTGGAAAACTCGAGCGCGTGCTGCACCAGCGCAGTCTCGGACGTGCCCATATCCATGAGCATGTACGGCGAGGAGCCGACCGAGGTATGGAAGAAGTGCAGATGAGCGTCATGGAAACCTGGGCAGACAAACTGCTCGCCGTAGTCGATAACCGGCGTGGCGGCAGGCGCGGCGGCAATCACGTCATCGGGCGCACCGACTGCGACGATACGGTCGCCTGCGATGGCAATCGCCAGCTCGCGGGCGGTATCGATGCCGTCTTGCGCGGTAAAGACGTTCTTGGAGCGGATAATCCGATCGATATGTTGCATGGGCATCCCCATCTCTGGCAGGAAATTCAACACCCCCGAGTGTACTCCCCCGCCCTTGCAACAAAACCCCAAGCGGCAAACGGCAACTTTACCAGCCCTAGCGGCAGGTGGCATACTGGAGAGAGCCTGTACGATTTTGCGATCAACCCAGCAAGGAGCAAATCGACCATGACGAAGACCAAGGCACAGCAGATTATGGCGGCGACCGAGGCTCGCGCGGCTGACGACGTCACCGCAGCCATCAAAGATATCGCTACCGAGTTTGAACCCTATATCATCAAGCAGCGCCGGCACTTCCATAAGCACCCGGAGCTGAGCCTTGCCGAGGAGCGCACGACCTCCGACATCGCCAACCAGCTCGACGCCATGAATATCCCCTACGAGCGTCCGCTCAAGACCGGCTTGGTGGCAACGCTTCGCGGTACCGCGTCGGATGCCTACCACGAGGACGGCACGCCGCGCCGCCGCATCCTGCTGCGCGCGGATATCGACGCCCTGCCCGTCACCGAGCAGACCGGCGAGGAGTTTGCCAGCGTCAACGAGGGCTGCATGCACGCCTGCGGCCACGACTGCCACATCGCCATGATGCTCGGCACGCTGCAAATCCTGCGCCATATGACCGACGACATCCACGGCGAAGTCCGCATCGTCTTCCAGCCCAGCGAGGAAAACGGCCAGGGCGCCAAGCTCATGATCGGCACGGGCGTGCTCGACGGCGTCGATGGCGCCTACGCCGCGCACATCTGGAGTGAGGTCGACGCCGGCACCGTGAGCTGTGAGCCCGGACCGCGCATGGCCAATACCGACTGGTTCCGCATCGACGTCCGCGGCACCTCGTGCCACGGCGCCATGCCCCAGCGCGGCCACGACGCCGTTATGGTTGCCGCCGAGATCGTCAACGCTCTGCAGACCATCGTTTCGCGCGAGATCAGTCCCTACGAGCCGGCCGTCATTACCGTCGGCGAGCTGCACGGCGGCACCGCGCGCAACGTTATCGCCGGCACGGCCTACCTCGCCGGCACGGTGCGCACCTACGGAGATTCGACCCACGAGGAAATGCCGGAGCTCATGCGCCGCATCGTGGAGCATACCGCGGCCGCCTTGGGCGCCGAGGCAGAGCTCACCGACTACACCATCGCCAATTACAAGGTCGAAAACGATGCCGCCTCGAGCGAGCGCTGCCGCCAGGCAGTAATCAAATGCCTGGGCCCCACCGGCCAAGGCCATTATCGCGGCACACTCTCGGGTGAGGATTTTTCGGAGTACCTGCGCCGCGTACCGGGCGTGCTCGCCTTTGTTGGCACGCGCAACCCCCAGATTGGCGCCACGTACGCCCAACATTCTTGCTTCTACAAGATTGACGAGTCGGTACTGGCCAAGGGCTCCATGGTGGCCGCCCAATATGCCATCGACTTTTTGGCCGAGCCCACACAAGAAGAGCTCGACGGCCCCACGATTGCCGCGGTCGCCGAGACCAATCCCGACCTGGCAGCCAAACTGCGCTCTGCCAAGGCCACGGCCGCCGAGGCCCGCGACGCCATGCACGATGCCCGCACCGCCCGACACGCCGCAATCAAGGGCATCCACGACGCTCGCGCCGCCGCCCGCCGCGAGGAGAAGCACGACGAGTAGTCGATCCACGACCATCTCGCAGTCATAGCCGCATCGCGATATCAAAGCGGGGGCGGACGCTTCGGCACGTCCGCCCCCGCTTATTTGTCAAGCGCTATTTCTACCGTTTCTACCCCGTCCCCAAATGGCAGACGGCGTGGCTACTCGTCCTGCGGGTCCTCGTCGGAGCTTGGCGCAGGCTCGGGCTCAGGTGCAGGCTCGGGCTCCGGTTCCGGCATGGGCGCGGGCTCGGGCTCAGGCACGGGCGCGGGCTCAGGCTCAGGCTCAGGCTCAGGCTCAGGCACGGGCTCGGGCTCGGGCTCGGGCGCAGGCGCCGGCGCCGCAGCGGAATCGGATACGGGCGCTGCGTCGGCGCTAAAACCAGCCGGAGCAGACTTCTTCTCAAACGGCAGCACAAAAGTCAGGACGTCGTCCTTGTCCTCGTCGGCCCACTCGCTTGCGTAGCGCGCAACCCAATAGCCAACGGCACGGTGCTTGAGCATCTTGCCAAAGACCGTGAGGAATACCGTGACAAACGCCGTCAGCACCAAGAACAATACGAGCGTGATGCCACCGCCGGTAACAAGCGCCTCAATAGCCGTAGGACGGTAGTAGTAGCTATACATACCGACAGAGGCAATGGTGCCAAAGACGAACGTCAGGATCCAGGTGACAACGTTGGCGACCAGGCCCGTCAAAAACTCGGGAAGGAACGAAGCGCAGAACAGTTTGGTCTTGTTGTGCTTAAAGGCCGCCCAGACCTTATCGAGCGAAAACGCGCTCTCGACACGACCGGTCACCGCAAAGTGCATCACGGCAATGTCGGCGAACATCTTAAAGAAGACCCCCAAGACCGCCGTGGCAATCATAGCCAGGACAAGCAGGCCAAGCGAGCCGAACAGCGCTGCCTCGAGTGCATAAGAGCCGTAATACGAATACGAGCCCGCGGCGCCAATTACCACGCTCTCCACCAGCGAAAGCACTACACCGATAACGGGAATGGCAGCGATAACCTCGAGCACGACCGAGATAACGCTCGAAAAGACTCCGAGGCCAAACGACGTGGAACGCATGAGTGGACGATCCATACCGTCATCAACCTTGAGCGACAGATCGCGACCCCACTCAATACCAAAGCCGGAACCACACACGCTCGCAATGCAAGCTGCCAAAAAGCCGATGGCAGCCGCGATACCGCCGATAACGGGAATGAACAGCACGAGCACCGACACAACACAAATCAGCGCCGGCAAAAAGGCGATCTGGCACACGCGCTGCAGCACGCCCGGCGTCTTGGTCATGTCCTCAAACGCCTGAGCCACACAGCCCTTGGACGCATTCGCCACGGGCGGTTGCGGAACAAACTGCTGGGGCTGACCCTGAGGGGCAGAGGCTGCGGCACCGGCATTGGGGGCACCACACGCACCACAGAACTTATCGTTGTCGCCCATGGGGGCACCACACTGCGAACAGAACATCGAGATCATCCCTTCGTATCTTGAGCGAATCATCTGGATCGCAAACGATGTCTTTAGCATCATTATCACCCAATGTGGGGACAAATACTCCAACATGACGCATTTGCAATGCGCAGGGCGCTATTCGATTGTTTGATAAGCTCGACCGCGTTAGTTCGTTCCGCGGAAACCCTTGCCGACGATCTCGGAGCTGTCGACGATCGTGATAAAGGCACCCGGATCGATCTCGCGAGCGTAGCGACGCAGCTGCACGGCCTCGCGACGACTCAGCACGCTCATGATCACCGTCACGCACTTGCCCGAGAAGGCGCCGTAGCCGCGGCTGATAGTCGCCGTGCGGTTGAGATGCTTGACGATAAACTCCTCGACCTTAAGGGGCTCGGAGCAAATGACCGTGCAGACTTTACGCAGGTGAATGCTCTCGATGGCTTTGTCGACCACAAGCGTCTTGGCAAACAAGCCGAGCACGCAATACAGACCGACGCGCGGACCGTACAAGAAGGCCGCGATGGTCACGATGCCGATATCGACCAGCAGCAGGGCGCGGCCAATCTCGAGCGTCGTGCGGCGCTTGAGGATCATGGCAAGAATGTCCGTGCCACCCGTCGAGGCGCCAATATCAAAGACGATGGCGCTGCCGAGCGCCGGCAGAATCACGGCAAAGCACAGGTCGAGCCACATATCGCCCGTCATCGAGACATCGGTCGGAATAAAGAGCTCAAACAGCGAAACATAGGCGGACAGCGCAAACGAGGCGAAGACGCTCCACAGGATTGCCTTGCGCTCCAAAAAGATAAAGCCCAGAACGACCAGGACCGCATTGATAATCCACATAAAAACGCCGACGGGCAGGGTCGGGAACAGCGTGGACAGAATGACCGACACGCCCGAGGTGCCGCCAAAAGCAAAGTGATTAGGGGTTTTAAACGCAACGATGGCAAAGGCCGTGAGGATCAGGCCCAAATTGAGCTCGGCAAAAAAGCGCGGAAAGCCCGGCTCCTGGCTGCGCTTGCGACCAGCGCGCTCGCCCCGCTCGATAACATCGCGATCGACCACGCGCTCCATCGGCACCACGGGAGGACGATGCACCTCCTCGGCAGCACGCGACGCCGCCTCTGCCGCAGCGGCCTCAATCGCCCATGCCTTGCTTTCTGTCTCGTGCTCGTCGGCCATTACGGCAACTCCTCGTTAACAATTTGGAAACAATGCGCCCATTAGGGTAACGCGGAACGCAGCGATTGCAACCCTTAGTTAGACAAACGGCATGCCTACATCGGGGGCGTACAAACAACGGCCGGCCGCGCTTTTGCTTGCGCGGTCGGCCGTTTAACGTTTTCGCAGATAAAACCTGCCAAAACAAACCTGTCCCTTTTTGGTAGGTTACTCGTGCTGGCTGGTACGGTGCTCGTACTCCTCGGGGGTGATGACATCCTCGATGCGCAGGTTGACGCCCGCCACCTCAAGACCGGTCATCGCAGCGAGGCGCTCGGTGACGCGCTCCTTGACGTCGTCGAAGATTGCAGGCGCATAGGCGCCGTACTCGATGATGACGGAGATGTTGACGACCACACGGTTGTCGTCGGTGACCTCGACCGTCACGCCCTTGGTCAGGTTCTCGGCACCAAACTGCTCCTGCACAAAGTGCATGAGGTTACCCTTCATGCCCAGGACGTGCGGAACCTCGCGGGTGGCCATGGCGACGATCTTCTCGATTACGCCGTTAGAATAGGTCAGCGAGTCCTCGGACTCGTCCGCCTCCTCGTCATCCTCATCCGCATCGGACTCGGCCTCGACGAGCGCCTCGTCCTCGAGCGTGGCGTCCTCGGCCCCAGCGACGACCGCCTCGTTCTCCTCGAGCTCGGTATCGGCCACATCGACCTTCGTATTAAAAGCCATGGTTCCTCCTTATGCCCACCGCAAATGCGGCAGTCGAATACGTATTAGCGGCCGCTGAACAGACGACCAAAGAAGTTGACGATACCGTTTTCGCCGTCGCGAATCTGGCCGATCACGGCACCGATCAGCACAAAGAATGCGATGACGAGCGTGTCCCACAGGCCCAGCGTGAGCACCAAAACGGCAAGAATAAAGCCCGCGACAGCACCAAGCGTGGTGTTGGGGTGGCGCACGGCATAGCTCCAGATGGCAGCCCCGGTTCCCTTGATGAGACCCATAGCCTCGTCAAAATCCGCGGCAGCCGCGTCATGCGGCTCGGTTGCTTCGTGTTTGGAATCAACAGGCTCGCCCGCCGGGGCGGCGTTCTGATCGATCGTCAGGCGCGGCGTGCGGGCGGTCTTGTCTTGGTTGGTATCACTCACCGGAAACCTCCACGGTCTGGACGGTAGTCTTGGACGGTAAAAAGCGGACGCGCGCGGACGTACCCGGCGTGCCGAGCATGGTGTCGCAGGCTTCCTCGATACGCTGCTGCATCGCGGTAGCAAGAGAAGCGACGTCCCTATCGTCGAGCGCGATGGCCTCGACCTTAAAACGGACGCGCGACTCGTCGGAGCCCTGCACGCGTGCCTCGATATGCTCGATCATTACGCGGTCGTCGCGCTCGGCAGCAGCCCTGGCGCACGAAGAAAGCGCCGCAAGGGTGACCTCGATATTGCGCTCCCCCGCAGGATGCACGCAGGACGGCTCACGACGGGCAAACATCAGGCGGAAGAATCCCACCAGCACGCCAAGCGCCACAACGCCGGCACACACCGTAACGACGATACGCGGCATAGGATCGCGCATCAGCAGCATAAAGCGATACGTATACGGCCCCCAGAACTGGCAGACGAACGTACCCAGCGCCACGATGGCGGCAGCAAGATACACGATCGCTAGGACTCGTTTGAGTACGCGCACGCGCGCTCCCTTCAAATCTCGGCTCTCGGAATGCAAAACGATTCGCATCATTATAAAAGAGCCGGGTCCGGTGCTGTACGCACGCGGATCCGGCTCATCTATTCCACGAGGCTTGCATGCTCGTTTCATTATGCCCAGATATGCACGGCTTAACCCGCGCGGGCGCTACTCCTCCTCGAGGGCAGCGATGACCTCGTCGGTCATGTCCATGGTGCTGTAGACGTCCTGGACGTCGTCGAGCTCCTCGAGACGGTCGATGAGGCGCTGAACCTTCTTGGCGTCGGCGCCGGAGACCTCGGTCGGGGTGGTCGGGACCATGGTGGTCTCGGAGCCCTTGACCTGGATGCCCTGCTCCTCGAGAGCCTTGGAAACAGCCATGACGTCGTTGGCAGCGGTCCAGACGATCCACTCCTCGCCGGCGTCCTCGTAGTCGTCGCCACCGGCCTCGGCGATAGCCATCATGAACTCTTCCTCGTCACCGGCAGCACCGTTGGCGATCATGGTCTCCTTCTTGGCGTTCTCGTCCAGGATCTCCTTGGCGACGACAATCTGACCCTTGCGCTCAAACTGGAAGGCGACGGAGCCGGAGGTACCCAAGTTGCCACCAGCGTGGGAGAAGGCGGAACGGACGTCAGCAGCGGTACGGTTGCGGTTGTCGGTCAGGCAGTCGACGTAGACGGCAACACCGGCGGGACCGTAGCCCTCGTACACGATGTTCTCGTAGACGGCAGCGTCGGCACCCGAACCAAAGGCCTTGTCGATTGCGGACTTGATCTTGTCCTTAGGCATGGACTGAGCCTTGGCCTTGGCAACGGCAGCGGCGAGGCTGGCGTTGTTCTCGGGCAGCGGGTCGCCGCCGAGACGGGCAGCAACGGTGATGTTGCGGCTCAGCTTGGAGAAGAGGGCGGAACGCTTGGCGTCCTGCGCGCCCTTACGATGCTTGGTTGTGGCCCACTTAGAGTGTCCGGACATACGTGTCTCCTATCGGTTTCGACCTAAAGCCCAACGCAGATGCTCGGGCAATATAAACAAACGTCGTTATGATATACCTACTGGCCTGCGAGATAAACCCCAAAATGAAGGCGTCGTGATGATGCAACCCTTTGGTGCAAGATAACCTGACCCCAATGCACCAAGTTAGGTCCAGAGGAGGTCGCTGCGGGTGATGGTGGCACCGATGGCAAACGGCATGCAGGCGATGACCGGATACAGATAGCGCATGTAGGTCGATCCGTTACACGGGCCGATCAGGCACACGGCAAGCACGCCCAAAAGCGGAATCCAGATGGCCAGCGCACGCCACGAATGGCGACGCAGCAGATAGACCACCACGGCTATCATGATCCACACATACGTGGCCGAGCTCATGGTGAGCGAGATAAACGGGATGCGCTGTACTGCCACGCGATACAGGTTGATCAGGTGGTCGCACCAGCGCACGACCTTGCTATCGACCGGATGGAAGTCAAAGTACTTGAGGTTATCGGGCTTCGCCATAATCTCGGCACTGCGCGACGTGCTGTAGACCCACGCATCGCGGGCACTCGGATAAAAGTAACCGTAGTAGTTATTGATGAGGGCCGAGATATAGCACTCGGGATCCTTTTTGAACATCTGGGCCCATACCTCAAAATAGGCGTCGATGTCCTCCTGCGAGGCGTACTCGTTAAAGCAATTTTTGACGGCATCCGACTTATCCGGATTGTAGCGACGACCGAGGTTTTCGTACTTAAGAACGCGATCGATCACCGCGCGCTCCTCGTCGGTCACCAAACCGTCGCAAGGAGCCTCCACGATGGTGCCGTCCTCCTTAACCGTGGGATTGACGCCCGAGTTAAGGCCATCGTGTTTTTGCACAAAGCGAGCCGTCTGCTGGAACGGAATCGAGAGGATTTCGCGCTTGGAACCAGGTGTGATGTCATGCGCCGGCATAAAGACCTTGGTGAAGTACATATTAGAGGCAAGGCAGAGCGCGAGCACTGCGAGGACGCCAACCCAGCGGAAGCGCGGTGTGGCGCATGAGACCGCGGTGCCCGTCTGCTTAGCCGCACGACGAGCGACATGTACATCCCATGCGCAAAACGCCGCCGCAATCACGCAGGCCGCCAACGGAAAGACCAGACCTCCATTGCGCAAAAACGTGGAACCCATGGCAGCCAGCACAAGCAACAGCCAGTCGTGGCGCGCAAAGAGCACGGGGGCTTTCTCGCCCGCTCGCTCGACATTGGCATCACGACGGGGCAAGCCGCAGGCCACGAGCTTGACGGTCTGCACCAGCAGCACCAAAAACGCGTCGGCAAAGAGCACGTCTTTGGTAAGTAGGGCCGCGTAGTTAGAGAACATCGGCATAAACGCAAAGAACAGCAGGATCGCACCGCGAACCGGCAGGCTCACGCCCAGTTTGCGCAGCGACGAGATGGAATAGGCCATGCAGGCAGCCGTGATGACAAACTGAGCGCAAGTATAGATGATGAGGCCCGCGTTAGCGCTGTTGAACAGCGAAAGCCCCAGCTGAACGCACGAGCCGATAATGGCCGTGTGCACTACGGGATGATGCCCGTTGAGCAGCACGTTGGGGTTGAGCAGACGCAGGTAGTCACTCGTGCCGTTGGGGTAGTTGAACCACTGGCGAATCTGCGCACCCGTATCTCCCATAAAAAGGCCGGGCAGCGAAGCGATGAGCGTGGGCGCCCAGGCAATCATGAGCACCAGAAAGGGCCCGGCAAAGGGATGGACCGAGAGCGCGGCGTGAGCCACACGCCATATGCGGCCAAAGTGCGCCTCGGAAAACGGGATGCGTCGGGAGCTCAGCCAATCCAGACACTCAAAGGCAAGGTAGAAGGCAACGACCGCCAAGAGCATCCAGCCCACACCGCCTATCCAGGCGCAGATGATGCGGGCCTTGTCGCCAAGAACAATCTCGGCCGAGTCGGTGAGGTCGTAGCTGCGGCCGAACACCATGCAGATGGCGAAAAACAGCGACGGCAGAATAATCGATGGGCGCCAGGTGTCGCCACGGCCAAAGAACACGTAGCGAAACGGCAGCGTGAGCAGGCAGGCAAGCGCAAGCAGCATGACCGCGTCGGTATGGCCGGCAAACGAGAGGAGCACCTCGTAGCACACGTACAGCATGCCCGAGGCTTTGGGGTCAATCGCCAAGACTGCGTTGCTCGACACCGGGGCGGGATCGATGGAAAACGCCGTGGTCGCCAACAGCGCGAGCAAAAATGCGATGAGCGTCTGCTTGGCGGGGTAGCGCTTAAACCAGACGATGCGAGCGGCATCGCGCGCAGCCGTTGTGGAGAGGTCGGAATCCTTCACAGTCCAAATAACCTTTCTAGAAAACCACCACAAAGGTGCCTGTCCCCTTTGTGGTGGTTTTGGGTTAGGCGTCGAGGTAGATGCGCTGGGGGTGGTTGCGGTGTCGGGCGAAGACGATGAGCGCCAGGCCGGCAATCACGAGCGGCAGACTCAGCAGCTGGCCCATGGTGATAACGCCCCCCAGCAGATAACCCAGCTGGGCATCGGGCACGCGCACGAACTCGACGAGAAAACGGACGATGCCGTAGCCCATCACGAACACGCCCATAAACGTGCCCTGGGGCAGCAGCGGCTTTTTGCGGCTGAGCACCTGCAGAATGCAAAAGAGCACGATGCCCTCAAGAAATGCCTCATAGAGCTGGGAGGGGTGACGCGGCATATCGCCCGCAGTACCGCCAAAGATCACGCCCCAGGGCAGATCGGTCGGTTTGCCCCACAGCTCGCCGTTCACGAAGTTGGCACAACGGCCCAGACACAGGGCCAGCGGGGCGCCGATAACGGCAAGGTCGGCGATAGTCCATGCATCAAGCTTGTACATGCGGCACACGATGATGCCGCCCAAGATGCCGCCCACCAGGCCGCCGTGGAAGCTCATGCCTCCCTCGTTGGTGGCAAAAATCTCGAGCGGGTGCGCCCAGTAGTAGCCATCACCATAAAAGACGACATAGAACAGGCGGGCGCCGATAATGAGGCCGAAGACCACACCGACCACGACGCTCGTCAGGTCGTCAATCGTGATGTTAAAGCCCCAGCGACGCTGCGTGCGATACATGACGACCGCCGTGAGCAGAGCTCCGACCACATAGGCCAGACCATACCAGTAAATCGTGATGGGCCCCGCCGAAATCGCGACGGGATCAAGCATATGGTAGAAGTCGTTGAGCATGTCGATCCCCCTGCTCCCTACATACAAATGCGGCCGCGGGCCTTGCGCTCGCAGCCGCATATCTGGGCGTAACGTCTATGCGGAGCATGCCGTCCGCAGCTTTCGCATCTTAGAACGGCGCGTACTCGTCGTACAGGTCCTCGGCCTCGCCGGAGGCATTGACCTGCTCGACGCGCGTAACGCCGGGCACATGCTCCTTCAGGATGCGCTCGATACCCATGGACAGGGTCAGCGAGCTCATGGGGCAGCCGGCGCAAGCGCCCTGCAGCTCCAGCTTGACGACGCCCTCGTCGTCGACGCCCACATACTCCATATCGCCGCCATCGGCCTGCAGGTTGGGGCGGATCTCCTCAAGAACCTTCTTAAGCAGCTCTTCGTTAACAGCCACAGGGGCTCCTTTCTCACAATAACGCGGGCACGCCCGCGGACAGGGGCTATGTTACTACAGCCATGTACCCGCTTAGGCGCCAGCCATGCGCGCGGACACGACTTTCACGAGCAGTCAATTTGGGACGGAGCTCTTTTAGCTGTTTTGCCGCCAGCTGGCGTTGGCGCGCGCTACTGCTGAGCCTGCCCCTCGGTGCCGATATGAACATCGACGATAACCTGGCGGTAGCTGATGCCACAGGAGTCGAGGATGCGGCGGCTGATGCGTCCATCATCGGTGTCGGCGTACTTGTTGTCCAGGTAGACAACCTCGCCCACGCCCACCTGCGCAAGGATCTTGGCGCAGTCGTGACACGGGAACAGCGTGACGTAGACCGTGGAACCCTCGAGATCCTTGAGCGAGCCACGGTAGTTGAGCACGGCGTTTGCCTCGGCATGGACCACGTAGTTGTGCTTGTCCTGCAGCGGGTCGTCGCTCGTACCCCACGGGAAAAAGTCGTCGTTGAGCGCCGAGGGCGTACCGTTGTAGCCCACCGAAAGGATGCGGTGGTTGGTGCTGGCGATGCACGCACCCACCTGCGTGTTGGGGTCCTTGCTGCGGCGCTGCGCGGCGATGGCCACGCTCATAAAGAACTCGTCCCAGCTAATGACGTCCAGGCGCTTGCCTGACGAAGTTTGATGAAGATCGTCCGACATGGCAGACACCTCCGTAATCGCAATAGTTTGACCCATTGTAGCAGGTGAAAGGTGGGGGCGTTTGTCCCACCGGCGCCCTCACTTTTACACGCGGCGGGGCTTTTGGTTGATGCGGTAGAGCTCGGCGAGACCCCGCAGCGTCAGTGCGTCATCTACCGTCAGGCTGTGGCCAACCAACGCCGCGAGCGCCTCGGCATCGTCGCCGGTAATGACGATGGGCACGCCATCCTCCCCCGCCGCCTTGGTCGCGCGCATCTCGGCGAGCACCATGTCAAGCATGCCGTCGATGCGTGCCACCTCGCCCAGAACCACGCCCGAACGCATGGCCTCGCGCGTGTTGCGACCAATCACATGCGTGGGTGCCGAAGGCTCAACCTGCGGCAGACGCGCCGCAGCGGCCGAAAGCGAGCGGGCGCCGAGTGCCAAGCCCGGCGCGATGACGCCGCCCACAAAGGTACCGTGCGCGTCGATGACCTCGATATTGGTCGTCGTACCCAGGTCGATCACGATACAGGGAGAGCCGTAGACGGCGCGTGCCGCCACGGCATCGGCGATGCGGTCGGGGCCGATCTCGGCCGGGTCGTCGTAGTGCACGGGCATGCCGGTCTTGAGGCCCGGTCCCACGGTGAGCACGCGTCCCGTGCAGGTGCGGGAAAGCGCCGTCTTCCACGGGCGCTCGAGCGCCGGCACCACGCAGCTCAGCACGGCCGCCGTGGGCACGAGCGCGCCGGGCATGCCCGCATCGGCCGCCAGCGCGGCCATGACTTGAGCGAGACGCATACGCGCTTCATCGGCCGTAATGCTCGACGGCGTCGTGATCTCGCACGTCGCAAGCGGGCATTCCTGCGCCGCGGCCGAATCCTCGGCAAACAGACCAAAGCGAATGAACGTGTTACCCACGTCGACCGTCAATATATATGCGCACCCATTAAGCATCGTCGGCGCTCCTTTCGTCTGCCCAGCAGTATATCGCCTACCTAAACCAGTCATCCCAAAATGACTAGCTTGCGGCTATACTGGTGCGCGGTCGTGCGCGAGCTCACGCGGCGGCCCTTGGTAACCCGACTTCCCGCGCCGTATCCGTAGCGGCGCTCCCGGGGGAAGCGGATATACGCAAAGGAGTTTTATATGAGCAATCCCTCGAACCGCGCCTCGATGCGCGGGCAACTCACGCTGCGCGGCGTCGTCATCGGCGTCCTTGGCTGCGTGATCATCACGGCAAGCTCGGCCTACACGGCCCTCAAGATGGGCGCACTCCCCTGGCCGATCGTCTTCGCTGCCGTCATCTCGCTGTTCTTCCTTAAGCTCATGGGCAACGCCAGCCTCAACGAGGCAAACGTCACCCACACCATCATGTCCGCAGGCGCCATGGTCGCCGGCGGTCTGGCGTTTACCATCCCGGGCGCCTGGATGCTGGGCTATGCCGACCAGATCAGCTGGCTCGACATGTTTATCGTGGCACTCGCCGGCACCATCCTGGGCCTGCTGGCCACCGCGCTCATCCACCGTCACTTTATCGTGGATGCCGCGTTGGAGTTCCCCACCGGCAACGCCGCAGCTCAGACCCTGCGCGCCACCGAGGCCGGCGGCAAGACCGGCAAGCAGCTCTTTGGCTCCATGGCCATCGCCGGCATCTACAGCGTGCTGCGCGACGCCCTGGGCGTGGTACCCAGCATGCTATGCACGCTCAATATCCCCGGCGTGACCTTTGGTATCTACAACTCGCCCATGCTGCTCTCCGTCGGCTTCCTCGTGGGCTTCGCCCCGGTCGCCTTCTGGTTTGCCGGCGCGCTGCTGGGCAACTTTGGCATCATCGTGGGCGGCACCGCTGCCGGTCTGTTCGACGTTGTGACTGCGCAGGGCATCGTCAAGTCCCTCGGTATGGGCCTCATGATGGGCTTTGGCGTCGCCGTCGTCCTCAAGGACATCCTGCCGCAGGTCGCCGGTATCGTCCGCGGTCTTGCCGCCGACAGCTCCACCGACACCGACGAGCAATCGCTCATCTCGGGCTCCCTTAAGCTCGACGCCGGCATCATCGGCCTGGGCGCCGCCGCCATCGCCGTGATCATCGCCATCGTGCTTGACCTTGGTCCCGTTCCGGCCGTCATCGTGACGCTGTTCACCTTTGTCACCACCATCATGAGCGCACAGAGCTGCGGCCAGACGGGCATCGACCCCATGGAGATCTTTGGCCTCATCGTTATGCTCATCGTGGCGGCCTTCGCGCAGCTCGCGCAGGTCAAGCTGTTCTTTATCGCCGGCATCGTGGCTGTGGCGTGCGGCCTTGCGGGCGACGTCATGAACGACTTTAAGGCCGGCGCCGTGCTGGGCACCAACCCGCGTGCGCAGTGGGTCGGCCAGGCCATCGGCGGCATCGTGGGCGCCCTGGTCGCTGCCGCCGTCATGGTCGCGCTCGTCACCGCCTATGGTCCGGACGCCTTCGGCCCCGACAAGAGCTTTGTGGCCGCGCAGGCAAGTGTGGTCGCCACCATGGTCTCGGGCATCCCGAGCGTGCCGTGGTTCGCGGGCGGCTTTATCGCCGGCATCGTCATGTACTGGCTCGGCATTCCGGCCATGATGATCGGCCTGGGCGTGTACCTGCCGTTCTACATGTCACTCACGGCATTCCTGGGCTCCTGCGTCAAGCTCGCCTACGACAAGTGGTCCGCCCACCGCGACGCCACCGCTGGTCTTTCTGACGAGGAGAGGGCTGCCAAGGACGCCGCCTTCCAGGAAC
This sequence comes from uncultured Collinsella sp., assembly GCA_934650095.1. Lineage (GTDB taxonomy): Bacteria > Actinomycetota > Coriobacteriia > Coriobacteriales > Coriobacteriaceae > Collinsella. The sequence goes on from CAKUFT010000025.1 coordinate 18,334, forward strand.
AGGGCCTGGTTGTCGCCAGCGGCCTGCTCGGCGGCGAGTCCATCGTCGGCGTTATCCTGGCGTTTATCTCCGTTGGCTTGAGCCTGCTGGGCTAAGCTGAGCAGCTGCTCGACAGCAACCATATTGCCTACGATTTGCCCGGTCGGTAGCTTTCGCGGCTGCCAACCGGGCTTTTTGATGCCAACGAAAAGAAAGGCCGGCGCGCTGCGTTTAACAGCGCGCCGGCCTTATCGGTTAAGCTATCGAAGCGTTCCTGCTATGAACCGAAGTTCGTTGCAGAATCTACGCTCGAAACGCTACATCTGCTTGCGACGACGATCACCCAGCGTCACGCCCGCAGCCACGAGCGTTATGCCGCCAATGACGAACACCTCGCCCGCAAGTGCGGAGTCATCGCCAGTCTGGGCGAGCGCGGCCGACGCGGCCTTCTTCTTGGCGACAGGAGCCTTTATAGCAGCCTGCGCAACCTGAGGCTTGCTCTGCGGCTCGGCCTTGGGATGATACTTGTCGTACTCGGCCTGTGCGGCAGCCAGGGCATCCTTGGCATCGCCAAGCTCGGCAAGCGCGGTGGCATAGACGTCGTTGGCATCGGACAGCTTGGCATCGGCATCGCTCAGAGCAGCCTTGAGACCAGCGGCGGCATCGACGGCAGCCTTATAGCGAGCGTAGGCAGCGTTCAGCTTAACCAGCTTCTCGTTGCCCGTCGTGCCCGCGGCAAGGGATGCCTTATGGTCGACAGCCTCAAGATCGGCCTTGAGTGCCTCATCGCTGGCAAGCTCGGCCTTGGCCTTGACGATCTCGAAGTTCGCATCGACGACGGCTTCGTTGGCGGCCTCGAGCTGCTTCTGGGCATCGGCGACACCGGCAACGGCAGCGTCATAGGCGGCCTTGGCGTCGTCGACCGCCTTCTGGGCACCGGCGAAGCGCTCGAAGGCCTTGTTTGCGCCGGCCAGCTCACCCTCGGCGGCCTTGGCCTTCGCCTGTGCGTCGGACAGGGTCTGCGTCTTGGCGGCAACTGCCTGCTTGGCGCCCGAAAGAGCGGTCGCGGCGTGCACATCTGCGGCCTGAGCCTTGTCAACGCCAGCCTGGGCAGTGTCGTCGGACTTCTTGGCATCGTTAAGCGTGCCCTGCTTGTTCGCAAGATCCGTCTTGGCGGCATCGCACTTGGCGGCAAGGTCCTTGACCGAAGCGGTAGCGTTGTCATACGCCTCGTTGGCCTGATCGGACTTTACCTTGGCGGCGTCGCGGGCGCTGCGAGCCTTCGCCTTGTGAGCAGCGGCCTCGGCTGCCTTCGTCTTGCTGTCAGCAAGCGTGGCGTTTGCCTTATCGAGAGCTGCCTGGGCAGTAGCGGCCTCGCCCTTGGCGGCGTCGAGCTTGGTCTGGGGCGTCTTGACGTCGATACCCTTGAGTTTGGCTTCGGCGGCGTCGTATGCCGTCTTCGCGGCGGCGGTGCCGGACTTGGCCTTCTCGTACTCGCCCTTGGCGGTGTTCGCGTTCGTGTCGGCCGCGGTATAGGCATCATGCGCCGCATCCTGCTTATTTACCGCTGCGAAATAAGCTTCCTTGGTAGTACCGAAGGTCTTCTGCGCTTCCGCCAGCTTATTCTGGAGCTGCTTCAGCTGCTCCTTCTGCTCCTGCGTGCCGCCTGCATTGTAGGCGGAATCGATGTAATCGTTGAGGAGCTTCTTGAACTCGGAGACAGTGAAATCAGCCTGAGTGTCATCATCGCTGTAATCGAAGATGGTTACCTCGGAATCGGTATTCTTGCCGCTACCGGTTGCGATGCCGATGGCTCTCGTAGAGGCATCGATAATGTTGAGATAGTGCCCGCACTCGTGGTAGATACTGTTGTAGTTCTGATAGATGTAATAGGACTCATATCGATATTTGCCGAGTTTATCGCCATACTGCTCTACATACTTGTCGAAAATCTCCTTTTCCTGAGTATAGAGACCAGTATATGGCCAGCCGAGAGTATCCTCGGTCTCGCCGCCGGTATATGCGCCGCCTCCGCCGGCAAGGTTTTCACCGTTGTCGAAGTAGCAGTTCGAGTGTCCCCAGATGTTCGATGAATATGATGTATTAAGGGCGGCTGCCGCAGTCATGCGGAGGCTGACGCTGAGTGCAGACTGACCGTTCGCCTTGCGGAGGTTATTCTGGGTATCGAGGTAGGTCAGGGCGTTGCGCATCTGCTCCAAGGAAAGCGGGTTGGTGTCGCGAGACATGTCCTGATCGACGTACTTGTCATACCACTCAGCTTTGTCGTCAGCGCCGGTGAGTGTAGCCATTGCGTCCTTGGCGTTCGACTTCTGCTGGGCGGTGAAATCGCTGCTGTTGCTGATGTAGGCCATAAAGCCGAGCATGCCCTTATTGATGACTTCCTGGTCAACGGTCATGTTGGACTTGAGGTCAGCAATCTGCTGCTCAAGAGCCTCAACCTGGACATTAGCAGCGTCATAAGCCTTTTCCGCGGCGTTCGAAGCAGCGCAGGCTGCCTCCCACTCGCTGCGCTTCTGCTTGCGAACTTCGACAAGCTTATCGTACGCGGTCTTCTCGTCTGCTTCGGCCTGCTGTGCCTTCTCGTATGCGGCCTTGGCGGCGTCGCGCTTGCTGACGGCGGCGTTGTACTCCTTGCTTACCGCATCATATGCAGACTTGGCAGATGCCACAGCAGCGTTGGCGGCGTTGGCCTTCTCCTGCGCGGCAGCGACGGCAGCCTGGGCGGCCTGCAGATTTGTCTGTGCGGTGGCGTCGGCATCCGTCGCGGCATTGAACTCCGCCTGCGCGGTCTTAAGCTCACCAGCGGCGGCCTTCTCGGCGGCCTCAAGCGCACTCAGGTCAACACCCGTACCCGAGACGGCAGCATCGAGCGCGGCCTGCGCCTGGTTGAACTTCTGCTGGGCGTTATCGCGCGCGGTGGTTGCGGCTGCGAGAGCAGCAGCAGTCTCCTGCTTCTTGGCCTGGGCAGTCGTCAAAGCCGCCTCGGTATTCTGCTTTTCCTGCTGGGCGCTGGCCTCGGCAGCCTTGGCCTGGTCCAGATTGGCCTGTGCAGTAGTAACGGCCTTATTGGCGTCATCGAGCTTTGCCTGCGCGTCCTCGACGGCCTTCTTGGCGGCCTCGTACTCGTCCATACCCATGGCCTCGAGCTTGGCCTGGGCATCATCGAGGGCCTTCTTGGCCTCATCCTGCTTTGCCTTGGCGTCCTTGAGCGCCTGGGTCTTATCCTCGACACTCTTGTTGGCCTGTTCGAGCCGATCGTTCAGGTCGCCCAGCTTCTTCTGCTGCTGCTCGGTCTTTTCGACGGCTGCCTTAAGCTCGTCGATCTTCTCCTGAAGCGCGGCTACCTCGGCCTCGTTCTGCTCGGCGGCGTTATCGGTCACGGCCTGCGAGGCCTGATTCTTTTGCTGCTGCGCCTGCTTTTGAGACTGGCCCGCCGCGTCGGCCTTCTTCTGGGCGGCATCGTAGGCGGCCTGAGCGTCCTTGAGCTGCTTTGCCGACTCCTCGGCCAGCTGGGCAGCCGTCTTTACGACCGCTTGGTTACCGGCGGCAACGGTGTTCTCTACAGAACTACCCATTACAGTCTGAAATAGGCCATCGATAAATTTCGATGGCGAGCATTCGGCGCATTGCCTACGATACGGGCA
>CAKUFT010000026.1 GCA_934650095.1 uncultured Collinsella sp.
GTCTAGGTGCTCCCGGGTAAGATTCTCTATTGATAGGAGAAGACATGGCCATCATCAACAAGGGTATGTCCAGGCGTTCGTTCCTCGGCCTCACCGGCAGCGTCGCTGCTGTCGCAGGGCTTGGTCTCACCGGCTGCGGTGGCAGCTCCAGCGACGAGGGTTCCGCTTCCGGTTCCACCGATTCCGCCAACCGTGGCGGCGGCGTGATCACCGCTGGTTCCGCTTACGCTCCGTCCAGCTTCGATCCCGCCAGCACCGGCTCCGCTGTGGGCCTGGGTGCTAACTGGCACGTCGTCGAGGGCCTCTACGGCATCGATTACCACGACTACAGCACCTTCAACGAGCTCGCCACCGACGATCCCAAGTCTGTGGACGACACCACTTTCGAGGTCACCATCCGCAAGGGCGCCAAGTTCTCCGATGGCACCGAGGTCACCGCTGACGATGTCGTTGCCTCCTACACCGCTTGCGCCGCTTCCGCTACCTATGCTCCGTTCTTCCAGCCCTTCGAGTCCATCGAGGCCAAGGACGCCAGCACCGTGACGGTCAAGACCAAGGTCCCCAACTTCTCCCTGCTCAAGGATCGTCTGGCCATCGTCCGCGTTACCCCGGCCACCCAGACCGAGGAGGATCGCGCCAAGCAGCCGATCGGCTCCGGCCCCTGGATGTACGACTCTATCTCCGATACCGAGATCACCCTGGTTCCCAACCCCGAGTACAACGGTGAGTATGCTGCCGAGGATAAGAAGATCCAGTACAGCATCCTGACCGACCCCACCGCTCGCGTTACCGCTCAGCAGGAGGGCTCCACGCTCGTTATGGAGCTCGTTACCGCTGACGCCGTCGACCAGCTCGAGAGCGCCGGCTGCAAGATCGATAACGTTCAGGGTTTCGGCACCCGCTTCATCATGTTCAACGTCGCCAAGGAGCCTTGGAACAACGTCAAGGTCCGTCAGGCTGTCATGTATGCGCTCGACACCGAGAAGATGGTCAGCAACACCTTCGCCGGTCTTGCCACCGCTGCCAGCTGCTACCTGCCCAAGAGCTTTACCAACTATCATGAGGCTTCCACGGTGTACAAGACCGACGCCAAGAAGGCTAAGAAGCTCATCGAGGAGTCTGGCATCACCCCGGGTGCCATCACCCTGCGCACCACCGACAACGAGCAGATTAAGGGCATGGCCGCCCAGGTCAAGAACGACCTCGACGCTCTCGGCTTCGATGTGACCATCCAGACCGATACCTCGCCGGCCACCTACGCCGCCATCGACGGCGGCGAGGCCTACGATATCCTCCTTGCCCCTGGCGATCCTTCCTGCTTCGGCGCCGACCCCGACCTGCTGCTCAACTGGTGGTACGGCGACAACGTCTGGATGCAGACCCGTTGCCCGTGGAAGGAGTCCGCTGAGTGGCAGAAGCTCCACAGTCTCATGGACGAGGCTCTTGCCGCCGAGGGCGACGAGCAGCAGAAGAAGTGGAACGAGTGCTTCGACATCATTGCCGACAACGCCGTTCTGTACCCCGTTGTCCACGTCAAGACCGTCTCCGCTTCCTGGGACGATCCGTCCACTGCGCCCAACGGCGAGGCTCTCGATGGCTTCAAGGGCATCGGCACGACGAGCATGTCCTTCAGGGGCGTTGCGACCGTCAAGGCGTAAGACTCGCTTGAGTCTGTATGCAGGATGTCGGTCGTTGGGACCGTATCCTCATAGTTGAAACAAAGACCCGGGCGGCAACGATGTCGCTCGGGTCTTGTAATGAGTATCCGTACTCATATACCAGTTGGTCCTACCGACAAAAGAAAGGGGAGAGAACGTGAACAACTTGCTACGTTTGATTGGAAGGCGTCTTGTGGCGCTGCCGATCATGGCATTGGGTGTCACCGTCCTGGTGTTCTTCCTTATGTCGTTCTCCAAGACCGACCCCGCCTACACGGCGTTGGGTGACGGTGCCTCGCCCGAGGCGGTTGCCGAGTACCATGAGAAGTATGGTCTGGACGACCCCTGGCCCGTGCGCTACGTGCGCTATATGGGCGATCTGATTCATGGCGACATGGGCACCTATGGTGCTGCTCGCAACTCCGTTGCCAAGCGCATCTCCACGGCCCTGCCCGTCACGATGCAGCTGACCTTCATCGGTCTTGCCATCGGTGCGGTCGTTTCGTTTTTACTCGGCGTCATCGCGGCACTGTATCGCGATAAATGGCCGGACCAAGTGATCCGCGTCTTCTCCATCGCCGGCTTGGCAACCCCGTCGTTCTGGCTTGCCGTTCTGTTGATTCTGCTGTTCTCTTCCTACCTTAAGGTGCTTCCGGCGTCCGGTGCTCTGCCTCACTTCACCACCAACCCGGCTGGCTATCTGGGACGTATGATCATGCCCGCCATTGCTCTTGCCTTCCCGCTGACGGGTCAGATGACTCGTATCGTGCGTACCGCCATGGTCGAGGAGCTCGACAAGGACTATGTCCGTATGGCTCGCGGCGCCGGCGTTCCGGAGAAGGTCGTCGTCGGCATCAACGTACTTCGCAATGCGCTGATCACCCCGGTCACCACCCTCGGTCTTAAGATCGGTTATCTCATGGGCGGCGCCGTCGTCATCGAGGTTATCTTCAACCTCCCCGGCATGGGCACCGCGATCCTGCAGGGCGTTCAGGGCAACGAGGCGAACCTGGTTCAGGGCGTCGTCATCGTCGTTGCTCTTGCCTTCATCATCATCAACATCGTGGTTGACATGCTCTACCTGCTCATCAACCCGCGCATCAGGACGGTGTAGATTATGGTAAAGATTCGAGAGAAGCAAACCGAGCAGCTCGAGAAGGCTGCCTCCAAGGGGCTCAAGCTCGGTGGCTGGAAGAAGATGACGCTGTCTTCTAAGATTGCCGCCGTCGTGTTGGTGCTGGTCGCCCTGACTGCGATTCTGGCACCCCTTCTTGCCCCCTATAGCCCGGTCGAGATCTTTACGGCTCGCCAGGCTCCCGGCAACGGATTTATCTTCGGTACCGACGATAAGGGTCGCGACATTCTGTCGCGTATGCTCTACGGTGGTCGTTACTCGCTGATTATCGGCTTTGGCGCCACTGCCATGGCTCTGGTCTGCGGCTCGGTCGTGGGCGCCCTTGCGGCGGTTTCGCGCAAGGCCGTTTCCGAGACGATCATGCGTATCCTGGACATCATCATGTCTATCCCGGGCATCGCCCTCGCGGCCGTCTTCGTCTCCATCCTGGGCAACTCCGTGCCGTCGATCATCTTCGCCATCGGCTTTATGTACACTCCGCAGATTGCCCGTATCGTGCGCGCCAACATCGTGTCCGAGTACGGAGAGGACTATGTCCGCGCGGTCATCGTTTCCGGCGCCAAGGCTCCGTGGATTTTGATCAAGCATGTTCTGCGTAACTGCATCGCCCCGATCATGGTCTTCACCGTTACCCTGGTCGCCGACGCCATCATCTTCGAGGCCTCGCTGACCTTCATCGGCGCTGGTATCCAGGAGCCCACCGCTACCTGGGGCAACATCCTCGCCGACGCCCGCGGCGGCGTGCTCGCCGGCCGTTGGTGGCAGGCGTTGTTCCCGGGCCTGGCCATCATGATCACCTGCCTGGCGCTCAACATCCTCTCCGAGGGCATTACCGACGCCATGGCCGCTGCTCCCTCCGCCGCCCTGGATCCGACCGATTCCTCCAAGCGCCGCGAGGCCGACCTGCTGGTCTCCGACCCCGTTCGCGCCTACAAGGAGCAGGCCCAGTCCCTCTCCGCTCGCCTTGGCGCCCTGCGCGATGTCGAGCTCAAGCGTGACGATCGCCATGTGCCTGACGAGTCTGTCGAACCGATTCTCTCGGTCCGTGACTTCTGCATTCAGTTTGAGCATCACGGTGACATTAACGTTGTCGACCATGTCAACTTTGACGTCCGTCCTGGTCAGACCATGGGCCTGGTGGGCGAGTCCGGTTGCGGTAAGTCCATCACCACGCTGGCCATCATGGGCCTGACCGATGAGGACGAGCACCTTTCCGGCGAGGTCCTCTGGGAGGGCCGTGACCTGCTCAAGATGAGCAAGAAGGAGTGGTTCGGCCTGCGCGGTACCGATATCGCTATGGTCTATCAGGACGCCCTGTCCTCGCTCAACCCCTCCATGCTCATCTCTGCCCAGATGAAGCAGCTCACCAAGCGCGGCGGAACCCGCAGCGCCGAGGAGCTCCTGGAGCTCGTCGGCCTCGATCCCAAGCGCACGCTCGAGAGCTATCCGCACGAGCTTTCCGGCGGCCAGCGTCAGCGTGTCCTGATCGCTATGGCCCTTACCCGCGACCCCAAGCTGGTCATCTGCGACGAGCCCACGACCGCTCTGGACGTTACCGTCCAGAAGCAGGTCATCAAGCTGCTCAACGATCTTCAGGCCAAGCTCGGCTTTGCCATGATCTTCGTTTCGCACGACCTGGCGCTGGTCGCCGAGGTCGCCCACAACATCACGGTTATGTACGCTGGCCAGGTTATCGAGCAGGCGCCCACCAAGGAGCTGCTCACTAACCCGATCCACGAGTACACCCGCGGTCTTCTGGGTTCCGTTCTGTCCATCGAGAGCGGTTCGGGCCGCCTGCACCAGGTGCCCGGCGCCGTTCCGAGCCCGCGCGATTTCCCCAAGGGCGATCGCTTCGCGCCCCGCTCGAGCCATCCGCGTATCGGTCTGGACACCCGTCCGGTCTTCAAGCGCGTGCCCGGCACCGAGCACTTCTATTCCGAGCTCCCCGACGAGGTGCTCAAGGCAAATGGTTTGACCCCTCACGCGGAGGTGATGTAGATGAGCGAGACCGCAGTCAACGGCGTCGAGCCGATCATCTTCCTTGATGACGTCCACGTCACCTTTAGGACCCGTACCGGCTCTATTCTGCACCCCAACCTGGTTCACGCCGTCCAGGGTGTAACGATTAAGCTCATGCCCGGTCAGACGATCGGCATCGTCGGCGAGTCCGGTTGCGGTAAGTCCACCACCGCCAACGTCATGTGCGGCCTGCAGGCCCCCACGAGCGGCAAGGTCTACTTTAAGGGCAAGGACGTTACCAAACGTACCGCCGAGGACCGTCGTCACATGGGTCGCGTCATCTCGGTCGTGTTCCAAAACCCGGCCACGGCGCTCAACCCCCGCATGGTCGTTCGCGAGCAGCTGCTCGATCCCATGCGCGTTCACAACCTGGGTACCGAGGCCGAGCAGGAGAAGCGCGTCAAGGAGCTCCTGGAGCTCACCGGTCTGCCCAGCTCTGCCGCCGAGGTTCTTCCCGGCCAGCTTTCGGGCGGCCAGCGCCAGCGCGTCGCAATTGCCCGTGCCCTGTCGCTGAACCCCGATGCCATCATCGCCGACGAGCCCACCTCGGCTCTGGACGTTTCGGTCCGCGCGCAGATTCTAAACCTGCTGACCGACCTTAAGAAGGAGCTCGGCCTGGCCATGGTGTTCATCAGCCATGACATCCAGACGGTCCGCTATATCTCTGACGACATCATCGTTATGAATGGTGGCAAGATCGTCGAGCAGGGCGAGGCCAAGCAGGTCTTCCAGCACCCCCAGGACCCCTACACCAAGATGCTGCTCGGCGCTGCGCCGTCGCTGCTGCACCCCAAGCTCGGCGAGTAGCCTCGCTTTCCCTCCCGTGCGCCCGGTTCCCTTGCCGGGCGCACCTCCGTTGCGATTTCGAAAGGTTGGGTTCACGAGCCATGCCAAGTGCTCAGGAGCTACAACATCAGTTTGGTGAATATCGAGGCGCCATGCCCCGTCCATCAGATTTCGATCTCTTTTGGAAGGATCGCATGGCCGAGGCCGACGCCGTCGGGCTTGACTATGCGATTGAGGCGGCTCCGGTTGCCGATTCCGCGACCTGTCAGTTTTTCGATCTCTGGTATACCGGCATGTGCGGTGCTCGCCTGCATGCCAAGTACCTCAAGCCGGTCTCGGACGAGCCCGTGCCGCTGGTGCTTCAGTTCCACGGGTATCCCGGTGCCAGCCGCAGCTGGTTTGAGCAGGCGTCGTTTGCGGGCATGGGCATGGCGCTCATCGCCCTCGACTGCCCTGGCCAAGGAGGCCCCTCCGAGGATATTGGCGGCTTTGAGGGCACGACTGTCGCCGGTCATATCGTCGCCGGCATCGACGGCGATCCCGCCAACCTCTATTACGTCCGCCTGCACCAGGACATTCGCATCCTGTGCCGCATCGTTCGCGAGCTCGAGGGCATCGATCTTGCCCGTGTGTTTGTGAACGGCGCGTCGCAGGGCGGTGGTTTGGGCATTGCGACCTGCGCACTTAACAGCGAGCTTATCAATCGCGCCGCAATCCTCTATCCCTTCCTGTCAGATTTCCGCCTGGTCTGGGATTTGGATGCCGACGATATCGCCTATGAGGGCCTGCGCTATTGGTCGCGTTGGTTTGACGAGGATTCGGCTCGTATCGAGGAAGCCTATGCCAAACTGGCGTACTTCGATTCCAAGAACTTCGCCCCCATGGTCAAATGCCCCGTCCTGTTTGGTACGGGCACGGCGGATATCGTCTGTCCGCCGGCAACGCAGTTTGCGGTGTACAACAACCTGTCCTGCGAGAAGCGCCACGAGTTCTTTGAGGGCTTTGGCCACGAGGAGATACAGGACTTTGACGATATGATCATTCCGTTTTTCTGCGAGGGAGGGGAGGCTCATGTCTAAGTGCGAGAGCAATGTCAATGAGCTGATTGTCTCCGACCTTGCGGGGATTCCCGGAACGGTCTCGTCAAGGCTCGCTGATTTCCGGGATTGGCGCGGTGATGCTTCTGCGGATGTTTCCGAATTAGAGATAGCCGCTTCGGACCTTGAGGTTTGCGGGCCGAGTATTACGGCGATCGATTTCGCCAATCCGTATGCCCGCTACTCCGAGGTTTCCTTTGAGCTTGGTGGCGATGTGGTCCACGCACGTTTGATCGAGCCTGCCGGTCGCGCCCGAGCATCCGAGCTTGTGCCGCTATGTCTGATGTTTCACGACATCGACCGACCCGTGCGGGGATGGCATCACATGACGAGGTTTGCGGCCATGGGATATGCCGTGCTTGCGCTGGACGATGAGGCGATTGGACCCAGCGATCTGCGGCAGGGGATTACCTCGCCTGCTTTTGTCAGGCGCGTCCGTTGGGGCTGCGCGTTGGCGGAGGTCGCGCGCAATCTTGATGGCATGGACCCCGACCGCATCTTTGCATGGGGCGAGGGTCTTGGCGGCGGAGTCGCGCTGGCGGTTTCCGCTCTGGACGAGCGGGGCCTCGCCTGCACGGCGGTTGCCAATCCGCTTCCTGGCGGCCTCGAGGTGCTGTCGTCTCGGGTGCGCGGATCGGTGCTCATGGGCACATCGCTTATGGATACCGTGAGCGATCCCAAGGATCAGTTTGCCGTATTCAACGGTCTTGAGTGTGACCGGAGGCATATCATCTATGCAAAATACGCTCACGAGCGCATCAATGCGTTCGAAAACGAAGTCGTAGACTTTTTTAACCAAACGTTCTACTCGTGTTCTTTGGCCTAGACGGCCTGGACACTGCCAACAAGAGTGGGTGGCATAGGGCCGCCCGCCAGACAACTAAGGAGATTCTTGTGGCAACTCAGAAATTCACCGGCGTTATCCCTCCCGTCGTTGTTCCCGATACCGAAGATCACCAGCTCGATGTTGCCTCCTTTGAGCGCAGCATCAACCGCATGATCGATGCCGGCGTCGATGGCCTGTTCTTCCTGGGCTCTTCGGGCGAGGTCGTTTTCTCCACCGATGAGCGTCGTCGCCAGATCATCGCCGAGGCCGTTCGTATCGTCGACCACCGCGTGCCTGTTCTGGTCGGCATCATCGATACCGAGACCGAGCGCATGATTGAGCACGGCAAGGTCGCTCAGGAGCTGGGCGCCGATGCCCTCGTCGCCACCTGCCCGTTCTATGCCCTGCGGGGCATGACCGAGGTCGAGGAGCACTTCCGCATCCTGCACGAGGAGCTTGACCTGCCCATCTTTGCCTATGACATTCCCGTCTGCGTTCACACCAAGCTCCCCTGGAAGCTCCTTGCCAAGCTCGGCGCCGAGGGCGTCCTTGCTGGCGTCAAGGATTCCTCGGGTGATGACATCTCGTTCCGTTATCTCGTTCAGGAGAACGAGAAGAACGGCCATCCAATGAGCATCCTCACCGGTCACGAGGTTGTTGTCGACGGCGCTTACCTCGGTGGCGCCGACGGTTCTGTCCCGGGCCTTGCCAACGTTGAGCCCGAGGGCTACGTGCGCCAGTGGAAGGCCGCTCAGGCCGGTGACTGGGCTACCGTCAAGGCCGAGCAAGATTGCCTCAACGAGATCTCCCACATCTGGGATGTCACCTCGGGCGTTCAGGGCTATGCCGGTGGCGTCGGCGCCTTCAAGACCGCTATGAACCTCATGGGCATCTTCGACAGCCCGACCATGCCGCGCCCGGTGAAGGCCATGACCGGCGAGAACGTCGAGGCTATTAAGAAGGTCCTCCAGGACAACGGTCTCCTGTAAAGCTTTCCCAGGCACCCGACCTCGCCGTTCAACCGTGTGGCCATGACCCATTAGGTCAATGGCCACACGGTTCTCGGCGATCTCGGGCACCTGGATAACCTTTACTGCGCTGTGACGGCTAGCCTGACGGCGCATTTCCTGTAGTTGTTTTTATCTCCGAAGGAGAGCGACATGGAGAACAAGTACGTCTGCTCTGTCGATATCGGCGGAACTAAGATTGCGACTGCCATTATGGAGTATCCGGCTGATGGTAGCGTGCCCCATCCGGTCTTTGAAGCTGAGGTTCCCACCGAGGCCAAAGAGGGTGGCGAGGCAGTTTTCCAGCGCATCGAGGCGTCTATTAAGGCCGCCATTGAGGCGAACCCCGATGTCGAGGTCCTTGGTGTCGGTATTGGCGCCGCCGGTGTCGTCGACCCCAAGACGGGCGCCATCGCGTATGCCAATGAGATCATGCCCGGCTGGTCCGGCGTTCAGTTGGGGCCGCGTCTGCGCGAGGATCTCGGTCTTCCCGTTGCTGTTGTAGGCGACGTGCAGGCTCATGCTCTGGGCGAGGCCCACTGGGGCGTCGGCAAGGGCAAGTTCTCCGTCTTGTGTCTTGGCATCGGTACGGGCATCGGCGGCGCATATGTCGAGAACGGCCGCGTGATGCAGGGCTTCCATGGTGCTGCTGGCCATATGGGCCACATCGAGTGCTCGGCTGCCGCCGGCATTCCCTGCGCCTGCGGGCGTTCCGGCCATCTGGAGTCGGTTGCTTCGGGCACTTCCATTGGTCGTATGTACGACGAGCGCTTTGGCCGTGTCGACCCCAGCCGTCCTTCGGTCGGTCGCGATGTGAACGACCTGTGCCGTGCAGGCGACGCAAAGGCGACCGAGGTCATCCATGACGCCGGCTTTGCGCTGGGTGCCAGCTTGGGCTCGCTCTCTAACATCCTGGACCCTGAGGTCATCGTGCTTTCGGGCGGCGTGATTCACCAAGGTCCCGATTGGCGTTCGCAGACGTGGAAGGATTCGGTGCACGAGGGCTATGCCAGCCAGGCGCTCGACCCGCTTCAGGACACACCGATCCTCATCGGGTCTCTGGAGGGCGACGCGCCGCTTATCGGTGCCGCCGAACACCTTCTTGCGTCGTTGAAGTAAACATAACTACCAAGTGCGCCTTCTGAGGTGCCGCAGATTGACGTGAAAGAGGAGCGAAGCGTACTTTGGTACGCGAGCGACGGTTTGAACGTCAAGGTGCGGTGCCTCAGAAGGCCGTTTTGAGAAAGGTTGAGATCGAAATGGCCGTTGATCCTTTGATTCAGTCTCTGAAGGGCAAGCTCGTCGTGAGCGTTCAGGCGTATATGGGCGAGCCGCTTCGTACGCCCGAGACCATGGCTCAAATGTCTCGCGCTTGCGAGCTTGGCGGTGCCGCCGCCATTCGCTGTCAGGGCCTTGCCGACATTGCCGCCATTAAGGGTCGCTGTGAGATCCCCGTCATCGGCCTGTGGAAGGATGGACACGAGGGCGTTTACATCACGCCGACCCTGCGCCATGCTCGCGCCTGCGTTGCCGCGGGTGCCGATATCGTGGCGATCGACGCCACCGATCGTCCGCGTCCCGATGGCAAGACCGTCGAGGACACCTTCCGTCCGCTGCACGAGGAGGGTGTGCTCCTGATGGCGGATTGTGCCACCATCGAGGACATTCGCCGTGCGGTTGATATGGGCTTCGACCTTGTATCAACCACGCTTTCTCATGGTGTCGCCGCCATCGACTGCACCATGGCCGATGGCCCCGATCTGCCGCTCCTGCGTCAGGCGACCGAGGAATTCTCCGGTCTTCCCATCATCTGCGAGGGTCGCGTGCACACGCCCGAGGAGGCTCGCGCCGCGATCGATGCTGGCGCCTGGGCCGTTGTCGTCGGCACCGCCATCACGCACCCCACGAGTATTACGAGTTGGTTCAAGGCTGCGCTTGAGGCGTAAGACAGGCCTCGTATCCGCTCGGGGCGGTATACTCAATATAGGCAATTGACCGCGCGGGATCCGGGTTGCTGGGTCCCGCGCTTGTTTTTGGGAGGCAGCACATGCAAAAGGGAGATGCCATGGATGCGGCGGAGCGCTCGGAGCGCATCCCCGATATCGTCATCATCACCGGAATGTCCGGATCGGGCCGCACACAGGCCATGCACGTGTTCGAGGACATGGGCTATTTTTGCATTGATAACCTACCTCCACGTCTCATCGCCCAGCTCGCCGAGCTCGTCGGCATCAATACGGGCGTGGGCAGGCATCTCGCCGTCACCTGCGATTTGCGTAGCCAGGGACTGTTTGACGAGTTGCTCGATGCGGTCGCCGCGCTCGAAGAGCGCGAGATGAGCTGCGACATCGTGTTCCTGGAGGCTTCTGACGAGGTGCTGATTCGTCGCTACAGCGAAAATCGCCGCCGTCACCCCATTGCCAAGCCGGGGGAGACTACGGCCGATGCCATTCAGCGCGAGCGCCTTCAGCTGCAGGGCGTGCGCGATCGAGCCGATATGATTATCGACACGAGCCGTCTGCGCACCTCTGCGCTGCGCAACAAGCTACGTATGGCATTTTCCGAACTGTCCGACCAACAGCTCATGGACGTCCATGTGTTCTCGTTTGGCTTTAAGCACGGCATGCCCGTCGAGGCGGACATTATGATCGACGTCCGCTTCCTGCCCAATCCGTTCTACGATCCCGAGATGCGCACGATGACCGGTCTCGATAAAAAGGTCTCCGATTTTGTTCTGGACCATCCCAAGACGCAGGAGTTTTGGAAGGCTTGGACACAGCTGCTCGATACAGTGATGCCGGGCTATATCGCGGAGGGTAAACCGCAGCTTTCTATCGCCATCGGCTGCACGGGCGGTCAACACCGCAGCGTTGCCATCGCCGAGGCCACGGCACGTTATTTGGAAGGCGCCCAGTATCACGTGAGCATTTCCCATCGCGACCTGTCGCGCGCCAACACGAAAGCATAGGCCTGCATGTCGTTTACCGCCGAGGTGCGTGACGAGCTCGCGCGCTGCGAACCCGAATGTGAATACTGCGATTTGTCGACGCTTGCCGCCCTGACGCGTGTGAGCGGTACACTTTCGCTGGCCGGCTCCGGGCGGTATCGTTTGACGGTCGCGACCGAGACGGGTGCCGTCGCGCGCACGATGATCACACTGACGCATCGCATCCTTAAGCTCAAAACGGAATTCACCGTTCGAAAATCGGTCTTGCATAAGGTCCGTAACTATCTCATTACCCTGCCCGATCAACCCGACCTGGACAAGGCTCTGGTGCTGCTGGGCATTCTCGACCGCAGGGGAGGACTCGTCGCCGGTGTTCCCCGGCACATCGTTGCCCGTCCCTGCTGCAGGCTTGCCTACATCCGCGGCGCGCTCATCGCCGGCGGTTTCGTGGCCGATCCCCGCGGCGACTTTCATTTGGAGATCGCGGTGCAGGGCGAGCAGTATGCCCGGGGACTTTGCGATCTATTGGAGCAGATTGGGGCCCATGCGCGCGTCAACGCACGGCGCGGGTCCTATGCCGTGTACATTAAGAGCGCCGAGGAGATCGAGCATCTCCTAAAGCTGGTCGGAGCCAAGCGCAGTGTTGCCGAGATCGAGGAAGCGCGCGCGGTCAAATTGGTTAAGAACGACGTAAACCGTCGCGTGAATGCCGAGCTGGCCAATCAGACCAGAAGTGCGGGCGCTGCCCAGCATCAGCTTGCGTTGATAGATGAGCTCGAACAGCGGGGTTTGCGCGACACACTTCCGGACGCCTTGTCGGTCTTTTGCGACCTGCGCGAGCGCTATCCCGATCTGTCACTGCGCGATTTGGGGGAGATGGCTGACCCTCCCTTGTCGAAGTCGGCCCTCTACCATCGAGTTTTGAGGCTTGAAAAGCTCATTGAAGCAAACAGGTAGTTTAAAGTATCGACTTATATACGGATTTAGCTGCTATTTTATTCTTTAAAACGTTTTAACGTAAATTTGATTTTCAATTTCGAGCATTCTCGTGAAATTCAAGTCAAAAAAAAGGTATATTAGGCGAGTGGTTAGTTTGTGGGCCTCAACGGCGGGCGCTGTAGCTCGCGGGGGCCTTACGAAAGGAGACACAATGGCAGTAAAGGTTGCTATTAACGGCTTCGGTCGCATCGGTCGTCTGGCTTTCCGTCAGATGTTCGGTCATGAGGGCTCCGAGATTGTCGCTATCAACGACCTCACCTCTCCCGATATGCTCGCTTACCTGCTGAAGTACGACTCCACGCAGGGCAACTACGCTCGCGATCACGAGGTCGTTGCTGGCGAGGATTCCATCACCGTTGACGGCAAGGAGATCAAGATCTACAAGGAGGCCGACGCCAACAACCTGCCTTGGGGCGACCTCGACGTCGACGTCGTTCTCGAGTGCACCGGCTTCTACACCAGCAAGGCTAAGGCTCAGGCCCACATCAACGCTGGCGCCAAGAAGGTCGTCATCTCCGCTCCGGCCGGCAGCGATCTGCCCACCATCGTGTACAACGTCAACCATGAGACGCTGACCGCTGAGGACAACATCATCTCCGCTGCTTCCTGCACCACCAACTGCCTCGCCCCGATGGCCAAGGGTCTGAACGACTTCGCTCCCATCGTGTCCGGCATCATGACCACCATTCACGCCTGGACTGGCGACCAGATGCCGCTCGACGGCCCGCAGCGCAAGGGCAACAAGCGTCGTAGCCGCGCCTGCGCCGTCAACATCGTCCCCAACACCACCGGTGCTGCCAAGGCTATCGGCCTGGTTCTCCCCGAGCTCAACGGTAAGCTCATCGGTGCCGCCCAGCGCGTCCCGACGCCGACCGGCTCCATCACCAACCTCTACGCTGTCGTTGACAAGAAGGTCACTGTCGACGAGGTCAACGCTGCTATGAAGGCCTACGCTGCCACCATCTCCGAGACCTTCGGTTACAACGAGGACGACATCGTCTCCACCGACATCATCGGCGAGACCCACGGCTCCATCTTCGACGCCACTCAGACCATGTGCTCTGACCTCGGCAACGGCCAGACCCTCGTTCAGGTCACCTCTTGGTACGACAACGAGAACTCCTACACCTCTCAGATGGTCCGCACCATCAAGTACTTCGAGAAGTTCGTTGCTTAATTTAGCTTTTAGCGAATAGCTCGTTGAGCGTCTAAAGAAGGGCGCGGCCTCATAGGGCTTACACCCTAGGGTCGCGCCCTTTTTATAGGAAATCGTCTGCCGTAATGGGAGGCAGACACGTACGAAAGGTAGAAGCAAACATGGCCTTTACCAAGAAGACCGTCCGCGACATCGATGTCGACGGCAAGCGCGTTCTCGTCCGCGTTGACTTCAACGTGCCTATCAAGGATGGCGTCGTTGGCGACACCACCCGCATCAAGGCTGCCCTGCCCACCATCAACTACCTCGTTGAGCACAACGCTCGCGTCATCCTCATGAGCCACCTCGGCCGTCCCGAGGGCACCGGCTTCCAGCCTGAGCTCTCCCTTGAGCCTGTCGCCAAGAAGCTCGCTGAGCTCTCTGGTCTCGATGTTGCCTTTGTCGCCGACACCTACGGCGAGAAGGCTGCTGAGGCTGTTGCCGCCGTCGAGCCGGGCAAGGTCCTGGTTCTCGAGAACGTCCGTTTCGACAAGCGTGAGAAGAAGAACGATCCCGAGATCGCCAAGACCCTCGCTTCCTATGGTGACGTCTTCGTTCTCGATGCCTTCGGCACCGCTCACCGCGCCCAGGGTTCCGTCGTGGGCCCCGCCGCTTACCTGCCTGCCGTCGCCGGCTTCCTGCTCGAGAAGGAGGTCGACACGCTGACCGGCATCTTCGCCGATCCCGAGCGCCCCTTCGTCGCTATCGTCGGCGGTTCCAAGGTTTCCTCCAAGATCGGCGTTCTCGATCACCTTATCGACTCCGCTGACACCCTGATCATCGGTGGCGGCATGGCCTACACCTTCTTCCTGGCTCAGGGCCTGACCGTCGGTCAGTCCCTCAAGGAAGAGGACTGGGTCGAGCGCGCCGGCGAGATGCTCAAGAAGGCCGAGGAGAAGGGCGTCAAGATCCTGCTCCCCATCGACAACCGCGTTGCCGATCACTTTGGCGAGGACGCTGTCCCCGAGGTTGTCGCTTCCGACGCTATCCCCGACGATCGTGAGGGCATGGACATCGGCCCCAAGACCGAGGAGCTCTACGCCGAGGCCGTCAAGGGCGCCAAGACCGTGTTCTGGAACGGCCCCATGGGCGTCTTCGAGTTCGACAACTTCGCTCACGGCACCCAGGCTATCGCCGAGGCTGTTGCCGAGGCCGATTGCACCTCGATCATCGGCGGTGGCGACTCTGTCGCAGCTGTCAACAAGTTCAACCTGGCCGACAAGATGAGCTGGATCTCCACCGGTGGTGGCGCTTCCATGGAGCTCGTCGAGGGTAAGGCCCTGCCCGGAGTGGAGGCGCTTCTCGATGCCTAATCGCACCCTTCTTATCGCTGGTAACTGGAAGATGAACAACGACGTCGCCGAGGCTGCCAAGCTCGCCGACGAGCTGGCCCAGGCTCTGCCCGAGGTTCCGGCTGGCGTCGAGGTGCTCGTCTGCCCTCCGACCATCGACATCACCACGGTTCACGACCGCATTCAGGCTGCCCCCATTGCCCTCGGTGCACAGAACGTGTACTGGGAGGCCAAGGGTGCCTACACCGGTGAGTCCTCTTGCGACATGCTCAAGTCCGCTGGCTGCACCTACTGCATCATCGGTCACTCCGAGCGTCGTGACTACTTCCACGAGACCGACGAGGATCAGAACAAGAAGGCCAAGGCCCTCGTTGCTGCCGGTCTTGTTCCCGTCTTCTGCTGCGGCGAGTCCCTTGAGGTCCGCGACGCCGGCACCTATGTCGAGCACGTCGTGAACCAGGTCAAGGCTGGTCTCGAGGGTCTCGAGATCACCTGCCCCAAGCAGGTCGTCGTCGCCTATGAGCCTATCTGGGCCATCGGCACCGGTAAGACCGCTACCGCCGAGGATGCTCAGGAGGTCTGCGGCGCTATCCGTGAGACCCTCAAGGAGATGTTCGGCGAGGAGCTCGCCGACGGCATCCGCGTTCTGTACGGTGGCTCTGCCAAGCCCGGCAACATCGCCGAGCTCGTCGCCAAGCCCGACGTTGACGGCGCCCTCGTGGGCGGCGCTTCGCTCAAGGCTGCCGACTTCGCCTCTATGGTTGTCAAGGCAGGCGAGTAGGACATATGGCACAGCGTCATCTTCCTGCACTCCTGATCATCATGGATGGCTGCGGCCTTGCTCCGGCCGATGGCGAGAACGCCGTCGCCGCTGCCAAGACGCCCTTCCTTGATAGCCTGTACGAGAAGTATCCTCACACCACGCTCGGTGCTTCGGGCGAGGACGTGGGCCTTCCCGACGGCCAGATGGGCAACTCTGAGGTGGGCCACCTCAACATCGGTGCCGGCCGCATCGTGTTCCAGGAGCTTTCGCGCATCAACAACGCTATCAAGGACGGCTCCATCGCCAAGAACGAGGTCTTCGTCAAGGCTATGGACGACGTCAAGGCTGACGGCAAGACTCTCCACCTCATGGGCCTTATGAGCCCTGGCGGTGTTCATTCTCACATGAACCACGTCGAGGCTCTGGTCAAGATGGCTGCCCAGCATGGCGTCAAGACCGTTCGCGTCCACGCCTTCATGGATGGCCGCGACGTCGACCCGCAGTCCGGTGCCGGCTACATGAGCGAGTTCTGCGCCTTCCTGGCTAAGATCTCCGAGGAGACCGGTTGCGACGCTCGCGTTGCCACCGTTTCGGGCCGCTATTGGGCCATGGACCGCGACAACCGTTGGGAGCGCATCCAGCGCGCCTACGACGTCATGGTCAACGCGTCCGATGCCGATACCGATCCCGTTGCCGGTATCAAGGCCTACTACGAGAAGGATTCGCGCGGCGACGAGTTCGTCGAGCCCTTCGCTGCCCATAACGAGGGCATCCACGAGGGCGACGCGGCCATCTTCTTCAACTTCCGTCCCGACCGCGCCCGTCAGATGACCCGCGTGTTCACGGACAAGGAGTTTGACGGCTTTGAACGCGAGCAGATCAAGCTTTCGCACTTTGTCACGATGACCGAGTACGATCCGACGTTTGACGTCGAGGTCGCCTTCCCCAAGACGTTCCCCGAGAACGTTTTGGCCGACGTTATCGCTGCCAATGGCCTGAAGCAGCTGCACACCGCTGAGACCGAGAAGTACGCTCACGTGACGTTCTTCCTCAACGGTGGTATCGAGGAGCCCAAGGAGGGCGAGGAGCGCGTGCTCGTCGCTTCCCCCAAGGTTGCTACCTACGACCTGCAGCCTGAGATGAGTGCTCCGGAGGTCACCGAGAAGCTTGTCGCCGCTATCAACGAGGATCGCGCTGATTTCTACATCGTGAACTTCGCTAACTGCGACATGGTTGGCCACACCGGCGTTTTCGACGCTGCCGTCAAGGCTGTTGAGGCTGTTGACGAGGCTCTCTCCAAGGTTGTCCCGGCGATTCTCGCCAAGGGCGGCTTTGCGCTGATCACCGCCGACCACGGTAACGCCGACCACATGTTTGACGTCGCTGCCGACGGTTCCATGCACCCGTTCACGGCTCACACCACCAACCGTGTGCCGTTCATCATCGTTGATGAGAAGGCCCAGCTCACCGGTATCGAGGACGGTCGTCTCTCCGATATCGCCCCGACTATGCTCACCATGGCTGGTCTTGAGCCTTCTGCCGAGATGACGGGCCGCGTGCTCGCCGCAGAGGCCTAATCGATAACATTCCTTGTTTTCGATCAAGGGGGTTGTCCGCATCCGGGCAACCCCCTTTTTCTGCTATTTCAGATATGTCACTGATTAGCGAAGGGGGGAGAGCTGAGGATTGTGGTACAGTACTGGGGTTTGAATTGTTCTATTAAGGAGCTTATCTATGGGTCCGTTCCAGATTCTTCTGTTCGTCGTTTGGGCCGTCTCTGCTGTGGCGCTGACGATTCTTGTCCTTATGCACTCAGGTAAGGGCACTGGCGTTTCGGATATGATTGCCAGCTCTTTGTATAACTCCAGCTCCGCCACGGGTGTCATGGAGCAGAACCTCGACCGCTTGACTGTTATCATGGCCGTGGTGTTTGCCGTGTGTGTCGTCCTGTGCATGTTCTTTTTCCCGCAGGGTATCGTGGGCTACTAAGTTTCCGCGCATATACGCTTTAGAGGGGTTCCGCAAGTTCGGGACCCTTTTTGTTTACATTCCTGTAACAGGGTCAAAATATCCCCACATACTGCGCCCAACTAAAGAAATTCTCGACCGTTAACCGGAATCAGGGGATTTTTTTGCATAAAGTGCGCTACTGTATTGGGAAACGTTGGCCCGCATTGCATAGCCAGCCATAGCAGTGGGCGGCGTTTTTACGGTTCGGATCGGGTTGTCTCGATATATGCCTGGCCGAACTTACTTTGTCCTATCTCATAAGGAGGATGGCATGGCTGATTCTATGTTCCACCAGCCCGTTATGGGTCGTCGCGCCTTTGTTGGCGGCACCCTCGCTGCGAGCTCCATGGCTTTTCTTGCCGCGTGCGGCAAGAAGGGTGGCGACGCTTCCGGTTCTGAGTCCGGTTCGACGCTGAACTTCTACATCAACAACCCGGTCTGCATCGACCCCTACAACGTCCAGGAGGACCAGGGCACTCAGGTCGAGTACCAGCTCTTCGACCCTCTGACCTCTTACGACGCCGAGAAGGGCGAGATCGTTCCGCTGGCCTGCGAGTCCTTTGAGGCTAACGACGACGCCACCGAGTTCACCTTCAAGATCAAGAAGGCTAAGTTCCACAACGGTGACGACGTTACCTCCAAGTCCTTCAAGTTCGGTTGGGAGCGCTTGGTCAACACCAAGTCGGCTATCGCTACCGAGTATGGTCCTTCCGAGGTCGCTTATCACCTTTCCATGGTCGAGGGCTATGACGATCTGCTTGCCGGTAACGCTACCGAGCTCACCGGTGTCACCTGCCCCGACGATGAGACCCTCGTCGTCAAGCTGACTTCCGCCTACGCCGACTTCCCCTTCGTCGCCACCCACCCGGCTCTGGCCCCGGTTCCCGAGTGCGCCGAGTCCGATGCCAAGAGCTTCTACCTTGCCCCGATTGGTAACGGCCCGTTCATGATGGACGGCAAGTGGGAGGATGGTCAGGAGATCAACCTCAAGAAGTTCGACGATTACTATGGCGACAAGGCCAAGATCGACGGCGTTCACTTCCAGGTCATCAAGGACATGGAGACTGCTTACAAGGAGTTCCAGGCCGGTAACCTCGACGTCTGCGACGTTCCCGTTGCTCAGATCGATGCCGCCAAGAAGGACCGTGGCGAGTCCAAGGATGGCTACACCATGAGCGACGGTCAGCGTATGCTGCTCGGCGCTGAGCCTTCCACGTACTATCTGACTTGCAACACCACGGCCGAGCCGTTCAACAACGCCGACCTGCGCAGGGGCATCTCCCTGGCCATCAACCGCGAGGCCATCTGCAAGACCATCTTCAAGGGCACCCGTACTCCCGCCGACGGTATCGTTCCTCCGGGCATCGATGGCTACAAGGAGGGCGCATGGGAGTTCTGCGCCTATGACGTCGACAAGGCCAACGAGTACCTCGACAAGGTTGCTCCTGCCGACGCCAACGGTGACCGTGGCATTAACGTGACTCTGTCCTACAACCAGGACGGTGGCCACAAGGAGATCATGGAGTCCATCATCGGCGACCTCGCCAAGGTGGGCGTCAACGCCGTCTCCGATACCCCCGAGTGGTCTGCCCTGCTCGAACAGTATCAGAACTTCAACTACCAGTTTGGTCGTCTGGGCTGGATCGCCGATTACCCGATTATGGACAACTTCCTGTATCCGCTGTTCCACTCCGACTCCCTCGGTGGCGACAACCGTTCCGGTTACAACAACCCCGAGTTCGATGCCAAGGTCGACGAGGCTCGTACCACGGTTGACGACGAAGAGCGTATCGCGAAGATGCAGGAGGCCGACGCCATGGTCGCTGCCGACTGCCCGGTTATTCCGCTGATGTTCTACACGCACACCCTCGCTGGTTCCGACCGCATCAAGCACCTCTATGTTGATCCGCAGAAGCATGCTGATCTGGGTACCGCTGAGCTCGCATAAGATTTGCAGCTTTGGTGAGGGTCAAGTTTTTACGTAGACCTCATGGGAAACATACAGTTCCCCCTAACCTGGGGTAAACTGGCTGATGGTAATTTTGGGATGCCGGTCTGGCGATCGGCATCCCATTTAGGTTAATCCCTAGATAGGGGAGTGGTATGGGTAAGTACATCGTTAAACGTGTGCTTCAGTTCATCCCGGTATTTTTGGGCGTTACGCTGATTCTGTTCGCCCTCCAGAATATCGTGCCGGGAGACCCGATCAAGCTGATCGGTGGAGACAAGGCTCTGTCCCCCGAGGTGGAGCTTCAGCTTCGCGTGCGCTATCACCTGGTCCAGTCGGACGAGGACGGCAACGCGATCCTTGACGAGAACGGCGATCCCGTTCAAACGTCGCTCGTGGACCGTTACGTGTATTACATGAACGGTCTGCTTCATGGCGATTTGGGCAATTCGTATCAGCGCAAGCTGCCGGTTACGGATATCTTTGCCCAAAAGTATCCGTATACGGTCAAACTTGCCGCGTGCGCCATCGTGCTCGAGGCAATCATGGGTATCGGTGCGGGTATCATTTCGGCGGTTAAGCGTTATTCCTTCTGGGATATTTTGGTAACGCTCACCACGTCGATCCTCGTTGCTGTTCCGGCCTTCTGGCTCGGTATGTTGCTGCAGCTGTTCTTTGGCGTCATTCTCAAGGATGCCACCGGCGGTGCATTCTCCATGCCGATCTCGGGTGCCGGCGGTGCCAGCTCTCAGTATCAGGATTGGATGCACTATGTGCTTCCGACCATTACGCTGGCTTCGGTTTCGACCGCTTATGCTGCCCGCATTATGCGCTCGCAGCTGCTTGACGTCATGAACCAGGATTACATCCGTACGGCAAAGGCCAAGGGTCTCTCCAATCGCGCGATCATCGTCAAGCATGCGCTTAAGAATGCACTCATCCCCGTCGTTACCTATATCGGTGTCGACTTTGGTGGCATGCTTTCGGGCGCCATCCTGACCGAGACGGTCTTTAACTGGCCCGGTATCGGCTATGAGGTCTATCGCGCCATTAGCATGCGTGACTGGCCCATCGTTATGGGCGGCGTTACGCTCATCGTCGTCGTCGTCATGGTGATCAACCTGCTCGTCGACATTAGCTATGCATTCCTCGACCCGCGCATCCGCCTTGGCGGTCCGTCGGATAAGGCCTAAGGGAGGTACGTCTCATGCAGGAAACTGATTCTCAGTCTCAGGAGCAGGCTACCGCCACCAAGGCCGCATCTGCTCCCGCCAAGTCCCGCACGCTGTGGGGCGACGCTTTTAAGCGTCTTCGCAAGAACAAGCTCGCCGTTATCGGTGTCTGCTGGATCATCATCGTCGTATTGGTTGCCCTGACCGCAGATTTGTGGGCTAAGCCCTGGCTCGGTTCGCCGACGGCTTCCGACTCGACCACCATGGCTGAGACGTCGTTGCTGGCTCCGTGTGCAGAGCACCCGTTTGGCACCGACGCCCTTGGCCGTGACATTCTCGTCCGCGTTATCTACGGTGCACGTGTTTCGCTTTCCGTCGGTATTATGGCCACCGCGATCTCCACGGTGATCGGTCTGGTCATGGGTGCTCTGGCCGGTTTCTATGGCGGCATCTGGGATACGATCATCATGCGCTGTGCGGATATCTTCCTGGCGTTCCCGTACGTGCTGTTCGTTGTCGCCATGATCGCCGTTATCGGCCGTGGTCTTCAGAATGTCTTTATCGCCATCGGTATTCTCGGCTGGCCTTCGATTGCGCGCGTCTTCCGCTCCGCAATCTTGACGGTCAAGGAAAACGACTATGTTGACGCTGCGCGCGCGATGGGTGCATCTGATGCTCGCATCGTCGTGCGTCACATCTTCCCGAACTCCGTTGCCTCCATCGTCGTCTACGCGACTATGAACATTGGTGGCGCCATTCTGACCGAGTCCGCTTTGTCCTTCCTCGGCATGGGCGTTATTCCGCCTACGCCTTCGTGGGGCTCCATGATTCAGGACGGTCAGCAGTATCTCCTGACTGCTCCCTGGATGATGATCATGCCCGGTCTGGCAATTCTCTCGACGGTGCTCGCTTTCACCCTGCTGGGTGACGGTCTGCGCGACGCCCTCGACGTCAAGATGAAGGACGCATAAGGATGAAGAAGAACAAG
>CAKUFT010000027.1 GCA_934650095.1 uncultured Collinsella sp.
ATGGCGACATCAGGGGTGATGTTGAAGTCGGCCAGCGGGTACTTGATGCCCTTGGCGTAGTCGGTGATGACGGAGAACGCGGTGACCTCGGTAGCGGTGCCGGAGGTCGAGGAGATGGCGCAGAACTTGGCCTTCTGACGCAGCTCGGGGAAGCTGAACGGCTGGATGATGTTGTCGAAGGACTCCTCGGGATACTCGTAGAAGACCCACATGGCCTTAGCGGCATCGATGGGCGAGCCGCCGCCGATGGCGATAATCCAGTCGGGCTCGAACTCGCGCATGGCCTCGGCGCCCTTCATGACCGTCTCGATGGACGGGTCGGACTCGACGCCCTCGAACAGCTTGACCTCCATGCCGGCCTCTTTGAGGTCGGCCTCGACGTCCTGCAAGAACCCGCCGCGACGCATAGAGCTGCCGCCAGAAACGATGATGGCCTTCTTGCCCTTGAGGTTCTTCACCTCGTGGCGAGCGCCCTCACCAAAGTACAGATCGCGAGGATTGGTAAAACGTCCCATACTGTGCCTCCTAAACAAGCCCCTCTTAGACTTGTGTATATAACGGAGCACCCGATTGGCTCCGTTAGGACCGTTTTGTGCGTTGCCGGCGATGACAATGCACGATGTCTAAACGTCTCAACGCTCAGACAAACACTATTTTACCGTTCTGGTTGGTCAGTTATTCACCTAAAGCCGCCAATGATGAAACGTTTTTTCTATCCCCGAAGACCCTTGTGTGGCATCCATACCCCCAAGCTGGGCAAACGTTTTATCAAGGTTGACTACATATCCCGGGCAGGACGGTGCCCCTCCAAAATATGCACCGTTCGCCGCCAAATATCGACCGTTTGCGGCACCGTGATACCACTCGGTCGTCCAAGGTGCCGACATTTGTGCGACATCCGTCTTCGTGGTGCAAAGGTGCAAGTCCAAGTGCGGCACCCCCGGTGTGCCACATGCGGGTAAACTAGAACCTTATATAGAGACATTTGAACCCTAACCGCAGCAAAGGAGGCCCCATGGCATTCGATCCCATTCAAGAGGATTGCCATCGCCTCGTTCTTGAGGCCTTGCGCCGCGACAACATTCCACTCACCGACGGCCCCGCCGTCGAGCGTCTGATGGAACAGTTCACCCGTAACCCCGCACCGCTCATCGTGCACGACCGCGACCGCGCCGGGCACCTCATTGCCAAGGTGGTCGAGGCTGTCGACTACCGCATCCCCTTTATCCCCGACGACGCCCAGGCAGAGCAAGAAGAAGCCGCAGCCGAGAACATGCTCCGCGAGGCAGCCGCGCTCGATCCGGCCAACTGGGATGCCCAGCGCATGCTGACGGCGCTCACCGCCGAATCCAACGAGGAATACGTGCAATATCTGGTGTCCAAGTGCGACGAGGTGGAGCACGATCTGGCGCTCAAGATTGCCTCGGCGCAGGACCCCTACGAGCGCGAGGCCGCAGGCGACCTGACCCGCCGTCCCTACCTGCGCTGGCTTGCCGCCTTGGCATCGCGCGCGCTCATTAGCGGCCGCTACCGCATGTCGCTCGAAGCCGCAAACCGCAGCCTCGACTTTGCCCCCAACGATCCTGCCGGCGTCCGCCACACCGCAATGCTCGCCATGGCAAAGCTCGAATACCCCGCTGAGGAGCTCAAGCGCTTTCGCTCTGCCCACTCCGTCCCCTATCTCGCCAACACGCCGCTGCGCCGTCGTCCCAAGGATGCAGAACGCGACTTGGACCCGTGGACGCTCTTCGCGCTGATGAGCGCTGCTTGGCGCGAGCTGGATTACGAGGGCGCCGAACACTACCTGCGCATCCTTGCGCACTCGTGCCCGCACGCAGCCGAGGCGCTCTACTTCCAAACCGAGTTTCCCGATGGCGTCTATGCCCGCGTCAACGTGGGTGCAGGCTCCACCGATGAGCTCGTCCTTGCCCTGTCCGAGGCGACGCCGGTACTGCAGGAGGGCCTGGGCGCGCCCGACAACGCCAGCTTTGCCGCCTGGGTCGCCACCAACGACATCGTGCGCTCCCAGATCGACGAGCGCATCCTGCGGGCGGCCGAGCAGGGGCTTCCATTTAAGGGAGGGGACCTCTAATGGATCCGAGCGTCTACATCCCCGCCTACCTGGAGCGCACCTATCTGGCGTCGCACCCCGAGCTCACCGATGCAGCACGCGAGCTTGTCCATAACGACATCAGCGCGAATCCTCACAAGTACGCGCAGTCCGAGCATGCCCAGGCGCTGCTGTCCTATGCCGGTGTTCATCGCCACCTGCTCGACGAGCTCCATCGCATTGAGGACATGGGCAGCGACGAGGAGTTCGAACAGACGCGCAACCGCCTGTTCGACGATATGCGTGATGAGCTGCTCAAGATCGTCCGCATCGATGCGCTGGCCGTCGATGCCCAGCTGCTCGCCATCATTTTGGCGGACACGCCCGTCGACGCCTGCCTGGGCGACCTGATGAAGCTCGAGACGAGCACGGCCGACTACCTGCAACAGAGCGTGCCCGGGTTTGATATGGAGGCCCCGCACTACTGGGCCAATAATGTTTTGGCCGACGGTGTGACGGCGGCAAATCTCACCGTGAGCGAGCCGGCGCTTATCGGGTGGCTTCACACACTCGAGGCCATCTCGCAGCTGTGCATGGCGAGCGCTCGTTACCGCGCCGCCGCCAACTATGCTCGCCGTGTTCTTAAGGCGGAAGGCTATCCCACCCGAGCCGCCGGCACCGTGCTGCTCGCCCTCGCCCGCCTGGAAGACCAGGACGGCTTTTTTGCCCTGGCCCACCAGCTCGAGGAGCAGATGGGGGCAGACGCACTCGAAAACTCTCCTTGGTACCTGCTCGCCCGCACGATCCTCTTGTTCAAAACGAACAAGATGCGTCCGGCGGTGCGTGCGCTGCGTGAGTTCGCTAACCGTTGCGAGGGTGGCGCGTTCTTCTTGCTAAACCCCATGTACCAGACGCCGTATCTTCCCTGCCGACCCGAGCCGCGCGACCCCTGGGACCTTTCGCACCAGGCAGTTTGGGAGGCCGACGGCATTATCTCGGACACCCCCGACTTTGCCCCCTGGGCCAACGCCTGCGAAGATGTATCGCAGCTCGCCCAGGAATTTGCGCGCCGCTACGGCTTTTAGCGACGCGATCGCCCCGACCATGTCATTCACGTTAGGAACGACTTCATGAACCTCCGCTCATCTCTTGCCTGCACCTCGAGCGATATCGCTCGCTGGGGACTGCGCTCTATCCTTAAGCGCCAGGGCGGCGTACTCCCCGGCCGCATCGCCATGAAGATCGACCCCGAGTTGCTGAGCGACCTCGCTGGCCTTGTCGACCGCAGCGTGGTGATTACCGGTACTAACGGCAAGACCACCACCTCCAACCTCATCGCTGACGCCGTTGCTGCCAGCGGCGCTACCGTGGTGTGCAACCGTGCCGGCAACAATATGGAGCCTGGTGTGGTGGGTGCTCTGCTCGAGGCCCGCGGCGGCCTTAAGCACACCAGCAGCGGCAAGCGCATGGGCGTTTTTGAGTGCGACGAGCTCTACACCGTACGCGTTCTGCCCAAGCTCAAACCGACGTACTTTGTGCTGCTCAACCTGTTCCGCGACCAGCTAGACCGCTACGGCGAGATCGACCATACCCAAGACGTCATCGCCCATGCGTTGGAGCTCTCTCCGACGACAGCGCTCATCTACAACGCCGACGACCCGTTGTGTGCCTCGATTGCCGCGCGCGTCCCCAACACGAGCATCGCCTTTGGCATCGACGGCGCCACGGGCACCGAGTCCGACCGCATTAGCGACTCGCGTTTTTGCTCGCAGTGCAACGCCCCGCTGGAATACGACTATGTGCAGTACGGACAGCTGGGCGCCTATCATTGCCCTTCGTGCGGTTGGGGTCGCCCCGCACTGCTCCGCCGCGTGACGGGCGTGGAGCTCGGCTGCGACGGCTACGGTTTTGACCTGGCCTTTGGACCCGATACCGACGCACCCGCAGCGCACATCGCCACGCGCTACAACGGCCTGTACATGGTCTACAACGTTGCCGCCGCCTTCTTTGCTGCACGCGAGTTGGGCGTGGACGCCGCATGCCTGCAGCCCACGCTCGACGCCTACGTGCCAGCAGGTGGTCGCATGGGCCGCTGGGATATTGCCGGCCGCACCGTCGAGGCCAACCTGGCCAAGAATCCCGTGGGCTTCGATCGCCAGATCCAGTCCATTAAAACGGCAGGTGGCAGGCTCTGCGCCTTCTTCCTAAACGATAACGATGCCGACGGCCACGATGTCTCGTGGATCTACGACGTCGACTTTGAGCGCATCGCCGACACGCCGGGTCTTGTCACCTTTGCCGGAGGCACGCGTGCGCACGACATGCAGGTACGCCTCAAGTACGCCGGCATCGATGCCGCGATTATCTCGGACGTCGCGCAGGCGATCGGCGCCGTGGCAGACGAGGCCGCCGATGACACCTTCTACGCCGTCGCCAACTACACGGCCTTCCCGCCGCTGGTCAAAGAACTCGACGAGCTGAAGGGCACCACCGCCGACGCTGTTGCCGGGCGCGCCGTAGCCCGTGCCGACGGCAGCGCTCTTCCTGTCGGCATCGCGCCAGTCGAGCTTTCGCGCCCGCTGCGCATCGTCTATCTGTACCCCGACGCCCTTAACCTCTACGGTGACGGCGGCAATGTTATCGCGCTCGAGCGCCGCTGCGCCTGGCGTGGCATTCCCGTGCGTGTAGACGAGGTCCGTATGGGCGAAACGCTTGATTTGACCGATGCCGATATCATCATGATGGGCGGCGGCTCCGATCGCGACCAGCTGGCCGTGGCACACGAGCTGCTCGCCCAAAAAGATAAGGTCGCGGCCTATGTTGAGGACGGTGGCTCGCTGCTTGCCATCTGCGGCAGCTATCAGCTGCTCGGCCGTTCGTACTACATGGGCGAGGACCGCATCGAAGGCCTGGGCGTCATTGCCGCCGAGACTGTGCGCGGCTCCGACCGCCTGATCGGCAACGTCGCCGTCAAGACCGACCTGTCACCCGAGCCCTTTGTGGGATTCGAGAACCACGGCGGCCGCACCTTGCTCGATGCAGAGGCCACGCCGCTCGGAACGTCTGTCGTCACGGGCACCGGCAACAACGGCGACGATGGCTTTGAGGGCATCATCTACAAGGGTGTCATCGGCACGTACCTGCACGGGCCGGCGCTCCCCAAGAACCCCGAGCTCGCCGACTGGCTCATCACCCACGCCCTCGAGCGCCGCGGCGACGCGCAGGCCACAGCCCTGCTGCCGCTCAAGCCCCTCGACGACACCTACGAGCACGCCGCCCACGACGCCGCGATGAAGCTCCTCCCCTAACGCCCCACCACCACAAAGGGGACACCTTTGTGGTGGTTTTCCAGTTTGCCAACGATATACGCGCCGGCAAAAAAGTCTGCTATACTCTTTCCCGCTGTCCCCATCGTCTAGCGGCCAAGGACGCCACCCTTTCAAGGTGGATATCGCGGGTTCGAATCCCGCTGGGGGCACCATTTGAAATGCAAAGCCCGTTACCCTTGTGGTGACGGGCTTTTTTCTTCTCCAACGCCGGGATTCGAACCCCGAAGGCATAAAATCTCACTGTCATCCAAGGGCCCGTGGACAAAAAATAGCAAATATGAGTACTGTTACCAATTTAGTAACAGCGATTTCATGCCATCAGAAGGCGATTTGGACACAAGGCGTCCTAACGGCGGAAGAATTGCAGGCGTTTATCAGCTAAGTACTTGGACATATGTTGCGTAACACTGCATATTTTGCAAAAAGATAATGCTACAGGACTTGTGACAGTACTCATATTTGACGTTTTTTGCCCACGACCCCTTATTGCGTGGGCGAATCAGTTGCAAAGCGGGATCCAAAGCGTCCTTCGCAAACAAAAAGCCGGGGCCCACGCGATGCAGACCCCGGCTCAATACCGTGACGATATGTCAGTTACGCTCTACACGTAGAACAGGATGTCGTCGTAGGTCGGGACCGGCCAGTAGTCGGCAGCCACGATCTCCTCCATGGCGTCCACGGCAGCACGCAGCGTATCCATAGCGGGAACGACCTCGTGCGCATACACGTTGGCCTGCTCCTGGCCATCGAGGGCCTCGGCCTTCTGATGCACGGCGTCGAGAGCCTTGATGGAGTCGTTGATGGCGGTGATGCCATTGCAGAGCTTGTTGAGCGTGTTCTGCTCGCACTGCATGGCGGCCTCAGCACCGGCGGCACGAATAGTCTCAAGGCCCTTAGCGACCTTGGTGGCGTAGGCGGTAATGACCGGGCGATAGGTACGACGCGCCTCGCGAACCATCGTGGTAGCCTCGATGTTCATGAGCTTGTTGTACTTCTCGAGCTTGCAGTCGTAACGGCACTGAGCCTCGGCCTTGGTCAGGACGCCCGTCTCCTCAAAGAGCGCAATGGCCTTATCGGAAACAAAGGCGGGCAGGGCGTCGGCCGTGGTCTTGTTGTTGGCAAGGCCGCGCTTCTCGGCCTCGACGGGCCACTCATCGGAGTAGCCGTCACCGGAGAAGAGGATGCGCTGGTGGTCGGTCAGCACCTTCTTGCAGTACTCGAGCGCGGCGTCCTGGAACTTATCCTCGGGCGTACCCTCGAGTGCGTCGGCGAAGGACTTGAGCGACTTGGCCACGGCGGCATCGAGCACCAGGTTGGAGTCGGAGACGTTCTGCTCGGAGCCGCAGGCACGGAACTCGAACTTGTTGCCGGTGAAGGCAAACGGGGAGGTGCGGTTGCGGTCGGTGTTGTCCTGCATCAGCTTGGGCAGGGTATCGGCACCCAAGTCAAGCACGCCACGCGTGGCATGGACGGAAGCCTTGCCATCGATGATCTTCTCGACGACCTCGGTAAGCTGGTCGCCCAGGAAGATGGACATAATCGCCGGAGGAGCCTCGTTGGCGCCCAGACGATGGTCGTTGCCGGCCGAGGCAACGGAGGCACGCAAGAGCTCCTGATAGTTATCGACGGCCTCGATCACCGCGGTGAGGAAGACGATGAACTGCAGGTTGTCGAGCGGGGTGTCGCCCGGGTCGAGCAGGTTCTCGGACTCGGTGCCAAGCGACCAGTTGTTGTGCTTGCCCGAACCGTTGATGCCCTCGAAGGGCTTCTCGTGCAGCAGGCAGACCAAGTCGTGGCGGGAGGCGATGAGCTTCATCTTCTCCATCATGACCAGATTCTGGTCGATGGCCTCGTTGACCTCGCCATAGACAGGGGCGAGCTCATGCTGGCAGGGAGCGACCTCGTTGTGCTTGGTCTTGGCAGGAATGCCAAGCGCCCACAGTTCATCGTCCAGGTCCTTCATATAGGACGAGACGGTGGGGCGGATAGCGCCAAAGTAGTGTTCCTCGAGCTCCTGGCCCTTGCAGGGAGCAGCGCCAAAGAGGGTGCGACCGGTGATGACCAGGTCCCTGCGCTTGCGGTAAGCGTCCTTCTTGATCAGGAAGTACTCCTGCTCATCGCCCACGGAAGGAACGACCTTCTTGGGGGCCTTGCCAAACAGCGCCAAAACGCGCTTGGACTCACGCGAGAGCGCGGTCATGGAGCGCAGCAGCGGGGTCTTCTTGTCCAGGGCCTCGCCCGTGTAGGAGCAGAAAGCCGTGGGGATGCACAGGACATCGTCCTTAATGAATGCGGGGCTGGTGGGATCCCAAGCGGTGTAGCCACGGGCCTCGAAGGTGGCGCGCAGACCGCCGTTGGGGAAGCTCGAGGCATCGGGCTCGCCCTGGATGAGGTTCTTGCCCGTAAACTTGGTAATGGCGGTGCCGTCGTGGTTGGGCTCGAGGAAGCTGTCGTGCTTCTCGGAAGTAATGCCCGAAAGCGGCTGGAACCAGTGGGCGTAGTGCGTCGCGCCCTTGGAGATGGCCCAGACCTTCATGGCGTGGGCAACGGCGTTGGCCACATCCAGGTCGAGCGGCTCACCGTCCTCGAGGGTTGCAGCAAGGCGCTTCCAAATGTCCTTGGGGAGGTAGTCCTTCATGACTTCCTCAGAGAACACCATGGTCCCGAAGCGGTCAGTAAGTTCGGCCATACGGAACTCCCTTCGTATCGGCACCGCGTGAGAAGCGGTGTTGATTACTAACGAACGAGTCATAGATTAGGCTCGTCGTGTTTCCGCAACATTACCGTTATGTTGCTGTCACGAAACCAATCAATGAGGTTACCGCATCGCGGCGGCGTTGCCGCTCTCAACAGCCAATCAACTGTATAAATTGCAGACCTCTCCCCATGGTTTAAGGGTAGTCAATTTGGGATGGGGCTCTATTAACTGGTATTTCGCATCAGATACCAGTCTTTATAGCCCGTGTCAAAATGAGCCGCTCTGCTATAGGGAATGTCGATAGCAAGGCATCTTTGATTGGTATCCCCAAATAGCGAGTGAAACTCCGCCGTGGCACAGTGGTGCTGTAGAATCCTTACAACACATCACACTATTTAAGTATCTAGAGGAGCACGATATGCGCGTCGACGAGGTTTTTAAGCAGGCAGCATCCCAGGGCACCGCACCCGTTTCGTTTGAGATGTTCCCGCCCAAGGGCGAGCTGACCCTCGACACGGCTCGCGAAGTGGCAGGCAATCTGTGCAAGCTTTCGCCGAGCTTTGTCTCGGTCACTTGCTCTGCTGGTGGCTCGGGCAACGGTGCCACCACCGCCCCCATCGCGCATATGATTACGAGCGAATTCGATACGCCCTCGGTGGCGCACCTCACCTGCGTTGGCCGCACGCATGCCGATATCGACGCCAAGATCGACGAATACCGCACCGCCGGCGTAGAAAACATCCTGGCCCTGCGCGGTGATCTGCCCGCCGGCGCGACCGAGGACGACAAGCCCGCCTCCGACTACGCCTATGCTCGCGACCTCATCCCCGAGCTCGTCGACGCCGGCTTTTGCGTGGGCGCCGCAGCCTACCCCGAGGGCCACATTGCCTGCGAGGACCTCAACCTTTCGGTCGAATACCTCAAGCAAAAGCAGGACGCCGGCGCGAGCTTCTTTGTGACACAGCTCTTCTTTGATAATGAGTGCTTCTATCGCTTCCGCGAGCTTGCCGACAAGGCCGGCATCACCGTGCCTATCACCGCGGGCATCATGCCGTTTATGGGCAAGTCGCAGATCAGCCGCATGGTCTTTATGTGCGGCGCATCGCTGCCCTCCCCCGTCATCAAGATTCTCGCCAAGTACGAGAACGACCCCGAGAGCCTGCAGGCAGCCGGTGTAGATTATGCCGCCCGTCAGCTTTGCGACCTTAAGGAGCACGGTGCCGCCGGTCTGCACCTGTACACTATGAATCGTCCTGCGATCGCCGCGACCATTATGGAGCGCCTAGGGTGATGGAAAAACCGCACATCGATACAACCGCTGTCGAAGTGCCGGCCGACCTTGCGTCGCCGGCGCTTTATCGTATCGATGATGCCCACCATCCCCGCGTCGATCGTGCCGAGATGCTGCGCTATCTGGGCTACAGCGGTCAGCAAATTGAGCCCGAGCTGTCGCAGCGTATTGAGCTTGTCGTTGAGCGTCTGGAGCTGGACATTGAACCCCGTGGCGTGCGCCGCGTATTTGCCGTCGATGCCACGGGCGTGGACGAGCAGGGCGAGCCCTGCATCCGCTTGGTTGGCACGAACGTTGAGCTGCAGGGTCGCGATATCTATCGACATCTCAAAGACGCCCGATTTGCCGCGCTCATGGCATGCACCCTCGGCATGGACGCCGAGCGTCGCCTGCGCACCACGGGAGCCCAGCAGCCCCTGGAGGGAGCCGTGCTCGACGCCGCATGCTCTGCCTATGTAGAAGCCGCCGTCGAGCAGATGGACCAGCAGGTCAAGGCTGCGGCCGCCATACACGGACTCGCCGGTAACTGGCGCTTTAGTCCCGGCTACGGCGACTGCCCGCTTACGGCCCAGCGCTCGATCGTGGCTGCACTCAACGCCACGCGGCTCATCGGCCTTACTGTCACACCCACCAGCCTGCTCATGCCCACCAAGAGCGTGACCGCGGTGATCGGTCTGTTTGACGGCGAGGTCCACGACGCCCAGAGCCGCCCCACCTGCACTATCTGCCGCATGCGCGAGCACTGTCGCTTCCGCGCCGCCCACACCACCTGCTATTCCAGCCATTAGGAGCCCTCGATGTTTACTCCGCTTATCACTCATGATCTGGACGGTGCCGCGCTGGCGGCGCCCGTTGATGCCGCACGCCGCAATGGCGCCACGTACAAGACGCGCACAATCGACGACCTTCGCATTAAGGACGATCGCCTGCGCGCTGCCATCGAGGGCACGGGACACCTGCTGTTCGACGGCGGCATGGGCACCATGCTGCAGGCGGCCGGCATGAAGGCCGGCGCCCTGCCCGAGCTCCTCAACTTTGAGGAGCCCCAGGTCATCACCGATATCCAGCGTCAGTACGTCGAGGCCGGCTGCGACGTGATCACTGCCAACACCTTTGGCGCCAACGCCCACAAGCTCGACGGCGCTGCCACCGTGGCAGATGTCTTTGCCGCGGCTGTCACCTGCGCCCGCGAGGCCGGCGCCCGCTACGTCGCCGGCGACATCGGCCCCATCGGCGCCCTGCTGCGCCCCCTGGGCACCCTCAGCTTTGACGAGGCCTACGACCTCTTTGCCGAGGAGGTGCGCGCCGGCGTCGCTGCGGGCGTCGATCTCTTTATTATCGAGACCATGACCGACCTGGCCGAGATCAAGGCGGCGGTCCTCGCCTGCCGCGAGAACTCCGACCTGCCCGTTTTTGCCACCATGACCTTCGAGGAAGACGGCCGCACCTTCTTGGGCACGAGCCCCGAGGTCGCCGCCATCACGCTCGACGCCATCGGCGCCGACGTCCTGGGCATCAACTGCAGCCAGGGCCCGGCCGAGCTCCGCGGACTCGCCGCGCGTATGCTCACCGTCACCGACAAGCCCGTCATGGTGCAGGCAAACGCGGGACTGCCCCGCGTGGACGATGACGGCAACACCGTCTTTGACATCCAGGCATCCGAGTACGCCGAGGCCGTCGCCGGCATGATCGAGGACGGCGTGAGTGTTGTGGGCGGCTGCTGCGGCACCACGCCCACGCACATGGCGGCGCTGCGCACCCTCATCGACAACCACACGCCCAGCGTGCGTCACCGCAAACCCAGTATGTCGGTCACGAGCGCGCAGACGGTCGTAGACCTTCCCTGCGATGGCCACAAGATCGCCGTCATCGGTGAGCGTATCAACCCCACCGGCAAAAAGCGTCTGCAGCAGGCTCTGCGAGACGGCGACCTGGATTACGTCGTAAGCCAGGGCATCAGCCAGCAGGAGCAGGGCGCCGACATCCTGGATGTCAACGTGGGCCTGCCCGAAATCGACGAGGTCAAGATCATCCAGCAGGCAACCGAGCAGCTCCAGGGCTCCACCCTCCTGCCCCTGCAGATCGACTCCACCGACCCCGCCGCCGTCGAGGCCGCCGTGCGCCGCTACGCCGGCAAGCCCATCATCAACTCGGTCAACGGCAAGCAGCAGATCATGGACGAGATCTTCCCGCTGGTCGCCCACTACGGCACCAACGTCGTCGGCCTCACGCTCGACGAGGGCGGCATCCCCGATACCGCCGAGGCCCGCTTTGCCATCGCCGAGCGCATCGTGGCCGAGGCCGCCCGCTACGGCATCGGCCCGGACCGTATCCTCATCGACTGCCTGGTCATGACCGCCTCGACCAACCAGCGTCAGGCCGAGCAGATTCTGCGCGCCATGTCGCTGTGCAAGGAGCACCTGGGCGTTAAATGCGCGCTCGGCGTGTCGAACATCAGCTTTGGCCTGCCTGCCCGCCCGCTGCTGGGCTCGGTCTTTTTGGCCGCCGCGTTCGGCGCGGGCCTGGACGCCCCCATCATGAACCCGGGCTCTAAGCGCTTTATGGACACCGTCTACAGCTATCGCGTGCTGAGCGTTGAGGACGAAGGCTCGACCGGATACATCGAGCGCTACGCCGGCTGGACCGATCCGTACAAGATCGCCGCCAACCCGGCAGCCGCCCAGGCCGCCTCGAGCGACGCCGCGCCCGCTGCTGGCACCACCGGCACCGACGGCAACGACGACCCCATCCGCCACATGGTCGTCTCGGGCCGCAAGGGCGAAATCGCGGCCGAGACCGAGCGCCTGCTGGCCGACCACGACGCTATGGACCTCATCAACAACCACTTTATCCCAGCCCTCGACGAGGTTGGCGTCCTCTTTGACCAGGGCAAGTTCTTCTTGCCGCAGCTCATGGCCTCGGCAGAAGCCGCGCGCGTGGGCTTCGATACCATCAAGCGTCTGATGCCCGCCGGCGAGATTGCCGACAAGGGCAAGATCTGCGTGGCCACCGTCAAGGGCGACATCCACGATATCGGTAAGAACATCGTCAAGATGCTGCTCGACAACTACGGCTACACCGTCTTTGACCTGGGCCGCGACGTCGACCCGCAAGAGGTGCTCAAGACCGTAAAGGAGCGCGACATTAAGCTCGTCGGTCTCTCGGCGCTTATGACCACCACCGTCGTCGCCATGGAGGAGACCATCAAATTGCTCCATTCGGAAGTTCCGGGCGTCAAGATCATCGTGGGCGGCGCCGTTCTCACCCCCGAATACGCCAAGCAGATCGGCGCGGACTACTACGCCAAGGACGCCGCCGAGAGCGCGCGCATCGCCGAAGAGGTCTTTGGCCGGTAACACAACGGAAACAACCCCGCACCAAAACGTGCCGCATGTGCCACTTGGCGCGTGCGGCACGTTAGAATAAAGGGGACTATGCTCGTTTTGGCAGATAGGAGCGCAAGGATGGCGATCACGCCTGCAGAAATCGCGGAAACCCGCGGCATGGTTGAGGAGCAGAACCTCGACATCAGGACCATCACCATGGGTGTTTCGCTCATGGGTTGCGGTGACGAGAACCTCGACCGCATGTGCACGAAGATCTACGACCACGTGACGCACACGGCTGAGCACTTGGTCGAGACCGCCGAGAACCTCGAGCGCGAGTACGGTATCCCCATCGTCAACAAGCGCGTTTCCGTCACCCCGGTGGCGCAGATCGCCGCTTGCTGCAAGGATGAAGACCTCACCCCCATCGCGCATGCCCTCGACCGTGCGGCCGAGACGCTCGGCATCGACTACCTGGGCGGTTTCTCCGCGCTTGTCCAGAAGGGCATCGGCGACGCCGACCGCCGCGTTATCCAGTCCATTCCGCAGGCGCTCGCCACCACGAGCCGCGTCTGCTCCAGCGTCAACGTTGCTAGCCTTCGCGCCGGCATTAACATGGACGCCGTGCTCATGGCCGCGCAGACCATCATCGACGCCGCCAAGCTCACGGCCGACCAGGACTCCGTCGGCGCCTCTAAGTTTGTATGCTTTGCCAATATGGTCGAGGACTCCCCGTTTATGGCGGGCGCCGTCCACGGCGGTGGCGAGGCCGACGCCGTCATCAACGTTGGCGTCTCGGGCCCCGGTGTTATGGCCGCGGCCCTGGAGACGCTCCCCGACTCCGCCTCGATGATGGAGGTTGCCGAGAAGATCAAGCAGACCGCCTTTAAGATCACCCGTGCCGGCGAGCTCATGAGCCGCGAGGCCGCCCATCGTCTGGGTGTCGAGAAGGGTATCGTCGATCTGTCGCTGGCTCCCACGCCCGCCATCGGCGACTCCGTTGCCCGCATCCTCGAGATCATCGGCGTGGGCACCTGCGGTGGCCCGGGCACAACCTGCGCGCTCGCCATGCTCAACGATGCCGTCAAGAAGGGCGGCGTCATGGCCAGTTCCAGCGTGGGCGGTCTCTCCGGCGCCTTTATCCCCGTGTCCGAGGACGCTGGCATGATCGCCGCCGTCGAAGCCGGCGCGCTTTCGCTCGAGAAGCTCGAGGCCATGACCTGCGTGTGCTCCGTCGGCCTGGACATGATCGCCATCCCCGGCGACACCCCGGTCGAGACCATCGCCGGCATCATCGCCGACGAGATGGCCATCGGCGTCATCAACAACAAGACCACGGCCGTGCGCGTGATCCCCGCCATTGGCAAGGGCGTGGGCGACTGCGTCGAGTACGGCGGCCTGTTCGGCCGTGCGCCCATCATGCCGGTGAACCCCAACGCCGGCACCGTGCTTGCCCATCGCGGTGGACGCTTCCCGGCACCGCTGAACTCGCTGAAGAACTAGCTGAGGGGTTCGGGCGAGGAGCCCCGGGGAGGGCAAATATATAAGGTCGCCTGCTCGGACAGTCCTGACTCGCACGGAGAGCACATTAAGTGCTCTCCGGCTCGTGCGGAACTCGCGATCGACCTTATATATTTGCCCTCCCCGGGGCTCCCGCACAGCGGGACCTCAGTTGGGTTCTGTCCCGATGGCAGTTGCTTCGCTCCTGCCCGCCTTGGTTGGTATGGCGGTTTGGCGTTGGAACGGTTCTTTTTCTGATATATGCTGGTTGCGGCTCTTCTTTTTGGGAGGGGCCGCTTTTTTTGTTGTGAGGGGGATGGCCCGTGGTTGATGGGGAGAATCGTTCTGAGCTGCTTTCTGCTGATTGGAATGATGAATGGATGCGTTTGCAGGCTGCTCGGCATCGGGCTGATGACTCTTTTGAGTGGGATAAGCGGGCTCGGCATTTTCGGCCGTTGGAGACCGCCCCGTATGCTCGGGATTTTATAAAGCTCTTGGCGCTCCAGCCTGGTGAGTCGGTGCTGGATATGGGGTGCGGGGCTGGGTCGATTGCTATTCCGCTTGCGCAAGACGGGCATCCCGTGATTGCAGCTGATTTTTCCCCTGCCATGTTGGGCACGCTTGATGCTGGTATTGAGTACTATGGGCTCGAGGATCTCATTACGCCGCTTGAGCTTGCCTGGGATGATGATTGGGATTTAGTTGGGCCGGTCGCGAAAGCGGTGGATGTTGCCTTTGCCAGTCGCTCCGTCACCACGACCAACCTAAAAGGTGCGCTTACCAAGCTTGACCGTACGGCTCGTCGGCGTTGTGCTGTTACTATGGTCGCCAACTCCAGTCCGCGCTACGATCTGTATCTGATGAACGCCATCGGCGCCTCGGTTACCTGCAGTAATGGCTTTGTCTATGCCTTTAATATCCTCATTCAGATGGGTGCCCTGCCGCAGGTCACGTACTTTGAATCGCCTCGTCGCGATACCTTCGATAGCCTTGAGGCAGGTGTGGCGGATTTTTCCCGTATGCTCGAGCACGGCAACGAGGATAAGATCGACCGTCTGCGCGACTACATCGCCCAGCACATGATTGAGAACCCCCATGCCGGTGAGCCGGGATCCAAGGGCGTGCCGCAGGGGCGCTATATGCTCGATCATGTCCGCAAGGTTCGTTGGGCGTTTATTGCCTGGGAGCCGGTCTCTGCGAGTCGTCCGTAGCCCATCTATAAACCGTCTGCAGCCCGCACCACCCACTCGCGCGGCATCCGCATTCTTTTTGAACTGGGCAAACGCGCTCCACACCGCACCGTTCCTGCGCTATCGTGGGACAGCTCACGTAGATTAAGGCCCCATCGCGGGGCGCCCCATAACATAGAAAGCGAGAACCCATGGCACTGACAGGAGCCCAGGTCAAGCAGCTTCGCAGCATGGCCCATCACCTCAACCCCGCCATCATCATCGGCAAGTCCGACGTCAACGAGGGCACCGTCGAGCAGACGGTCGCCTACTTGGAGAAGCACGAGCTCGTTAAGTGCTCCGTGCTCGATGGCTCCAGCCTTTCTGCCCGCGAGGCAGCCGAGGAGCTCGCCGAGCGCTCCCACGCCGAGGTCGTCCAGGTTATCGGCCGCAAGTTCTCGCTGTATCGCGAGTCCTCGCGCAAGGACATCGAGAAGATCAAGCTCGTCTAAGAGCCAATGATCCAGCGAGCCAACACATAGCGAGCTTACGGGTGTCCAAGTACTTCGGGCGCCCGTTTTTTATCGCTCGACCAGCACGCGATTGAGCCGCCCCTCCACCAAGCGCTCGTATAGACGCCGCGTCTCGGGCTCGGGTACGCCATTGACCTGTTCCCTTAGGTGGTGCATATGCCCACTGTACAGCTCGACGATATCGCGCCGCCGCCCCGCCGCGCCGTAGACGCGCATAGCGCAACGCACCATGTCCTCGCGCGCCGTCTCTTGGCGCAGCCCCGACTCCACTAGCCATACCGCCGACTGCAGGTCGTTTTCTTCTAGGGCGGCATTCGCACCCCGAATCATGCAGTCGATATACTTCGATTCCATAATGCGCCGCATACGTAAAAAGTAGGTGGGATTACAGCCATTGGGAACATACAGCGGACCGGCATAGAGTTGCTCGATCTTAAGGCACAGCTCGACCAGATGGGGCCCGCGCGCACCCGTGCGATTTCCCAACACCTCACGACTAATCTGATCGAAGAGCCTCACATCGGTCTTGACGTAATCGCCGTTGAGCCCAATGCATTCATTTTGGATGAGCACGCACGATTTGCCGTCCGGCGTCGGCCCCAAGGCCGATCGCAGGCGCGATATCGTCGAGTACAGGTTATTGCGGGCGCTATTGAACTCGGCATGGGGCCATAGCTCCATGGCCAACGTCTCGCGATCGACCAGCGCATCCATGCCCAGCGCAAGCCGCTCGGCAAGTGTCGCCGCTTTCTTGCGGCGCCACATCTTGTCCGTGATGGGAAACCCGTCGCGCTCGGCGCGAAACGCCCCAAACATGCGAATCTCGATATGGTCGATAGTATCGACGGCTTCGACCTCGCCGGCCTGAAACAGGCGCTCACCCTCCCCTTCCAAGTCGTCACGCAGAGAATACCGCGATAGTTCGCGCACGGGGAGTTTCTTACGAATTCTGGCCGCCGGCTCGCCCAGACAATGCATGGCAAGGCGCGCAAAGAGCCGATACGATGGGTCCAAAATCCCTGCACGGTTCATGGACATCCAGGCCGCAAGATCGCTGTCTCGCCCCGCACAGGCCAAGTGGAGCGCCACCATCCAAGCCTCCGCGCCACCAACCTGCGTCTGGCTTATATCGAGCAGCTCCGCCTCCTCGCGCACCGAAACCATCGAGGTATTGCGCAGATACGCCGCACGCTCCAGCAGCAACGCGTTGTCGCGCATGTACGCAATTGGCTCCTCAGCCAGTTTGAGTACCTGGACTGCGCGAAACTTCGCATTGACCGGCCGACCTTCTGCCAGCGATTGCCAGCCTTCTAGCAGCAGGCCAAACAGCTGAATCTGGTTGTCGCGCATGCGTACGGCAAATCGATCGAGCTCGTTGAACGCCGCATCGTCGGTTACCGGCAAGCCAGAAAGGAGCCGCCGTGCCGCCAGTACCATGCGCACCCAGATAGCCGGTGCCTTAAGCCCACGTACATCGAGCGCGTCCCGTATCAGCGCCATCTCGTCGTCGCGCTCGTCGATCCCCGCAAACGATCCATCGAAGAGCTCCACCAGCATGCTATCGGCCCGTATAAAAGTCCCCGCGATATCGAGCTCGCAGTCATAGGCCTTGCGCGCTTTGAGCTGCTGCAGAGCGCCGCCGTCATCTCCCCGCTCAGCCAACCAGTGCTTGACCCCGATATGCGCAAAGAGCATGTCGAGCGCCGTGTGTTCCGTCTCGATTTCCGGCACAGCAAGGTTCATGGGAAGCCCAAGCCCGTTGTCCCCATAGCAAACTGCCGTAAGCGCCTGGGCGACCTTCCACGAAACGGGATCTATTTCGCAGGCTGCCTGATCGCCCGCATGCTCGATAAGCGATGCCATACAGCGAGCGAGCTTTGTGTTGGACACGCTGACCGCCGCCAAATAGACGCCGAGCGCCTCGGCAGGCGTTGGCTCTGGGGCGGGATCGTCAGCATCGATCGTGCCCAACGCCGCCCGGCAGACATCGGCACCGTGCCCCGTCAGAGCAAGATCGACCCCATACTGCCCGGCAAGTTCAAGGACCACGCTACGGTCCAGAAAGGCGTCGGCCAGGTCCATCGCCGCATCACATCGGCCTGCCTTGAGCAAAATTCGAGCTGCCCGTGGAACAAGCTCGGGACGGATCTCGGCCACCAACTTTCGCAGGCGAAGCCGTCCGTTATCCTCGGCACCCAGGCACGTAAAGCTCCGGTCGGCGGGATCCAAGCCAAAGATTGGGTAATCGCGTACAAGGTAGGACTGGTCGATCATCGACAGCCTCACCCCGCAAGCCTCGAGTTCTGCAATATTGCCCTCGCTCATCAAGATCATGAGACATGCCACGCAAAACAGTGCATTATTGTCGAGCGAGGCCAGATCGACAAGTGCCGCGCCATATACGTTGACAATCTCGTTTTCGAGCAGACCGGCTACGTCGCCTTGGCCATACAGACCCGTCTGCAATGCCGAAACGAGCTCGGGCACGCCCTGCGTAAGCTGATAAAAGTCGAGCGATGTGCTGATCGAAAACGCCGATGCCCACGCCGAATACTCATAGGCATGCACCTTGAGCATCTGCGCGTTGACTTTAATCGAATCGCCC
Organism: uncultured Collinsella sp.; assembly: GCA_934650095.1. Classification (GTDB taxonomy): domain Bacteria; phylum Actinomycetota; class Coriobacteriia; order Coriobacteriales; family Coriobacteriaceae; genus Collinsella. The sequence goes on from CAKUFT010000027.1 coordinate 18,502, forward strand.
AGTCCATGAATCAGCTGGCGATTCGAAGGACGGCAGGAGATAAAGACCCCTACCCCCTTGGCGCGCAGGCCGCGAATCCTGTCGATGAGGTCTTCGGTATCGTGCTGATCGAGGTTTGGCACATTATCAATCGCGATAAGGGAGTGCGGTTTGTCTTTGAGTTCTTCGGTAACCACCTCGAGCTGCATAAACACCTCGCGCCCAATGGCGCGATCGGCCTCGATAATCCGCACGGGGCCTCGCGTCGGGTCGCATTTAACCTCATGGGCGTACTGCAGCAGCACCGAGGTCTTCCCAAACCCGTCGGGCGCATAAAGAACCACGATGCCGGCCTTTCGGCCCTTGGCGATAAGCTCATTCATCAAGCGTTCGCGTCGAACCATATAGCCTCCGCCCAGCGGCATCAGCTCGAGGTCGTCTATACTTTCCAAATCGTTTACCATGCCCGCTCCTCTACTCGACCGTATGGACACCGTAACCGCAAGACCATACAAGCCGCACCATGAATAGAGCGGCTTTGTGTTTTAAGTTGTCCTTCGGTACGCAAGCGGCAAGTTTTAGTACAGCGAGGGCCGATTGTTATTAATTCCCCGACTAATCGGTCTTTGAGCAGGTAAATGTGCTTGTCGGCTTGTCCCATCCCAGTGGCAGTGTAACTCAAATAAACACGGTTCAGCCATGTCATTCAACTCGCCTAGCACCCGCTACCGTCTACGACCTTTTAGTGGCATTTTTGCATAGAATCTGGTATGGAATGAATCAAACTGTTAAGCATCCGGCATTCGTCAAGCTTGCGGCAAGATTTTGGTCAAGTGGACAGAAAGGGATAGCAAAAAGGCCCCCGCAAAGCGGAGGCCTTAGGCAAGGCTATGTCGAGGTGCAGGATTCGCGCTACTCGCAGAGCGAAAGGGCGGCCTCGTCAGCGACCACGACGCAGTTGGTGTGCAGCTGCAGGATCGAAGCCGGGCACGCGGGCGTAACCGGACCATAGCACATGTCATGCACGGCCTGAGCCTTGGCCTCGCCGTTGGCGACGACCAGGATCATGCGAGCATACATGATGGTCTGGGTGCCCATGGTGTAGGCCTGACGGGGCACGTCGTCGATGCTGTCGAACAGACGGCTGTTGGCCTGAATGGTACTCTCGGTAAGGTCGACGCAGTGCGTGCCCTTGGAGAAGTGGTCGTCGGGCTCGTTGAAGCCGATGTGACCGTTGTTGCCAATGCCGAGCAGCTGCAGATCCGGGTAACCGGCGGCAGCGACGATCTTGTCGTACTCGGAGCAGGCAGCGGCGGCGTCGGG
>CAKUFT010000028.1 GCA_934650095.1 uncultured Collinsella sp.
GTAAAGCCGCGCTTCGAGAAGATCGCGTAGCTTTTGCGCTGCCGCCTAAAGAGTTCGCTTCGGTACACGAGCTTTTCAAGAACATCCTCGCCCACCGGCTCGTTGCGCCATTTGCATTCTGCAAAGAGCGCTGTACCCTCCCCGTCATCGACAATCAAATCGATCTCTTCCTGCGTGCGCGTTCGGTTGTCCGTTCCCCACCAGCGGCCAACGGTTGCCGGCACCACATCGAGCTCGCCTGCGCGCACAAGCTCATACACGTACTGCCGGCAGATAAGCTCAAATACCGCACCCATATAATCAGACAGGTGCGGCTCGATGCGACCATACGCCATCTCGGCCATGCCGTTTTGAATCAGCCCTATGTTCTGCGGCACAAACCGATACCAGAACCTGAACATCTGATCGCACAGCTGGTACACAGTCCGCTTGTTGCTCGTCTCGTTGAGCGGCAACTCGCGCTCGACGATGCCAAGCGATATCAGCTTATCGACATACATTTTTACGTTGCTTGCCGGGATTCCCGCGGCACCAGAGATCTCCGAAAGCTTCGAGCGCCCCTGGGCAATTGCTTGCACAATGGCGTCGTATTGCTCAGGATTGCGACACTCTTGTAGCAGCAGGTTGCTCGGCTCTTCAAAGAGATAGCCCGAGGGGTTAAGGAACAGGCGCTTGATGTTGTCTTTGAGCGACACCGTTGGGTCAATCTTCTCGACATAAGCGGGAATACCGCCCGTCATGCCATAACAAACTGCCGCGCCCTCGCGATCCATGCTGTACCACAAGTCGAGCGTCGTCAAAAAGTCGAGCGGCATGATTTTGAACTGCGCCGTTCGCCTGCCGTAGAGCGGGCTCTCGTAGCCCAGCACCTGCTCTTCCATAAACGAAAGCGACGACCCGCACAGGATAAGCATGAGCTTGGTCTCTTTGTACAAGTGGTCGATTTTTTCTTGCAGCAACGAGCTGACCTCGGGGCACGACTGAGCCAGATAGGGGTACTCATCGATTACAACGACCAGACGGTTCTCGCGCGACATGGCGGCAAGCGCATCGAATGCCTCGTCGAAAGATCGGAACGACAGGGCCGCTGCCCCCGTCTGGCCGGCAAGTATCGCTTGGCTGAAGTACTGCAGATTCGCCTCCGCATTGGTGCGACGAGCCTGAAAGTAAATGGCGCGCTTACCCTGAATGAACTCCGTGATAAGGCGCGTCTTGCCCACGCGACGGCGGCCGTAAATCACAGGCATCTCAAAGGAATCTGAGTTGCAGAGCCGATTGAGCTCGGACATCTCCATTGTTCTGCCGATAAACATGGGCGCACCTTCTATCCTCTACATTATAGCTAGCTATATTATAGCTGCTTATAATATAGCTAGCTATAACGTGATAAGTGCTTGTTTCCTGAGAAGCCTTGTTGGCTCGTTGCCAAAAGCGGGACGTACTTTCCGCTTGGAGCCTCGCCGGGAACGCGCAACCCAGTTTGAAGATTGATTCTGGGACGCATTTTCCGCCTGGAGCCGATCCGGAAAGTGCGTCCCACTTTGGGGCCGAAAACTGGGACACACTTTCCGCTGGAAGCTCAACGGGAAAGCGTGTCCCACTCTGGGGTCGAAAAATGGGACGAAATTTCCCCGAGCAGCCCCTTTGGGAAACGGGGGACCACTTTGGAGCCCAATTCCGGGATGCATTTTCCACTTGGGGCCCTACGGGAAAGCGCGTCCCGCTTTGGAGCCAAATTCTGGGACGCATTTTCTGCCGGCGGCCCACACGGCACTGGCTACCCACCCGACAAAAGAAGGGCCCCGCTCCAGCCATTCGGAACGGGGCCCAATCTTTCAACCCATCGCGGCGACGCTATCGCCCGCCAACCTTAGATGTTAAGGCCAGCCTCGTAGCCCTCGCGGCTCGCAACCACGGCGTTGCCGGCCTTGACGGCGCAGCCGACCACCTGCACGTTGTCACAGTACTTGTGCGCGGCCTCCTCGAGCGGGTTGTACGCCTTGTAGCCAAAGGCCGAAATCACGGTCGACGCCGGCAGGCTGTGCTCAACGCCCTCGGCATCCTTGTACACCACGGCAAAGCCCGTGCCTGCACCCTCGTCCTTGCCGGCCTCGCCCGACCAGCTGGCGATGGAGCTATCGACCTCAACGCCGCTCTCGACACGCTGAACGGTAGCGTTGACGTGGGACTTAACCCCGGCCGCCGCCATCATGCCCATGAAGGCGCCCTTGGTGATAGGCATCATGTCGAGGCACAGCTCGCCGCGCATCTCGACCACCGTGACGTCATCGCGATAGGCAGCCACGAACTCGGCGGTCTCGGCGCCGACCTCGCCGCCACCGCAGACCACAACAGGACCGGGCTTGACGACGACATGGCCCAGCAGCACGTCCTCTGCCGACACGGCGTTCTCGATACCCGGGATAGGCGGCGTAAGCGGCTTGGCACCCGTGGCGACAACTACGGCATCGGGCGCGAAATCGGCGATGAGCTGCTCGTCGACCTCGGTGTTAAGGTGCATGGGCACCTGGAGTGCCTCAAGCTCGGCGCGCAGAGCGCTCACATAGGTCGAAAGCTCGCCTTTGCCCGTCGGGTAGGCAGCCGAGCGGAACTGGCCGCCGAGCGATTCCTGCGCCTCGAAGACCTCAACAGAATGACCGCGCTCGGCAGCCGTCTTGGCGGCCTGCAGGCCGGCAGGACCGGCGCCGATAACCATGACACGCTTGCAATCGGACTCGGCAACGGGCGCCATATCGTTCTCGTACTCACGACCGACACGCGTGTTGACCAGACAGGTGACTTCGCCGTCGATATAGAGCGGGAACTCGCAGCCCTGCAGGCAGCCGATGCACTGATGAACCTCGCACATGCGGCCGGCGCGCGCCTTGGCGGGCATATGCGGATCGGCAAGAGAGCCGCGGCCCATGGCAACAAAGTCGCAGGTACCCATCTTAAGAAGCGTATCGGCCATACCGGGGTCGTTCACGCGGTTGGACAGAATCACGGGGATGTCCACGACCTCGCGGATCTTGGCGCAGCGGTCGGCGTTGACGGCGTGCGGGGTAAACATGGGGGCAATAACCTGGTCGGTCGGCTTGCTCGCGTACATGCCGTTGGAGCAGTTGATGGCGTCGAAGCCAATCTCCTCAAGATGACGGCACAGCTGCAGCGTCTCGGCAATGGTGCGGCCGCCGGGAACCATGTCGTCGCTCGAGACGCGCACGATCATCGCGAAGTCCTCGCCCACCTTGGCGCGCACGGCCGCGATAATCTCGTCGACGATGCGCACTCGATTGCAGAAGCTACCGCCATACTGGTCGACGCGACGGTTGACCGCCGGCGAGAGAAACTCGGAAAGCAGGTAGCCGTGAGCGCAGTGGAGTTCCATGCCGTCAAAACCAGCCTGCTGGGCACGCGCTGCGGCGGAGGCAAAATCGGCTACAAGCTGATGGATCTCATCCACGGTCATCTCGCGCGCAAGGCTCTGGCAAGCGGGGCAGGTAGTGGCGCTAGGCGCGACCACGTCAAGCCCGCCAGCCGCCTGCGGCATAACCTGGCGACCGGGGTGGTACATCTGGCAGACGATCTTCGCACCAGCCTCGTGCACGGCGTCGACCAGGCGCTTGTTGCCCTCAATCTGATCATCGTTGTACAGGCCCGGAATGCGCGTGTAACCCTTGCGACCCTTCTGAACGGCGTAGTCCTCGGTGATGAGCAGGCCCCAGCCACCGCGCGCCTTCTCGACCATGTACTTGATGTAGCGCTCCGTGATGATGCCATCGTGGGTGCAGTAGTTGGTGACCATGGCGGGCACCACCAGGCGATTGGGCACCTCCACGGTACCAATCTTCATGGGCGAAAACAGAGTGTCGTAGTTCATACTTGCCTCCTAAATTTCTGCCGACAACCCCGCAAGCGCGCAGCCGTCGGCGCCGTGGGGCCCCTCACCCCGCGTACAATAGCCCTATGTTCAAGTAGGGGGTTACCCCCAGGTCAAGGCCCAAAGGATCTTTAGGAGGCTCAAAGATGCGCTGCACGCAAAAGGAGATCCGAGAAAAGCTCGGCATCACACGCGACACTCTGCGCTTCTATGAGCAAAAGGGCATCATCCAACCCGAAGTCGACCCCGCAAACGGGTATCGCTATTACGATGATTGGCAGGTCAACCTGCTGTGGGATTGCAAGCTCTACCAGTCGATGGGTTTTTCTCTCACCGAGATTCAGCAGATCTTGGCAAGCGACGAGCTGCCGACAATCCAGCGGCGCATTCAGCGCCGGGTAGACGAGGTGGAACGCGAGCTCGAGCGCAAGAAAATGGAACTCGCGCTCATGCGCCAGCATGTCGAGGATATGGAGCGTGCGCCCAGGGAGCTTGGGTGCATTAAGCTCTCGCATTTTGACGGCTACGCCTATGTCCCCGTGCGCGAGAACCACGGCTTTCGCCAAGATGTCGACCCGGGCGCCGTGGCTTTCATGAACGCCAACATGTCCATTATGCAGCCGGTATTCTGGTTTCCTCAGCATGACCGCGATCATTATTACTGGGGCTATGCCATGGATCCGGCGATGTTTGAAGCAGTTGCTGGGATGGAGCATTCCAAAGACAGCCGCGAAGAGGACAGCAGCCCAGATGGGTTCACCATTATCGAAGCTGCTCCGGCACTTGAGACCTGGTTGGACGCCGGCAACCGCTGGAGTTTTGGACTCGACCTCTTTGCCGGCCTTGTCGCCGAGGCACACGCGCGCGGCCTCGAGCCACGCGGGGAAATTTGCGGAGACTTGGTCGCCCGCGCCCACAGCGAACATGGCTACCACCGCTACCTGCATGTGTTTTTGCCCTTGCAGTAAGGCGGAAGGCATTGCCCACGCGGCGACCGAAATGGGGCACCGCTTCCGCTTGAAGACGAGTCGGAAAGCGTGTCCCACTTTGAGCTCCGATTCCGGGATGCATTTTCCGCTGGAGCCGGTTTAGGAAAGCGCATCCCACTCTGGAGCCGAATTCTGGGACGCGTTTTCCCGAGCGGGCTCTTTGGGAAAATGCATCCCACTCTGGCCGCCGGCCCAACGCTCATATCACACGTCCTTGAGCATGTGCTCAGCAGTTTCAATACAGCAGGAAAACTGCCGTTTTTCGGAAAAGTACACGTCCCTAAACTTACCTGGTTTTCATAACTTTCGACCGTTCACGGGTGCCGATTACCACTCGCCGATTCAGTTTCAAAATACGACGTCAAAACAGGCCATCTACCTGCATGGTTAGATTTTGGTCAGCTTTTGGTCAGCTGAGCGGCAAGTTCCAGCTGATACGTTTTCGCTACCCCAAAAATAGGAGGCGGTAGCCCATGGCGCATTGCAACGACCAACTCATCGATCAGCTACTAACTCAAGCCGAGCAGGAAGGACGATGCCTGATTCCCCCAAGCACGGCGATTCGGAAGGCACTGCTGCGACGCATCGGCAATGCGATCGTCTCGCCCATGCCGGGACTGTTCGCACGCAAGACACGTTGGGAAGAGCTCAACCGAGCGCAGCGCCATGTCGAGATTGTCCGCGCCCTTGCGATACAGCATCCCGAGTGGACCTTTTGCTCCTACTCAGCAGCTTGTCTGCTAGGTCTCGAAGTCTCGTGGCGGCACCTGAACGTCGTGCATGTCTGCAGTGAGACAAAGCCGTCAGCTCGCCCGGGCGCACGGATCCAGCGGCACCGGACCGAGCCAGCCGGCGCGATAGACCAAGGCGGCATATCGATAACGCCGCCCATCCAAACGGTAACGGATTGTCTGCTGCAGACCGGTTTTGCCGATGGCATGCCCATTGCCGATTCGGCGATCTCAAAGCTCGGCCTTACGCGCGAGCAGCTGATGGAAGCAGTCGAAAAACGGGCAGGCGCTCGCAACGGTCGCGCGGCGCGTACTGCGCTCACCACGCTGCAATATGCCGACGCGCGCGCCGAAAGCGGCGGGGAATCAGTCGCTCGAGCCGTCATGATCGAGACGGGCTTTGCGCCCGACCGGCTCCAGTATGAGCTGACGGATCCCTTCGATTCGACCGAGAGCATGCGAACGGATTTTGCCTGGGAGCGTCAAGCCAGGGAGCTCACGCTGGGCGAACTCGACAGCTTCGTCAAATACACCGACCAGGCCATGCTCGCGGGGCGCACTACGGCCGAGACGCTCGTTGCCGAACGTCAGCGCGAGGCACACCTATCGCTCTACGGCCATCCGCTCATCCGCTTTACCATGAACGAAGTCCGCTCGGCAGGGGTCTTGGCGAAGAAGCTGCAAACGGCAGGGGTCAGGCAGACCGCACTACCGACATGGCTCAACGACGTGGACTTGTAGAGGTTGATGAGCAGCGCATTGACGCATCGCATCTCCCCCATCTGGGACACGCTTTCCCATTGACCGCTACAACGGAAACCGTGTCCCAGTCTGAGCACTCAAAACGGGACGCACTTTCCAGATGAAGCCCTCAGCGGAAACCACGTCACGGAACAGACGCTCGAACTGGGATGCAGTTTCCCAAAGTGCACCCAGAGGGAAAGCGCATCCCACTCCAAGCTCAAATTCTGGGACGCAATTTCCCGATGGGGGCCATTTGGGAAAGTGCATCCCATTCTGAAGCTTGATTCCGGGACGTAGTTTCCCAAAGCGTACCCAAAGGGAAAGCGCGTCCCGCTTTGAGGCTCAGAAATGGGATGCACTTTCCGCTAGAAGCCTCAACGGGAAAGCGCGTCCCATTCTGAAGCTTGATTCCGGGACGCATTTTCCGCTTGAGGCCCTACGGGAAAGCGCGTCCCATTTTGAGGCTTGATTCCGGGATGTATTTTCCGCTTGGGGCCCTACGGGAAAGTGTGTCCCACTCTGGAGTCGAATTCCGGGACGCGGTTTCCGAAGCGAGCCCAAAGGGAAACTGCGTCCCATTCCGAGTGCCAATTCCGGGACGCGGTTTCCGCTTCAAACAAAAAGCCCCGGCTCGCGATGGAGTCGGGGCCAAAGGCGCAGCTTATGCAGTTGATGGTGAGCGCGGACGGCCCGTCAGCAATGCCACCCGCGCTCTACCCTATCCGCGGTTACGAACGCGACTGTACGGCGTATCCACCATAGGCAGATCCGGGCGCAGCTTGCCGTCGAACGCGCGGTAGGCATTCTGCACGGCAGGTGCCGTGGGAATCGTGGCGATCTCACCGATGCCCTTGCCGCCGTATGCCACGGGCAGTAGCTCGTCCTTCTCCACGTAGATGGCGTGGATATCCGGAATCTCGGGCGCACGGAACAGCCCGAGCGTGCCATACCTGGCCTGGGGCACACAGTCCTTGAGCGGCCAGTCCTCGGTAAGCGCATAGCCCATACCCATGAGCACGCCGCCTTCGATCTGGCCCTGGATCGAAATGGGGTTGACAACCTTGCCGGAATCGTGCGCGGCATAGACCTCGCTTACGCGACCGTTGTCATCCAGGATGACCACATGCGTGGCAAAGCCGTAGCAGATGTGGCTCTTGGGGTTGGGCACGTCGGCACCCAGCTTGTCGGTCGGCTCCAAGTACACGTAGCTAAACTCGCAGCCCTCGAGCGCCTTGATGGCAGCCGCGGGGTCCTGAGGATGCATGCCCTGACCGGCGACGAGTTCCTGTGAGCGCAGCTGATAGGCACGACCGTCGTCGTACTCAATCTTGACGCCGTCGCCATGGGCGGCAACCGGGGCAGTAGGCGCGGGCTTGCCGGCCTCGACACCAAACATGGCGTCGCGCAGCAAGAAGGCGGCACCGCGCACGGCCTCGCCGGTCACGACCGTCTGACGCGAGCCAGACGTGGTACCGGAGTCGGGGGCGTTCTCGGTCGAGCACTCGCCGTTGGCAATGCAGCGAAGCGGCAGACCGCAGGCCTCGGCAACGTCCTGCAAAAAGACGGTGTTGCAGCCCTGGCCGATGTCAGACGTGGCGGCGTAGACCACGGCACGGCCGTCCTCGATGCGAATCTTGCAGCGGCCGGCATCGGGCAGGCCCACGCCCACGCCGGCGTTCTTCATGGCACAGGCGATGCCAGCGTGGCCGGGATGCGCATAGTAGGCATCCTTGACCTCGAGCAGCGTCTCCTTCAGCGCCGTGGAGCAGTCGGCAATCTGGCCGTTGGGCAGCACCTCGCCCGGCTCAATCGCGTTCTTGTAGCGAATCTCCCACGGGTCCAGACCGACCTTCTCGGCCAACAGGTCGATCAGGCTCTCGAGCGCAAACTCGGACTGACACACGCCAAAGCCGCGGAAGGCGCCGGCCGGCGGGTTGTTGGTGTAGTAGCCAAAACCGCGGATGTCGGTGTTCTGGTACTTGTAGGGGCCGACGGCATGCGTGCAGGCGCGCTCGAGTACCGGGCCGCACAGCGACGCGTAGGCGCCGGTGTCAAAGTTGATCTCGCAGTCCAGACCGGTAAAGTTGCCCTCGGCGTCGCAACCCAGCGTAAAGGTGCCGTCCATGGCATGACGCTTGGGATGGAACGCGAGCGACTCGGCGCGGGTGAGTTTGCACTTGACGGGGCGCTGGAGCTTATAGGCAGCAAGCGCGGCCAGGTGCTGAACCGAAACGTCCTCCTTGCCGCCAAAGCCGCCACCCACGAACATGGTCTCGACGACCACACGCTCGGGTTCGCTATCCCAGCCAAACATGTGGGCGCACTCTTTGCGCGTGTCGTAGGCACCCTGGTCGGTCGACTGCACCTTGACGCCGTTCTTATACGGGAAGGCCACGGCGCACTCAGGCTCCAAGAAGGCATGCTCGGTAAAGGGCGTGGTAAAGCGCTGCGTCACGGTAAATGCGCTCTCGGCCAGCGCCTTGGCGGCGTCGCCGCGCGTCACATGACGGCTCTGGCAGACGTTATCCTTGAGCTCCACCGTGTTGCCAAAGGCAAAGAAGCTGTCGTGCAGGCGCGGGGCGTCCTCGGCCCTGGCCTCAACGATGTTACGCACGGGCTCCAGCGGCTCGTACTCGATCTTGACGAGCTTCTTGGCCTTCTCGAGCGTCGCCTCGTCCTCGGCAACCACCAGCACGATGGCATCGCCCACGCAGCGGGTGATATCGCCCTGGGCGATCATGACATCCCAGTCCTGGATAAGGTGGCCGACCTGGTTGACCGGCACGTCCTCGGCGCGCAGGATGCCCACCACGCCGGGCAGGGCCTCGGCCTTGGAGGTATCGATGGAGAGCACGCGGGCGCGCGGATACTTGGAGCGCACGGCGCTGGCGTAGGTCAGACCCGGCTGATCGAGCTCGTCGATGTCGTCGGGGTACTTGCCCTCGCCGAGAACCTTCTTGCGCACGTCGATACGGAAGGCGCGCTTGCCTACGCCGTAGTCGTCACCGCGCTCCAGGTCCTCGTCGATCTGCTTTTCGCCGCGGAGCACCGCAGCGGCCAGCGCAATGCCCTCGATAATCTTCTTGTAGCCGGTGCAGCGGCAGACGTTGCCGCGGATGGCGTACTTGATCTGCTCCTCGGTGGGCTCGGGGTCCTCGGCGATGAGCGCAGCACCCGCCATAACCATGCCGGGGATGCAAAAGCCGCACTGCACGGCGCCCACGGCGCCAAAGGCGTACACAAAGGCCTCGCGCACGTCCTCGGGCAGGCCCTCGACGGTCACGATGTCGCGGCCGGCGGCAAGGGCGGTAGTCAGCACGCATGCCTTCACGGCCGCACCGTCCACGTGGATGGTGCAGGTGCCGCAGGCGCCCTCGGAGCAGCCGTCCTTGGCGGAGTGGATGTTCAGGTCGTCGCGCAGGTAGCGCAGCAGCGGCTTGTTTTGGGTCGTCGTGCGCTCGACGCCGTTAACGGTAAAAGTGAATTCCTGTGCCATGGTGATTCCCTTCTACACGCCGGCGGCGATGCCGGTGCGGTCGTGAATGGCGCCATGCGGGCAGACGACGGCGCACATGCCGCACGATAGGCAGTCCACGCCGTCGATGTGGGCGCAGTTGTCCTCGATGCGGATAGCGCCAGCGGGGCACTTTTTGGCGCACATACCGCAACCGATGCAGCTCGTGTCGCAGATCTTGCGCGCAATGGCGCCCTTGTCGGTGTTGTTGCAGCGCACCAGGATGTTCTGGTAGCCGGGAACGAAGGCAATCACGCGCTGTGGACACGCCATGCCGCACAGGCCACAGCCCGTGCACTTGGAGCGATCCACGCGGGCGATGCCATCGACCAGCGCAATGGCACCGTGGGGGCAGGCCGTGACACAGGCACCACAGCCAATGCAGCCTTCGCTGCAGCGGGCGTGGCCGCCTGCGGAGGCGCAACCGCTTCCGCAGGCAACGTAGGCCACGTTATGTTGAATGGATTTGGCCATAAGAGACTCGCCTATTTCTTAAGGAGATACGGATAGCTGTCGCGCACGGCCTTGATGGTCAGGCGGACAGCCTCGGGCAGACCGGTGTTGACGGCATCGACCGAGACGGTGCGAACCGTGCCGGCGACGCGAACCTTAAAGTGATCCTCGTCCACGGCCAGGAAGCCCTCGTTCTCGGAGTTCTCCATGTCCTGCTCGCTCCAGAACAGGGTGAGCTTGTCCTTGTAGGGACGACCCTCCTGATAGGGGCAGAACACGGCGCAGTTGCCGCACTCGTTGCACATGCCGTCGACATGGACGACCTGATGCTTGGCCAGGCCCGGCACCTTAATTGCCACGTTGGCGCGGTTGGGGCACACGTCGCAGCAGACCTCGCACACCGAGCCGCAGCCCAGGCAGCGGGTCTTGGCGCAATTGCGCTTGTCGCGGCACAGCGACCCCTTGCGCTCGTAGCAGGCGTCCTCGCGACCGGCCTGAGCATTCTGGTCGGCATACTTGTTAAAGTCCACGCCAGCGATGGCACGGGCGACCTCGGCGGCGTCGGCGATAGCCTCGACCACGGTGGCCGGACCGCGACGGCAGTCACCGGCAGCCCAGACGCCCTCGACGCCGGTGGAGGTGGCGGCAAGGCGGCCGCGACGGTCGTGCTCGACGCCCGCGGCGTCGTACAGGCTGGCATCGATGCCCTCGCCCACGGCGCAGATCACCGTGGTGGCGGAAAGCTCGACGGTCTCGCCCGTGGCGACAGGGCTGCGACGGCCGCTTGCGTCCGGCTCGCCAAGCTCCATAACGTCGCAGGTCAGCACGGCGCCGTTGAGTACCTTGGGCGCCAGCAGCTCGCAGAACTCAACGCCATCGGCAAGAGCAAAATCGAGCTCTTCCTCGTCGGCGGGCATCTGCTTCTTGGTGCGGCGATACACCAGGCGCACGTTCTTCACGCCAGCCAGACGCTTGGCCACGCGAGCCGCGTCCATGGCGGTGTTGCCGGCGCCGATGACCACGACGTCCTCGCCCAGCTCGAGTTTCTCGCCCTTCTTGGCGGCCTCGAGGAACTCCAGCACGTCGAGCTCGGCGCCCTCGCCCAAGCCCGCAGAGCCGGGCATCCAGGCACCGGTGGCCACGACCACGTCGGTAAAGCCCTGGGCCTTGAGCTCGTCAATGGACTCCACGCGGGCGTTGAGCTGTACCTTGGCGCCAAAGGCCAGACAGAGCTCGGCATCGTGGGAGATATCGTCGCTCGCGATACGGAACTCGGGGATCACGTGACGGACCACGCCGCCGAGAGAGTCGCGGGCCTCGAAGATAGTGACGGGCACGCCGGCGCGCGTCAGGAAGAACGCCGTCGCCAGACCGGCCGGGCCGCCGCCGATAACGGCAACGTTGCGCTCGGCGTCGTTGGCAATGGCCTGGGCGCGCAGCTTGAGCAGCACGGCGGTCATGGCCTCGCGGGCGGCCTTGAGCTTGCTGGCGCGAATCTGGGCGCCCTCGGGCTCGTAGAATGCACGCTCGCAGGCACGGCCGCAGGGATGCGGGCAGATGGTACCGGTAATGAACGGCAGGGCGTTGCGCTCGATGATGATGTTGAGCGCGTCCTCGTAGCGGCCCTCGTCAACAGCCGCCAGATAGGCAGGGATATCCTGCTGGATGGGGCAGCTCGTACGGCAAGGCGTGGTAAAGCAGTCGGAAAGCGGGCTCTTGCCGGCGACCTTGCGGTCGGGCAGCGGGCGCAGCGGCTTCTTGTAGAGCGGGCTGGTGAGCGAGTCGGTCTGGATCGCAGTCACGGCCTCGAGAGAGACGCCCGCGAACGGTTTGCCGTCCAGGTCGGTAAACTCGCCGGCCATCTGGCTAAAGCGCTCGTATCCACCGGGCTTGAGCACGTCGGTCGCCAGGGTAACGGGCCAAATGCCGGCGTCATACAGGGCGCGGATGTTGTAGACCGTGGCACCGCCGGAGTAGCTGATGCGCAGCTTGCCATCGAACTGCTCGGTAATGCGGCGGGCGGCCTCGATGGTCAGCGAGAACAGCGAACGGCCGGACATGTACATCTCGGTAGAAGGCAGCTCGTTCCTCGTCACGTCGACGGGGAACGTGTTGGTCAGCTTGACGCCAAACTCCAGGCCGCGCTCGGCGCACAGGGCAATCAGGCGCTCGAACATGGGCACGGCGTCGACCCACTGCAGGTCCTCGCGGAAGTGCGTGTCATCGAAAACGATGTAGTCAAAGCCCAGCTCGTTCAGGCGCTGGCGGGCAAACTCATAGCCCAGCAGCGTGGGGTTGCACTTGATGTAGGTGTTGAGGCCCTTCTCGGTGATCAGATAGGTCGCGATGCGCTCGATCTCCGCCGGCGGGCAGCCGTGCAGGGTAGACTCGGTGATGGAGTTGGACACGCGCGCCGGAATGGACTCGACAAACGCGGCGTCGACATGCTCAAACTTGTCCAGGTTGGCGAGTGCCCATGTGCGGCACTCGTTCCAGACGTCGGAGCCGCTGGCGTCCTTCATGCCCTCAATGTAGGCGTCGACCTTGGGGCTCTTGATGCCCTCGAGGTCATAGCCCACAGACATGTTGAAGACAAAGCCGTCCGGGCTGCCCAGGCCGTACTCGCGAGCGATCAGGTGGCAGGCAAACCATGCCTTCACGTACTCGGCAAAGGCCTGCGGAACCTCGAGCTCGGTCGACCATTCGCAGTTGTAGCACTCGTCCTGTGCCACAATGCAGGGCTTGTTGACGCAACGGGAAAGCTCCTCGCCGTCCATAACCTGAACGGTCTTGAGCTCAAAGAAGCGGGAGCCGGCCACGTAGGATGCCACGATGTTCTGGGCAAGCTGCGTGTTGGGACCGGCGGCCGGGCCAAACGGAGTCTCGATGCGCTCGTCAAAAATGGGAAGCGCGCCCTCCTGGTTGGCCGTGACCATCTTGCGCACGCCAAAGACGGCGCCCTGGGTCTTGTGCTCCTCGATGATCCAGTTCATCAGCTGCGAAAACGGGATCGGCCTCATGATGTCGCTCATAATGAGCTCCTCTCTGTAACGCCCGGCGAGACCGCGCGGCGGGCGAAATACGGTGTAGCGCTAGCACAGCGCCGGCGACCCCGCGGAGGCCGCCTGTACGCGCGTCGAATGTGGCGAAACATCCGACGCGCGTGAATCTACTTGTGAATTAGTAGGTGCGCTCGTTGAGCGTGCCCCAAAGCTTCTTAGACTCGGCCATGGTCCACGCGTTGATCTTGTCCTCATCGATACCGACAAACTCGCGGTCCTTGTACAGGACTTTGCCGTTGATGATGGTGGTGCGGCAGTTTTTGCCCATCATGCCAAAGAGCATGTGGCCGTCGATGTTCTCCTCGCTCAGCGGCGTAAAAGGCTTGTAGTCCATCACGATGACGTCGGCGGCGGCACCGGCCTCGAGCACGCCGAGCTTGCGGTCGAAGTACTTGCTCGCCATCTTGGCGTTGTTCTCGAACAGCATGGTCATGGCCTCGCACCAGCCCACGTTGGGCATGGCGGCGTTGTGACGCTGGATAATCAGGAAGACCTTGAGGCTCTCGAGCATATCGTGGGTGTAGGCGTCGGTGCCCATGCACACGGGGATGCCGCGGCGGAAGAACTCGAGCACGGGAGCGCAGCCCACAGCGTTGCCCATATTGGATTCGGGGTTGTTGACGAGCCAGGTGCCGGACTCCTTGACGATATCCATCTCGGCGGGCGTCACATGGATGCAATGGCCGAGCATGGTGTCGGGGCCGAGCAGGTTGTGCTGCAGCAGGCGCTCGACGGGGCTGATGCCGCCGCGGTTGAGGCGGGAATCCCACACGTCGTTCATACCCTCGCACACGTGGATATGGAAGCCGGTCAGGCCGTTGTTGGCCTCGGCCATCTTGTCCATGGTCTCGTCCGAAAGCGTAAAGGTGGCATGTCCGCCAAACATGGCAGCGATCATGTGGTTGTCGTTGTCGCGACGCTCCTTGGCGGCCCACTGGGCAAACTCGGCGTTCTCGGCAATGGCCTGGTCGCACTTTTCCTGGCCGCGGCGGTCGGAGACCTCGTAGCACAGGCAAGAACGCATGCCCAGTTCCTGAGCGGCGTCCTTAATGGTAAAGAGGCTACCCGGAATCTCACAGAAGCTCGCATGGTGATCGAAGATCGTGGTGACGCCATCGCGGATGGAGTCCAGGATCGTGGCATAGGCGCTGGCCTTGGTGCCGTCGAGCGTCAGGTTGTCGTCGATCTTCCACCACTGCTGCTCAAGATTCTCCAGGAAGTTGGTGGGGTTGCAGCCCTTAATGGCAAGGCCGCGGGCCAGACCCGAGTAGATGTGGGTGTGGCAGTTGATGAGTCCGGGCATGATGAGGTTGCCCCGGGCATCGACGTACTCGGCATCCGGGTACTTGGCCTTGAGCTCGCGCTCGGGGGCCACTTCCACGATCGTGCCACCGTCAATGGCGACCGCACCGTTTGGAATGAACGGGGTCTGAGCGTTGCGGGTAAAGACGGAACCGTTAGCGACCAGAAGCATGGATGCTCCCTTCAACATCAGGGGCGGGGTTTGACACCTCTGACATGGCGGAGTGCGAAGCGCCGGCCTACACCGGAAACGGGCCCTCTCCCGTCAACGCTTCACCAAAGGGACAAACCCTTTGAAGTGCGGCTTGGCGCCGCATGACGTCGGCGGACGAGGCGATGCGTCCGCCGACGAATAGCACCGAATTGGTTACTTCTTGCTCTCGGGCAAGACCAGATCCACGGCAGCGTCCTTGGCAGCATCGATGTGCTGGGCCACGACCGGCGTCTGCGGAAGGATCAGGTTAAGGACAATGGCCATGATGGCGGTGGGGGTTACGGCATTGGAGCCGATGACGGTGGACACCCAGGCGGGCATACCCTCGCCGGCAAGGCAACCGCTGGCCATCCAGATACCCAGGCCAAAGACGACGGAGGTACCGACGATGGTGGTAGTGCGCTGCGTGAGGCCCTCGCGGGTGAACATGCGCACGCCGTTCATGGTGATGGTGCCAAACACGCCCACGGTAGCGCCGCCGATAACGGGCTGCGGGATAGCGGAAAGGACAGCAGAGAGCTGCGGGAACAGACCGGCGATGGCAAAGACGGCCGCGATAATCACAAAGACCCACTTGTTGACGACCTTGTTGGAGCAGATGATGCCCACGTTCTGGCCAAGGGCGCTGGTGGGAAGACCGCCCAGCAGGCCGCCGACCATAGAGGTGAGGCCCTGGGACACAATAGCGCCGGAGAGCTCGCGCTCGGTGGGCATACGGTCGATGGAGCCCAGGCAGGCAGCAGACACGTCGCCGATAACCTGGATGGCGACCATGGGGAACACGACGGCGAGGGTAATGCAGACCTCGGGATCAAACTCGAGCGCATAGGGCATGAGCTTGGGAAGGGCGAAGACCTGAGCGGTGGCGACGCTGGAGAAGTCGATCATGCCAAAGGGGATGGAGACGATCATGCCAACGATCATGCCAAAGAACACAGAGCCCAGCTTGAGCGTGCCCTTGCCAAAGTTGGCGAGGGCGAAGACGACGGCGAAGGTGATCAGAGCGACGCACCATGCCTGCGGGGTGCCCCACAGCGGCGTGCCCATGCCACCGGCCATATACTTGACGGCGGTGGGATACAGAGAGACGCCAATGGAGAAGATGACCGTACCGGTCACGACGGGCGGGAACAGCCACTTGATCTTGCTGTAGGCCAGACCAAAGAGGACCGCGACGGCGCCGCCGACGATCTCGCCGCCCAGCAGCGCACCAAAGCTAAAGCCCGAGGCACCCATGGCCTGCAGGGCCGGCAGGAACGCGAACGAAACGCCCATGACGATGGGCAGGCCGCCGCCGATGCGACGGAAGGGAGCGAAGGCCTGAAGGGCCGTATCGATCGCCGAAAGAATGAGAGCGACCTGGATGATGTCGGTGCTCTGCTGGCTATTAAAGCCGTAGACGCCGGCCATGATGACCGCCGGGGTAATGATGCCGGCAAACGATGCCAGTACGTGCTGAAGGGCACACGGGATCATTTCCTTAACGGGAGGCATGCCTTCGCGAGTGAACAGGGCTTCAGTGCCGTTCGTAACCGTCTCCTGGGTCATTTGACCACCAATCCTCGAAGTAGTTGTTTTCGCATCTAACGCTCTATTGTGACGCAGTGCGGGGTTGAGGTTGTGCCTTCATTGCATATCGTATTAAAGATGATTCTCATTCTCAATAATAATTTTTTGTTATCAGACTATTCTTCAGCTGAAATACCGCATTTCCGCAGGTCAGAAAAGTGTCTGGTCAAAATAACATCTAACTTTTCTTTTGGTCAACCGTTTACCGCTAAATTCCTACCGTTCGTCTGCATTACGCAATGTACCTGCGGATATACGAGATGATGGGCAGCGTGTTACCATGAGAAAAAATTGTTATGAACATTTCCGATTTCACCCAAAGGAGTTGCCCGTGAACGAGACCGTACGTCGCTTTTTGCCGATGGTCGATTTTCTGGAGCAGATACTCGGCAAAAACAGCGAAATCGTGCTGCACGATTTCTCGGATCCCGACCACGCCATCGTCGATATTCGCAACGGCATCGTGAGTGGCCGCAAGGTCGGCGGTCCCGCCACCGATCTGGCGCTCAAGATCATGCACGACCCCAAGTATCGCGACCTGCCGTTTATTACGGGCTACGAGGGGCGCGGTGCCGGTGGCAAGACGCTGGAGTCCGCGACGTACTTTATCCGTGAGGACGACGAGATCGTCGGCATGCTCTGCGTCAACACCGATCTTTCGACCGTGCGCAATATCAACGCCATGGCGCAGCAGCTCATGGCGTGCTTCGACGCAGCGCCGACGCGCACGGAACCCGCCCCTATCGAGGTCGAGAGCCTTTCGGAGTCCACCCAGGAGCTCATCGACCGCAGCATTGCCGAGTTGCTGAGCGCGCGCGGGCTGGATGTAGCGTCGCTTGGTCAGAGCGACCGCGTGGACGTCATTCGCCACCTCAACGGCAACGGGGTGTTCATGCTCAAGGGCGCCGTGGCCTGCGCTGCCACCGCGTTGGGCATCTCGGAGCCCAGCGTGTACCGCTACCTGCAAAAAGTCCGCAAGGAGGGCTAACGAGCAAAATGGAGCACGACTCCACAAGCGATTCGTCACTTGACAAAAGACCCTGCAGCTCGCACGCGCTGCAGGGTCTTTTTGCATGTCATGTTTAGTTGTGGCCAACGCCTTAGAGAGCGGCGACGACCTCGATCTCGACCAGACCGCCAGCCGGAAGGGCGGCAACCTGGAAAGCGCTGCGCGCGGGGAACGGAGCCTCGAACTTGGAAGCATAAATCTCGTTCACGGCAGCGAAGTCGGCGATGTCGGCCAGGTAGACCGTGGTCTTGACGACATCGGCAAAGGTGGCGCCGGCAGCGGTCAGCAGGGCCTCGACGTTAGCAAGGGACTGCTTAGCCTGGGCCTCGACGCCCTCGGGCATCTTGCCGGTTGCGGGGTCGATGCCCAGCTGGCCGGACAGGAACACCATGTTGCCGGTCTGGATGCCGGGGGAATACGGGCCGATGGCTGCGGGTGCGTTATCGGAAGACACGACGGTCTTGCTCATGTTTATCTCCTTACGATCAGTTGAAAGAGCGTGAGCGCGGCGTTCACACCGGGAGGCACAGTTCGGTCTGAACGCCGCGCTTGATTGGGATAGTACTCAAGGTTTCCGCGCGATGCAAGATTATTATCACGTTGCGAGAATCTTTTATCGCCCAACGGTTTCCCCGGACCGCTGAACGGTTCTCATGTGGAGCAGCCAGTCCAAACTGCTGAAGACTTTATCCCGCTTAGAGCACGGGCATCGCCTGCCGCGACGGCACCACTATACTTTTGAGTATCTGAGCATTTTGAAAGGCAGGATATGACCGCAACCGCCAGTCGAACCACCAACCGCAGACCCGAGCTTTTGGCGCCCGCCGGAGGGCCCGAGCCCTTTGCCGCCGCACTCGCCGCCGGGGCAGACGCCATCTACTGCGGCATGGGCAGCTTCAACGCACGCCGCAAGGCCACCAACTTTACCGACGAGGCCTTTGAGCAGGCCTGCCGCGCCGCGCATCTGGCCGGCTCGCGCGTCTACGTCACGGTCAACATCGTCATCAAGGAATCCGAGATGAGCGATGCGCTGCAGCTCATCCATCGCTGCTCCACGCTGGGCGCCGACGCCTTCATCATCCAGGACTGGGGCCTGTTCTTTGAGGTCAAGCGCACCATGCCCGGCATCGAGACGCATATCTCGACCCAGGCGAACATCCACGACGACCGCGGAACCCTTTGGTGCCGCGAGCAGGGTGCCGACCGCGTGACCCTCTCGCGCGAGCTTTCCATCGACGAGATTGCCGCCATTCACGATGCCGCGCCCGATGTTGACCTTGAGGTCTTTAGCCACGGTGCCATCTGCTTTTGCTACTCGGGTCTGTGCCTGCTGTCGAGCTTTGCCATGGCGGGCCGCTCGGCCAACCGCGGCATGTGCGCTCAGCCCTGTCGCCTGCCTTACGAGCTGATCGACGAGAACGGTCGCTCGCTCTCCCCTGCCGGTCGCGAGCGTGCGCTGTGCCCGCGTGACACCAACACCTCACAACTTGTTCGCCGCCTGTATGACGCCGGCGCCGCGTCGCTCAAGCTCGAGGGCCGCATGAAGGCGCCCGATTACGTGTATTCCATCGTCGACGTGTATCGTCATCAGATTGATGACATGTTGGCCGGAATCACCGTTGCCAAGGACGAGAAAGCCGCCCGCCAGCGCCAGCTCAAGCGCTGCTTTAACCGCGACTTTACGCACGCCTATCAGGACGGCACCTCGGGCGACGAGATGATGAGCTA
>CAKUFT010000029.1 GCA_934650095.1 uncultured Collinsella sp.
CGATCTGCTTGAGGGTGACTTTGTTGGCCATCTCGCTCCTTCCGGGTTTACGCGCAATCTCTTGAAAGTATAGCGACTACCCCTCTACCTCGGTGATAAACACTTTACCAATCCGGTGGACGGCTGTTTTATCGCCGCCAGCGCACCAAATCCGTCCGGGTGGGGTATATTGCAATCGATTGATGACAACGACCACCAAAAGGCGGATATTCGTATGCACGAGAACGACTTTTTTAACGAGGACCTGCTGTGCGCGCTCGCTGGCGTTGCCGGCGAGGACAACGTGCTGATGAGCGAGCCCATGCGCGAGCACACCACGTTTAAGATCGGCGGCCCGGCCGACGTCTTTGTCACGCCCGATACCGAGCAGGGCCTCGTCGCCACGCTCGATACCTGCTATCGCTGCGACCTGCCACTCACCATCGTGGGCAACGGCTCCGACTTGCTCGTCGGCGACAAGGGCATCCGCGGCGTCGTCGTAGCGCTGGGCGAGGGCCTCTCCGACATTACGGTCAACGGCACGCACGTCACGGCGGCAGCCGGCGCCTTGCTTTCCGATGTCGCCGCGGCGGCAGCCGAGGCCGGTCTCACCGGCATGGAGCCCATCTCGGGCATTCCCGGATCGGTCGGCGGCGCCTGCTACATGAACGCCGGAGCTTACGGTGCCTGCATGGCCGATGTACTGGAGTCCGTGCGCGTCTACAAACCTGCTCGCCAGCTCGACGACGGCACCCGTGGCAGCGGCAATATCATTGAGTTCGATGTCGATGAGCTCAACCTGGGCTATCGCAAGAGCCGCATTGCCGACGACGGCTTCATCGTGCTCTCGGCCACTTTCAATCTCGCCCCGGGCAACGCCGCGATGATCAAGGCCGACATGGATGACTACCGCCAGCGCCGCGAGGACAAGCAGCCGCTCGACATGCCGAGCGCCGGCTCCACCTTCAAGCGCCCCGAGGGCTACTTTGCCGGCAAGCTCATCATGGACGCCGGCCTGCGAGGACACGCCATCGGCGGCGCGCAGGTGAGCGAAAAGCACTGCGGCTTCATCGTCAACGCCGACCACGCCACCGCCGCCGATGTCGACGAACTCATCCGCCACATCCAAACAACCGTCAAAGACCAATTCGACGTAGACCTAGAACCCGAAGTCCACCGAGTAGGCGAATTCCTATAAAAAGAAGGCCCCAAAGGGGCCTTCACTTTCTTTAATTCAGATAACCCAGTCCGGCGTGTCGCGCCTTGAACCCGGAAGGTCCGGGACTGCGGGCGAGGCATAAGGTTGGTCGCGAGTTCCGCACGCAAAGAAGGCCACTTAATGTGGCCTTCGTCTTGCGCAGGACTGTAGAGCAGGCAACCTTATGCCTCGCCCGCAGTCCCGGACCAACCGACTTTCAAACACAGCTACGACAGCGCAATACCGCCGAGCCAGCCCCAACGCACGCCAGAGCCAGTACCATAGAAGCTAATAAACGAATCAAGCGACTTCGACGTAATGGCACCCTCGTTGCTCATAACGATGCCGCCGCCAACGTAGATACCCACATGACCGTAGATAAGGCCCGGAGCACCCGTGCCGCTGTGCGAGGAATCGGCCACGATCATGCCCACCTGCAGCGCCGAGCGGTCGGAGCTATAGCACCAGGCGTTGAACATGTCACACGCGTTGCCGCCAAAATAGCCCACGCCGGCATTGCGGAAGACGTTGGTAACCCAGGCAGCACACCAGCCCTGGCCGGGAGAAGGCGTCGAGTAGCACGCATTGACGACGGCCTGCTGCTTGCCCGAACCGCCCGTCTGCTGCGGGATGCCGCTGGCATACGAGCCGCCACCCGAAGAAGAGCCCGTGTTCGCAGAGGCCGCGGCTGCCGCAGCCGCCTTCCTAGCGGCCTCCTCGGCCTGGGCGGCAGCGAGGATCTCGGAATCGCGCTGAGCCATGAGTTCCTTGACGTCGTCGGAAAGACCGTTCAGCACGGTCTGGACTTCTTGCTGCTTGGCCTGCATATCCTGCATCTGAGCCGTCTGCTGGTCCTTGAGTTTCTCCAGGTCGGCCTTTTGTGATTCGAGCTCGGTCTTCTGTGCGTCGAGCTCGGCCTGAATCGTCTGGATATCCTCGATGGCATCGCGGTCGCTCTTGTTGATCTTCTCAACGTAATGCGCGTTGGCGACGAGTTCCTCAAACGAGCCAGAGGCCAGCAGCAGCGACAGGATGTTCGTGCCGCCGGACTTGTAACTGGCGGCCACGCGATCGGAAAGGTCGTTGCGCTTCTTCTTGAGCTCGGCCTTCTTTTCATCGATCTGGGCCTGCGTGTCGTCAATCTTGCCCTGGACATTCTCGATGTCGTTGAGGGTCTGGGCATTCTTGTTGGCCAGCGCCGCATACTCATTTGCGATGCTGTCGAGCTGGGCCTGAACCTCGTCGAGCTGGGCCTGGGCGGCATTCAATTTATCGGTGGTTTCTTTGGAAGCCTCCGCCGCATGGGCGCGAGTGGGCAGGCCAAAAAGAACTGCCGCAGAAGCGGCGCCGAACAGGGCCTTGAGAGCAGTGCGGCGCGAGAGCTCCTGGGAAAGGATGGAATCGCTGTTTGGTGACATATGTACTCCGTTACATGCTTATTTATATGTCGCTCAACTCATACATATTAGCGTACATATGGCGCGTCCCAACGATTTCCACGAACGGCAGGAAACTACAAGGTCGGCGGCTCGTAAGCAATTGTTAAATTTGAGGTAACAATTGAGCAAGCTTTTATTATGAGTACGTTAACATAATCCTCTGCTTTTCCTACAGTGCACCATTTGGGTGTCCCCGCCTGCGCTATACTCCCCTCTAGAAGTGTTCCTGATTCGATAGGAGACTACATGTCCAAAGCACTCGACCCCAAAGACACCTGCGTCCTCGTTACCGGTGGCGCCGGCTTTATCGGCTCGCACACCGTCGTTCAGCTGCTCGAGGGCGGCTACCAGGTCGTCATCGTCGATGACCTCTCCAACTCCAGCGCCGTCGCCGTCGACCGCGTCAAGACCATCGTGGGCGACGAGGCCGCCAAAAACCTCACCTTCTACGAGGCCAATGTGCTCGACCGCGAGGCCATGAACAAGATCTTCGATGCTCACCAGATCGACCGCGTCATCCACTTTGCCGGCTTTAAGGCCGTCGGTGAGTCGGTGAGCAAGCCCGTCGAGTATTATCACAACAACATCGAGAATACTCTGGTGCTCGTCGACGTCATGCGCAACCATGGCTGCAAGTCCATCATCTTCTCGAGCTCCTCGACCGTCTACGGCGACCCGGACAACCCGCCCGTCACCGAGGAGGATCCCAAGAAGCCCGCGACCAACCCGTACGGTTGGACCAAGTGGATGATCGAGCAGATCCTTATGGATGTCCACACCGCCGACCCCGAGTGGGATGTCGTGCTGCTCCGCTACTTCAACCCCATCGGTGCCCATCCGTCGGGCCTGATCGGCGAGGATCCCAAGGGTATCCCCAACAACCTGGTGCCCTACGTCGCCCAGGTCGCCGTGGGCAAGCTCGAGGCCGTTCAGGTCTTTGGCAACGACTACCCCACCCCCGACGGCACCGGCGTGCGCGATTACATCCACGTCTGCGACCTGGCCTCTGGTCACGTGGCGGCCCTCAACTGGATGAACGGCAAGACCGGCGTCGAGATCTTTAACCTGGGCACCGGCACCGGCACCTCGGTGCTCGAGGTCGTCGCCGCCTTCTCCAAGGCTTGCGGCAAGGAACTGCCCTATGTGATTCGCGAACGCCGTGCCGGCGACATCGCCGCCAACTGGTGCGATGCCTCCAAGGCCGAGCGCATGATGGGCTGGAAGGCTCAGTACGACATCGCGGATATGTGCCGCGACAGCTGGAACTGGCAGAGCCACAACCCCAACGGCTTCGCCGACGCCGAGTAGCCACTCCTCCGCAATCGTTTTTGGGCCCCGGTCTCCAATGTGAGACCGGGGCTTTTTTTCATGGCATGCAACCATTCACCGAAATACTTCCAACTTTTTTATCTTGCCTGTACATGTTTAAACAACATGTTTTACAATAGGCGTATCGAATCAGAACACCGGGGGCGGACTGTTCTTCCATTGGCAGGACGGCCCCACGACAAAAAGGTTGGTGAGCGCATTCATGGAGCGTGCAAGCGGTGTCCTCATGCCCGTCTCATCTCTGCCCGGCCCTTATGGAATCGGCGGCTTTGGTTGGAATGCCTACGACTTCGTCGATTTTCTCGCCTCGTGTAAACAACACTACTGGCAGATTCTGCCCCTTACGACGACCAGCTATGGCGACTCGCCCTACCAGTCGTTCTCGGCCCGTGCGGGAAATCCCAACTTCATCGACTTTGCCGAGCTTATCGAGGCAGGGTATCTGGAGCAGTGTGACATCGATGGCGTGTACCTGGGCTCCGATCCCAGCAACGTCGACTACGGCGCCATCTTTGGCGGCCGCCGTCAGATCCTCGACCGCGCAGCCCAGCGATTTGCCGCCGACAAGCCGACCGACTTCGACGACTTTGTCCGGGCTAACAAGGACTGGCTCATTCCCTACTGCGAGTTCATGACCGTCAAGGAGGAGTGCGGCCTTAAGGCATTTTGGGAGTGGCCCGCGGAGCTGCGCGCCCGCGGTGAGGCTTCTGCCAAGGTCTGCGCCGCCCATCCCGCGCGCATGCTCTACCACCAGATGACGCAGTATTTCTTTGACCGCCAGTGGAGCCGCCTCAAGGCCTATGCCAACGAGCGCGACATCCTGATCATCGGCGACCTGCCCATCTACGTCTCGCGCGACTCCGTCGAGATGTGGGCCACGCCCGAGCTCTTTAAGATCGACGCCACCGGCAACCCCGTCAGCGTCGC
The DNA here is from genome assembly GCA_934650095.1 of uncultured Collinsella sp. Classification (GTDB taxonomy): domain Bacteria; phylum Actinomycetota; class Coriobacteriia; order Coriobacteriales; family Coriobacteriaceae; genus Collinsella. The sequence goes on from CAKUFT010000029.1 coordinate 4,873, forward strand.
CGGCACGCCGCCCGACCAGTTCTCGGCTACCGGCCAGTACTGGGGCAACCCCATCTACGACTGGGACGCCATGGAGGCCGACGGCTTCTCCTGGTGGGAGGGCCGCATTCGCGCCGCTCTCGACATGTACGACGTCATCCGCCTGGATCACTTCCGCGGCTTCGAGGCCTATTGGGAGGTGCCGTTCTCCTCGCCCGATTCGTCCTACGGTTCGTGGACGCAGGGTCCCGGCCTCAAGCTCTTCAAGACGCTCGAGGAAAAGCTCGGCACGCTGCCCATCATCGCCGAGGACCTGGGCTTCCTCACCCCCGGCGTCATCGACATGCGCGACAACTCGGGCTTCCCCGGCATGAAGATCCTGCAGTTTGCCTTTGAGGGCACCAACTCGTACTACCTGCCGCACAACTACATTGCCAACACCGTCGCCTACGTGGGCACCCACGACAACGAGACGGCACGCGGCTGGTTTGAAGGAACGGCTACCCCGCGTCAGCGCGAGCAGACAGCCCTGTACACCCATCAGCAGGCCGGCGAACCCATGGCAGATGCACTCAATCGCACCATCGCCGCCAGCGTGAGCGACACGTGCATCTACACCATGCAGGACCTGCTTAACCTGGGCAATGAGGCGCGCATCAACACCCCTGCCACCCTGGGCGGCAACTGGACGTGGCGCATGCTCGATGGCGCCATCACCCGCGAGCTCGAGCACAAGCTCACCGACTGGACCGAGACCTACTTCCGCATCCCGTCCGAAGCCGAAATCGAGCTTCCTCAATAGGAGCTACCGCGCCCGACCCCTCCCCACCGTGCGGACGCGCTTGCTTTACCCGCGCGAGGCCACCCCAATCCCCTCGCGCGGGATTCTTTTGAATTTCTGACATGTAGTCAACTCACCACAGGAGGAAACATGCCCCGCATCAATCTCGCGGATCTTGCCGAGCAGTCCTTTGGAACTTCGCTCGAGCAACTCGATGACCGCCGCATTTACAAGCTGCTCGTTAAGCTCGTGCAGGAGCGCTCTGCTGCCTGTCCGCTCAACAATGGCAAGAAAAAGCTCTATTACATCTCCGCTGAGTTTTTGATCGGCAAGCTGCTCATCAACAACATGATCGACCTCGGCATCTACGACGAGGTTAAGGACCGGCTCACCGCCGCAGGCCACGACCTCAACAAGATCGAGGAGTTTGAGGTCGAGCCGTCGCTCGGCAACGGCGGCCTGGGCCGCCTGGCCGCGTGCTTCTTGGATTCCATCGCCACGCTGGGCTTGACCGGCGATGGCGTGGGCCTCAACTATCACTACGGTCTGTTCCGTCAGCGCTTTGTCGACAACCAGCAGAAGGCCGTCCCCGACGAGTGGCTCGGTGAGCAGGACATCCTAGTCGACGACGACCGCTCCTACACCGTCGAGTTCGGCGATTTTGCCGTTACCTCCAAGCTCGTCAACATCGACGTGCCCGGTTACGGCCAGCCCACCAAGAACCGCCTGCGCCTGTTCGACCTGGCGAGCGTCGACGACGGCCTGGTCCCCGGCAGCTCCATCGACTTCGACAAGACCGAGATCGCCAAGAACCTCACCTTGTTCCTCTACCCCGACGATTCCGACGAGCAGGGCCGCCTGCTTCGCATCTACCAGGAATACTTTATGGTGAGCAACGCCGCCCAGCTCCTGATCGACGAGGCCATCGAGCGCGGCAGCAACCTGCACGATCTGGCCGACTACGCCGTGGTCCAAATTAACGACACGCACCCCACCATGGTCATCCCCGAGCTCATTCGCTTGCTCACCACCGAGCATGGCATCGAGTTTGACGAGGCCGTGACCATCGTACGCTCCATGGTCGCCTACACTAACCACACGATTCTTGCCGAGGCGCTCGAGAAGTGGCCGCTCGTCAGCCTGCAGAAGGTCTCCCCTGCCATCGCCGACATTATCGTCAAGCTCGACGAGGTCGCCAAGACCGAGCACGATGACCCGCGCGTCGCCATCATCGATGAGCACGACACCGTCCACATGGCCCACATGGACATCCACTTTGGTTTCTCCATCAACGGCGTCGCCGCGCTGCACACCAAGATCCTTGAGGACACCGAGCTTCATCCGTTCTACGAGATCTATCCCGAGAAGTTCTCCAACAAGACCAACGGCATCACCTTCCGCCGCTGGATCCATGGTGCCAACCCCGCGCTCGCCAGCCTGCTCGACGATGTGATCGGCACCGACTGGCGCAGCACCGGCGATCTGAGCAAACTCGCCAAGTTCGCCGACGACAAGGATGTTCTTGAGCGCCTGGCCGCCACCAAGACCGAGGCCAAGGCCATCATGCGCCAGTTCATGGCGCTCGAGCAGGGCGTGACGATCCCCTCCAACGCCATCATCGATGTTCAGGTCAAGCGTATCCACGAGTACAAGCGCCAGCAGATGCTCGCGCTCTACATCATCTGGAAGTATCTCGACATCAAGAACGGCAATAAGCCTAAGCACCCCGTCACCATCATCTTTGGCGGCAAGGCGGCCCCTGCCTACACTATCGCGCAGGACATCATCCATCTGATCCTGACGCTGTCGCAGTGGATTGCAAACGACCCCGACGTGGCTCCCTACCTGCAGGTTGTCATGATCGAGAACTACAACGTCACCGCTGCCGAGCGCGTGATTCCCGCCGCTGACATCTCCGAGCAGATCAGCCTGGCCTCCAAGGAGGCGAGCGGCACCTCCAACATGAAGTTCATGCTCAACGGCGCCCTGACCTTGTGCACACTCGACGGCGCCAACGTGGAAATCGCCGAGCTCGTGGGCGGCGAGAACATCTACACCTTTGGCGCCTCGTCCAAGCAGGTCGAGCAGCTCTACGCTGACGGCACCTACGATGCCGGCGCTCTCTACCGCAAGCCCGGCATCAAACTGCTGGTGGACTTTATCACCAATCCCGCCTTTATGGCGACCGGCAACGCCGAGCGCCTGCAGCGCCTGCACGACGACATCAAGGGCAAAGACTGGTTTATGGCTCTGCTCGACATCGAGGAGTACATCCAGACCAAGGAGCGCGTGCTGGCCGACTACGAGGACCAGGACGCCTGGATGCGCAAGGCGCTCATCAATATCGCCAACGCCGGCACCTTCTCGTCCGACCGCACCATCTCCCAGTACAACGACGAGATCTGGCACCTGAGCTAGCTCATTCCCCTTACCCATCCTCTTGAGAAACGGAGTCGTGGCAACACGGCTCCGTTTTTTGTGCCCGCACGTTACCCTGTGATCCGACTCGGCCAAACAATCTCGATCCGTAGCAATTACTCAACCAAAACGGTCCCAGCCGTTACAGATTGAGACATACCGGCCCCTCCCCTTAGGTTTATCTCAATCTGTAACATCTAGCAGGTGTAATTCGCCTTTGGTGTTACAGATTTAGATGAAATGGTTGGCACAGCGGAACCGTCTCGATCTGTAACATCTAACGTCCGAAATCGGCCCTACCTGTTACAGATCAAGACAAACTGACAGACGGAAAGCCCCAACACAAAGAAAGGCTCCCCTCTCGCCCAGTGGACGGGAGGGGAGCCTTATATGTGACCACGGCAAAAGGATGGCAAAGCCGCAGTCGCCCAAAGGGAGGGCCTGGATGCACCGGGCCTAGATAAGGTTCTTGCCAGACACCTTATCGAAGAGATGAGTCGCGTTCTTCTCGAACTTGAACCAGATGGGGTCGCCCGCCTTGAGCGCACCCTTGGCCTCAAGGTCGACAACGGGAATGATCAGGACGAACTGGCCATCGGGAGCAGTCACGTGGACATGCTCGGTCGAACCCATGAGCTCGGTCACCTCGACGGTGCCCTGGAGCGCACCCTCCTCGCCCTTGTCGGCAAGCAGGATCTGCTCGGGGCGCACTCCGGCCGTGATCTCCTTCACGTCGCCGCCGTCCCAGTTGAGAGCAAGCTGAGCGCAGGTCTCGGGGGCCAGCGCGACATTCATGTCGTCGGTCTTGACGGTAAAGCCGTTGCCCGAGCGCACCAGCTGGGCATCGAAGAAGTTCATCTGCGGCACGCCGATAAAGCCGGCGACGAAGATGTTCGCGGGATGGTTGAAGACCTCCTGCGGGGTGGCGATCTGCTGGACGACGCCGTCCTTCATGACCACGATGCGGTCGCCGAGGGTCATAGCCTCGGTCTGGTCGTGAGTAACGTAGATGAAGGTGCCCTTGATCTCGTGACGCAGCTTAATGAGCTCGGCACGCATCTGGTTACGAAGCTTGGCATCCAAGTTGGACAGCGGCTCGTCCATCAGGAAGACCTTGGGGTCACGCACGATGGCGCGGCCGATGGCGACGCGCTGGCGCTGGCCGCCAGAGAGCGCCTTGGGCTTACGGTCGAGGTACTCGGTAATACCCAGGATCTCAGCAGCGGAGCGAACCTTACGGTCGATCTCGTCCTTGGGGACCTTCTTGAGCTCGAGCGTAAACGCCATGTTCTCGTACACCGTCATATTGGGATACAGAGCATAGCTCTGGAACACCATGGCGATGTCGCGGTCCTTGGGAGCGACGTCGTTGACGCGCTTGCCATCGATGAGCACATCGCCCGAGGTGATGTCCTCCAGGCCGGCGACCATGCGCATCGTCGTGGACTTACCGCAGCCAGAGGGGCCGACGAGGACGATAAACTCCTGGTCGTGGACGGTGAGGTTAAAGTCCTCTACTGCAAGCACGCCGTCCTCGGTAACCTTGAGGTTGTGCTTCTTCTCCTCGGTCTTCTTTTTGCCAAAGAAGCCCTTCTTTTTGGACTCGTTGTTGGGATACACCTTCTGAACATGTTTGAGAACGATCTCGGCCATGTCTTTACCTTTCGATACGCGGCGCCGCGCTGAGGGGCGCCGCCAAAACTTGCAAAACAGTTACGGCATCAGCCCTTGACGGCACCTGCCACAACGCCGTCAATGATGTACTTCTGGCAGAAGATGTACATGATGACGATGGGGATGACGACCATCATGATGCATGCCATCATGGGGCCGAGCTCGACGTGGCCATAGCCGCCACGGAAGTACTGGATCAAGATAGGAATGGTCTTGTACTTGGTGGAGTCGAGCGTAAGGTAGGGCAGCAGATAGTCGTTCCAGACCCACATGGTCTCAAGGATACCGACCGAAAGATAGGTGGGCTTCATAATGGGAAGGACGATCTTAAAGAACACCTGGACCGGGTTGCAGCCGTCGATCATGGCCGCCTCTTCGATCTCGAGCGGGATGTTCTTTACAAAGCCGGCGAACATAAAGACCGCGAGGCCCGCGCCAAAACCAAGGTAGATGAAGCAGATGTTAAACGGCGTGTTAAAGCCGATGCGGTCCGCGAGGTTGGACAGCGTGAACATGAGCATCTGGAAGGGCACGACCATCGAGAAGACGAACAGGTAATAGAAGAAGTTCGAGATCTTGCTGTTGACGCGCACCACGTACCAAGCGCACATGGAGCAGCACACCAGAATCAGCACGACCGACGTGACCGTGATGATAAGCGAGTACATAAACGCCGAGGCAAAGCCCTGCTCGTTCAGAGCGTGCACGTAGTTTGCGAGGCCGTTGAACGTCTCGGGCGTGAGCAGATCGAACGCCGTTGTGGTGCTGATTGCGGTCGCTTTCTTAAAGGAATTGAGCGCAATCATGAACACGGGGTAGATCCATGCGAGCGACAGGATCGTAAAGAAGATCGAGAGCACGCGGTTGATAGCCTTATCGCGTTTCATTACTGCTGCACCTCCTTGGACCTCGTGGCCTTAAGCTGGATCATAGAAATAGCGACAACCAGGATGCAGAAGATAACTGCCTTGGCCTGACCGATGCCCTGCCATGCGATGCCAGCACGCGAATAGAACGTGTTGTAGATGTTCAGGGCGAGCATCTCGGTGGAGTGCGCCGGGGCGCCACCGGTAAGGGCGAGGTTCTGGTCGAACAGCTTAAAGCCGTTGGTGATGGACAGGAACAGGCAGATGGTGATGGTCGGCATCAGGTTGGGGATCTTAACCTTCCAAAACGTCTGCCATGCCGTAGCGCCATCGACCTTGGCGGCCTCGATGTAGTCAGACGGAATGGACTGCAGACCGGCGATGTAGATGATCATCATGTAGCCGACCTGTTGCCACAGGGTCAGGATGATAAGGCCCCAGAAGCCAGCGGCGGAGTTGAGGGCGATAAGCTGGGCACCCACGTTGGAGAGCAGGCAGTTGATCAGAATCTGCCAAATGTAACCCAGTACAATGCCGCCAATCAGGTTAGGCATAAAGAAAATCGTACGGAAGATGTTGGTGCCCTTGAGCGCCTTGCGGGTGAGCGCCTGCGCAATGGCCAGCGCGATCACGTTGATGAGCACCGTCGACAGGAAGGCAAACGCCACGGTAAAGAAGAACGACGTGGAGAACTGCGGGTCGGTCAGTGCGCGCACGTAGTTCTCGATACCGACAAAGTGCGCGTTATTGATGGTAATAAACTGGCAGAACGAGAGATAGAAACCCTGGATAAAGGGAATCACGAACCCGATCATAAACGCCAGACACGTGGGCAGCATAAAGAGCGGCCACCAGCGCTTGAGTGCTTTGCCCATAGAAGGGTCCTTTCAATATGCAGGGGGCGGGCAAACCTACGTCTGCCCGCCCCCTGTCGCTAATCAGATAGCTTGGGCAGCAACTGCTTACTCGGAAGCAGCCTTCTCGGTCTTCCAGCCATCGACGAAGGCGTTCTTGACGCCGTCCCACTTGGTGTTGTCGGCAGCATAAGCGATGAGAGCCTGCTTGAGGTTCTTCTTCCACTCCTCGGAGGGGATGTAAACGAAGTCCCAAGCGACGGTCTTCTTGCCGTCCTTGGCCATAGCAACGGCCTGCTGTGAGAAGACGTTGGTGGTCTCCTTAGCGCTCTTGAACGGGGCGGTCAGACCCATCTTGTCAGCGATGATGCTGGTGGCGGTGTCAGAAGTGACGCACCAATACATGAAGTCCTCGGTGGCCTTCTGGGCATCCTCGGAAGCCTGGGAGCTCACGCACCAGTAGTTCTCGCCGCCGGAGCACAGGCCCTGGTTCTCCTCGCCGTCGACGCCGATGTAGATCGGCAGCATGCCGAGCTGATCGTCGGTCATACCGGCCTTGGTGAGGTCGGCGTAGGCCCAAGAGCCGTTCTGGTAGAAGACGGCCTTGCCGGTTGCGAACTCGTTGGTGGCGTCGTCACCGGTCTTGGAGGCGAGCTGCGAAGGATCGCAGGTGGAGTCGGTGATGTACAGGTCGAAGATCTGCTTAAAGTTGTCGAGATACTCGCCCTTGATCTCGTCGTCCTCCTGGTTGTGCTCCTTCTCGAACTCGTAGTAGAGCGGGAGGTTGGCGAGGTGGGTGGTGTAGCGCCAGCTGGAGGAGTCATCCATGCCGGCGGAAGTGAAGGCACCGTCAACGCCGAGCTCGTCCTTGCGGGCCTGGATGTCATCGGCGCAAGCCTTCAGCTTGTCGAAGGAGTTGATGTCCTCGGCCTTGTAGCCAGCCTTCTCGAGGAGCTCCTTGTTGTAGATGATGCCGTAGCTCTCCTGAACCCAGTCGATACCCAGATCCTTGCCGTCGGACTGCAGAGCCAGGGAGTCGTCGATGAGCTCGCCGCGGAGCTTGGTGTCGGACAGATCAGCGCAGTAGTCCTTCCAGTTCTTAAGGCCGGTGGGGCCGTTGACCTGGAACAGCGTCGGAGCGGAGCTCTTGGACATCTCGGACTTGAGCTTCTCCTCGTAGGTGTTGGAAGCGGCGGTCACGATCTTGACCTCGACGCCCTTCTCCTCCTTGTACGCCTTGGCGATCTCCTTCCACTCCTTGTCGACCTCGGGCTTAAACTGGAGGAAGTAGACCTCGGCAGCGTCACCAGAAGCAGAGGAGCCAGAGCCGGCAGAACCACCGCAGCCCACGAGGCCCAGACCAAGAACCGCAGCCGCGGAACCAGCAAAGCCCAGGAACTGCCTTCTGCTCATTTCGTTCTTCATTACAATCCACCCTTTCACACCGTGGCGGCACCCTTTGCCGCCGCCTTCGGAGATTGGCTCGGGGACTTTGCCCCTTTTGCTAATTTGCACAATACGCTATTTGGCTAGTTGTTTGAACAAGTATTACTAGAGCGGTAGAAAAACTTCGGTGAACGGTAATTTCGACTTGATACTTGACAAGTTTTGTATAAACAATTATTTGTTATCGAATGCAGAGAAAACGCCCGGTCAAGCCGATGCATCGTCGGTTTGACCGGGCGTTTTCTCTTTGAGGGCATGAGTCTCGTCAGGCTGCGAGCTAGCCGGCTATCGCTTGGAGTTGACGCGGTAGTGGAAGATCTCAGGATGCGTGCGGGCATGCGTGACCTCGAACAAGATGCCGTCCGAGGTGTACGACTGGCTCTCCATGACGGCGACACAGTTGTATTTGCCAAGGTCCAAGTAGCTGCAGTCCTCATCGTTGGCGAGCTCGACACTCACCGTACGGCGGCTCGCCATCACTTTGATGCCGCGCTTGTGCTCCAGATAGTCGTAGATAGACTTCTCGGCGACCTCGGGCGTCAGGCCCTTGGCGATCGACTCCAAAAAGTAGCCGTGGTCCACCTGGCGAGCACTGCCGTTGAGGCTTCGGACACGCACTACACGAATCAGCTCCTCGCCCACCTTAAAGCCCAGGCGACGAGAAAGTTGCTCCGTGCAAATCAAATGTTCAAAAGACTTGACCTCGGTCGATGCAACGGCATTGTTGCGTTTTGCGAACTCGCCAAACGACTCAACCTCTTCGAGTGCGCCCAGCATGTCGGTTTCGCCCTTAAGCCAAATAACGCGCACGCCCTTGCCGTGTATGGGCTGCACAAACATCCCGTCGGCCAGCATACCCAAGGCGCGACGGACGGTATTGCGAGTACATCCGAACTCCGCGGTCAACTCAGCTTCGGTTGGCAGCATCTCCTGAAACGCATAGGTCCCATTAATGATGCGCGAGCGTATTTCTCGGTAGATTCCTTCGTATATCGCTTTTGGCATGACTTCACCTCTAATGAATATGTATGGCTAGGCACGATAGCATTTCTTTGGGTTGTTTAAACCGATTATCGGTAAAGCACGGATTATTTACCGTCGACGGTTCCCCCGAAACCCAACTCGGACCGAATCAAAACCGTCAATGCGGCAAGCAGCCAGTCCTCTACAATGAGTTCATTGCTTAAACGTTCTTGCTCGCACAGCATGTTGCATCCGGAAGGCATATTATGCTGCAGAAAATCCAACGTTTTGGCGGAGCCATGTTCGCGCCCGCCATGTTGTTTTCTATATCAGGCCTCATGGTCGGCATCTCCGCCCTCGCCACGACCGTAGACATCGTCGGTGACCTCGCCGTATACGGAACCCCTTGGTACGTTTTCTGGACCATCATCCAGCGCGGCTCGTGGACGGTCTTTAAACGTCTCCCGCTCCTTTTTGCCGTAGCGCTGCCTATCGGTCTTGCCCAAAAGCAACCGGCACGCTGCTGCCTCGAGGCGCTCGTGGCCTATTTTGCCTATTGCTTCTTTTTGAGCGAGATCATTAAGCTGAGCGGAGACAACCTTGGGCTTAAGTACCCATCATCTTTGACCCCCGCCAGCGGTATCACCGTCATCGACGGCATCAAGACGCTCGACACCGGCATTATCGGCCCGCTGGCGGTATCGGCAACCGTCGTCTCCATCCATGACCGCTTCTACGATGCCAAGGTTCCCGATTGGCTCGGCACCTTCTCGGGTTCCTCGCTGGTCTACCTCATCAGCTTTTTTGCCGTGTTTGCCCTTGCCGCCATCTCGGCCGCCATCGTGCCCTTCGCATACGCTGTAACCGAAACGCTGCGCCACGCACTTGCGGGCGTCGGCCCCTTCGGCGTGGGCATCTTTGTGTTTTTGGAGCGAGCACTCGAGCCCATGGGGCTGCACCACCTGCTCTATATGCCCATCTATTACGACAATCTGGTCATTCACGACGGTATTTACGCCACGTGGACCAACCTGCTCCCCATTCTCTCCCATAGCACGCGCCCTTTAAATGAACTTGCGCCCTGGGCAGGTTTTACCGCCACCGGCTGGGGCAAGCTCTTTGGCCTTCCCGCCATCGCGGCAGCATTCTATTTCACCGCCAAACCCGAACGCCGCGCCGGCCTTAAAGTCATCCTTTTGCCCGCCATCGTCGCCTCGGTGGTCTGCGGCGTCACCGAGCCGCTCGAGTTTCTCTTTATGTTCACCTATCCCGGACTCTTTTTGCTCTACGCCGTCCTATCCTCCTGCCTTGCCATGACCATGAACTTCTTTGGCATCGTCGGCATCTTCTCGGGCGGTCTCATGGAAATGACGGCCTTCAACTTCATCCCACTCATGCGAATGCATGCCGGCTCCTACCTTTTGGCGCTCGGTATCGGTCTTGCCTTTAGCCTCATCTTTTTTGTTAGTTTTCGAGCACTCATCTTGGTCTATGACCTTAAGACGCCGGGCCGCGAGGATCATGTCTCCAATCGCGCGGCAATCGATCGTTTAACCGGAAGCGGCTTTGCCAAAGAGCAATCTCCCAATGGCGAGGTCAGTATTCAATCCGATCAAGATCACGTCCTCGCTGAGCGGGTAATTCAGCTTTTAGGTGGCGTTGGCAATATCGTGGGCGCAACCAACTGCGCCACGCGCCTGCGCGTCGAGGTCGCAGACCCTTCCATCGTTGCAGATAATGCGTCGTTTGTCGCGGTGGGCGCCAAGGGCCTCATCATTACGGGCAAGACCGCCCAGGTGATTATTGGCATCTCCGTTCCCCGCGTTAAAGAGCATTTTGACCAGATCATGGGCCTCGAGCCGGGATTTGTGCCCACCACCTCGGCCTCCCCTGCCGCCAGCGCAGCCCATAAGCGCGGCGATATCTGCTTCTTCGATATCGACGGAACACTCGCCTGGCAAGACCCTCGAGTGGCACAAGAGCTTCCCGAGAGCGAGCGAGACCTCTCCCCCTATCCCAATGAAGCGGTCTCGCAAGCCATCCGTGATTTTGTCGCCAAGGGCAATATGGCGTTTATCTGCACAGGGCGCACGCTGAGCTGCATCCATCCAAAGCTGCTCGAGCTGCCCTGGACCGGCATCGTCTGCCTCGCGGGTGGCTATGTCGAACTTGAGGGACACGTGATTCGCGATTTGGCGATGACGCCCGGCATGCTGCAGCGCCTTGCTCCCATTCTTGAGCAATCGGACGAAGTGATTCGTTTTGAGGGACTCAATGGCGTCGTTCGCATGAGTGCCGATGCGCCCGACGCCCCGGGATACGCCCGCACCGTGGGCGATGCAATTACGCAGCTGCAACATTACAGCGCCTACAAGATTTTAATGTCCACGTCGCTTGCCAACCGCATCGCTCAGGATCAAGCGTTTGAGCCGCTGCTCTGCTTTAACGAGCTCGAGCTCGAAGTGACCGAGATTTCGCCTCGCGAATGCACCAAGCGCGAGGGTATCCAGTCCGTACTCGACGCCCTCGATCCCCACCACGGAACCGTATACGGCATCGGCGACGCCAGCAATGACGTCTCGCTGATGAACGCCGTCGACGTTGGCATCGCCATGGGCAACGCACCGGACTTCCTCAAGGAAAAGGCCGACTATGTCACCGACAGCATCGACCACGACGGCGTCGTCACCGCGCTCGAACACTTTGGGCTTATCTAGCCAAGCCCCTACCGCACTTGCGGCCGCATGGACCAATCGTCTTCAACCGCCGCGCTCGACGCCCTAATGTGGCAATATGTTGTCTGCATAATGCAACGATGCAACCTATCAAAGAATGCGAGAACCCGTGTCCAGTCCGTTTACCAGCTTTTTAGCCCAGCACTTTGACCAGATTAACGACTATCTGGCCACGTTCTTTGACGGACAGGCGACTTCCGCCGATATCGAGCGCTACCTGTATACCCCGCTCTCGGCATTTACGGCAAACGCTGGCAAGCGCCACCGCCCGCTCATCTGCATGCTCGCCGCCACTGCGGTAGGCGGCAGCTTTGAGAGCGCCCGCAGCGCAGCGGCGGCCATCGAGCACTTTCAGTCGGGCGCACTCATCCACGACGACATCGCCGACAACGGGCAGATTCGTCGCGGCAAGCCCTGCATGCACCTTACCGAGGGCACCGGTCTTGCCATCAACTGCGGTGACCTGGCGCTCACCATGGTCACCAAGACGGTTCTCGACGACCCCACACTCAACGCAGACGTGAAGCTTCGCGTGCTCCACGAGCTTACCGAGATGATCGTCCGTACCATCGAGGGCCAGGCGCTCGACCTGGGCTGGGTCCGCGACGAGCGCTTTGACATTTCGGTCGACGATTATCTGGACATGGCGACGCACAAGACCGCGTACTACAGCGGAGCGACGCCGCTTGCCGCCGGAGCCATTATCGGCGGCGGCAGCGAAGAGCAGATTGAGGCACTGCGCGCCTTTGGGCTGCACACGGGCCTTGCCTTCCAGATTCAAGACGACCTGCTCAACTTGATCGGCACCAAGGAGGCCGCCAACAAGGACTTCCGCACCGACATCACCGAGGGTAAGCGCACGCTCGTTGCCGTGCACGCCCTGTCTGATGAGCGCTATCACGACGAGATTGAAGCGATCCTTTCCTCGGGCACCGAGGACCCCGCGCAACTCGCACGCGCCGTGGAGATCTTCCAGGAGTCCGGCTCTATCGATTACGCCCACACTTATGCGCTCGACCTGACCGCCAAGGCCAAAGCGGCCATCGAGGACGTTTCGCTCGACCCGCATGCACGTGAACTGTTCCTCTCCATGGCAGATTTCTTTGTGGAGCGCCTCAACTAGCGGGGGTCACAAAACCTGTGGGCAGCGCGTTTGGGTACAAGTTGCTACACTGTTGAGTGTATGTTTATGCATCCCTTTGCGTTGTCTATCCGACACACGCTCAAATAGTACGAATGGTACGCCGAAAGGGGTTCGTTCATGGAACCTATTACAACGGGCATGCAGGGAGCAGCCGTCGAGGACGTCCAGTCCCGCCTTCTGCAGCTCGGCTATACAATCGATGACACCGAGGTTGCCGACAAGCGCTTTGGCACCACCACCGAGCAGGCCGTCAGCACCTTCAGGCTCGACAGCGGCCTTGCTGCCGGTCATGCCGTCGATATCCCCTGTTGGAGCGCCCTGGTCGACGCCTCGTATAAGCTGGGCGACCGCACTCTGTATCTGCGCATGCCCAATTTCCATGGCGCCGATGTGCAGGCCCTGCAGCGCGCTCTCAACGTTTTGGGCTTTGCCTGCGGCGAGGACGACGGCTACTTTGGTCCGCATACCGAGGCCGCCCTGCAGCAGTTCCAGGAAAATGTCGGCCTGTTTGCCGACGGCATGGCCTTCCAGGACACCTACGCCTACATCAACCGCCTGCACCATGTGTGGGAGGGCAAGCCCTCGGTCACCGAAGCCGAGTCCCGCATCGGTTTTGCTCGCGCCGCCAACGTGCTCGAGCGCTTCCAGATTGCCGTTATCGGCGAGGACCCCATCGCGCGCAGTGTTGCGTCGCGCATGTGGAATATCGCCACGGCAACGACCGACAACAGCGGCATGATGCTCTGCGACTCCGAGGTCCCAACCGACGTTGACCTGGTGCTCGAGATCGCAAGCGACGAGCTGCCCGCCGACGCCGCGCCACGCGCCACGATTGCCCTCGCCGAGTGCCACAACCTGGCCCAGCGCATCCGCACCGCCAATGTCGCCGCACAGCAGAAGCCGGCTCGCATTCGCATTGAGCTCACGGGCATGACGCGCTACAACGGCACCTTCACGGCCAGCGACGCGCAGACGCTCGCCGTACGCCTACTCGACGGCGTTTGCGATGCCCTCGCAGATTAGGTAAACTAGACGAGTTGCTTTTGGGCAACACCAAACATTGGGACGTAGTTCAACGGTAGAACTCCGGTTTTTGGTGCCGGCTGTTGGGGGTTCGAATCCCTCCGTCCCAGC
>CAKUFT010000030.1 GCA_934650095.1 uncultured Collinsella sp.
AACACCGCACACCGCGAGGGAACGTTTGGCTACTACATGAGCGAGCCCATCGTCAAAAACGATGCGAAGGGCGTGGCGCCGCTGGTGCTGGCCTATATCGAGACCATGCACCACGACAAGCTGGCCGGCAAGCGCGATCCGTTGGCCCCTTCGGGCGTGTGCTCCATTGAGGACCCGTTTGGCGGATACACCCCGGGCATCAACGCTTGCAAGGGATGTGAATAGCGTGGGGGCTATTACTCCGGGCGTGCGCCTGCACGACCTTCCGCAGGGAACGGTCGAGGAGCGCATTCGCATGGCGGGCGAGCTGGGCTTTTCGTGCATCCAGCTGCCGAGCAAGGTACTCTATAAGTCGATGGGCATCAACCGTTTGGGCCTGACGCGCGAGCTTGCCGACCACCTGCGTGCGGTACTCGACGAGGCGGGCGTCTCGGTCGCCGTGTTCGGCTGCTATAAAAACCTGGCGACGCCCGATCGCCAACAGCTCATGGATAACTATGCCGAGTACGAGGCATGCCTGAACTTTGCCAAGATGCTCGGCGGCTGCCCGGTGGGTACCGAGACCGGTCGTCCCAACGTGCAGAACGCTGTGGCGGACGATCGCATGACCGACGAGGCACTCGACGCATTTGTGGAGGGTCTCAAGTATGTCTGTGGTCGTGCCGAGGCAATGGGCGGTCAGATTTTGATTGAGCCCGGCTGGAACGAGACGGTCAACACGCCCCAGCGTTGCCGCGAGGTGCTCGAGCGCGTGCCGAGCTCGGCGCTCGGTGTGATTTACGACCCGGTGTCGCTGCTGCATCCGAGCGTTGTCGACGAGGCGCAGGAGATTACCTCGCGCATGCTCTATCTGTGCGGCAGCAAGGTCCGCGTGCTGCATGCCAAGGACTACGAGGTCGTGAACAACGAGGATGAGGCCGGCTGGTGCGACGGCACGGGTTCGCGTCTGGTGTGCCATGGCGTGGGCGAGACGGGTCGTTACGACTTTGAGCCCGTCGTTGCCTGGGCCGCTGCCGCCTGTCCGGGCATTCCGTGTGTGGTCGAGAACAGCGTGCCAGCGACGGCGGCCGGCTGCCTGACGACGCTCGAGCGTATGTCTGCCCGCTGCGAAGGCGCGCATCGGGAGATGTAGCGTGGCGGCCGGCCGCTATGGACGGCTGGGCTAGCCGGTACTGGGCAGCATCTGGAACTGCCCGTTATTGTGTTGATGCGAATCAGAGGGGAATCGCGTGGCTATCCATATCGTCGAGGAAGCAAATCGTTGCCTGGGCTGCAAAAAGGCGTTCTGCCAGATCAAAGGCTGCCCGGTGCAGACGCCTATTCCGCAGGTCATCGATCTGTTTAAGCAACGTCGTCTGGAGGAAGCGGGCGAGCTGCTGTTCCAGAACAACCCCATGAGCGCGGTCTGCTCCATGGTGTGCAACCATTCGGGCCAGTGCGAGGGCTCGTGCGTTCAGGGTCGCAAGGGCACACCGGTGCATTTTTCGAGCATCGAGAACTATATCTCCACGGCGTACCTCGATCGCAAGGAGTGGACGCCTGCGCCGTCGTGCGGCAAGCAGGTCGCTGTGGTCGGCTCGGGTCCTGCCGGTATTACCGTGGCGATTAAGATGGCCCAGCTGGGCTGCGCCGTTACCGTGTTTGAGCAGCGTCCCGAGATCGGCGGTGTGCTGGAGTACGGCATCCCCGAGTTCCGTCTGCCGCGCTCGCTGGTGCAAAAGTACCGCCACGTGATGTGCTCACTCGGCGTGCGCGTGCGTCCCTCGACCACCATCGGCGGCGCGCTGCATATCGACGATCTGCTGCGCGACGGTTATGACGCGGTCTTTGTGGGCACCGGCACTTGGCGCGCCCGCAAGCTGGGCATTCCCGGCGAGTCGCGCGGTAACGTGCTGTTTGGTATCGACTATCTGGTCGACCCCACAAGTGTGGCGATCGGGCAGAACGTGGCGGTTATCGGCGCCGGTAACGTCGCTATGGATGTTGCCCGTACCGCGCTGCGCTCGGGTGCCCGCAAGGTCACCGTGTATGCCCGCTCGCGCCACATCTCGGCAATTGACGACGAGGTCGAGCTGACCGAGCTCGACGGTGCCGAGATTGTGTGCGGCAAGGCCATCTGCGCTATCGACGATAACGGCCCCGTGTTCGAGACGGCTATCTTCGACGAGGACAACAACGTGGTGGGCTACGAGGAAGAGCTCGACCATGCCGCGGCCGATACCATCGTCATTGCGGCCTCGCAGGTGCCCAAGGACAAGCTCGTGCTTACGACGGGCGGCCTGGAGACCGACCATCGCGGTCTGCTTTCGGTCGATGAGCACGGCATGACCACCGTGTCCGGTGTCTTTGCCGCCGGCGACGTGGTCAATGGCCCGTTGACGGTCGTCCATGCCGTGGCCGGCGCCAAGCTCGCCGTCGAAGGCATGACATCCTACCTGGGCCTCTAACCCATCCCACCCTTATCAGTTGCGGTGAAATAGTTCCTAGTTGGGCCGCCAAAGGCCTTAATCAGGAACTATTCCACCGCAACTTTTTTATGGGGGTCGGATTGAAAGTGGGGGAGTGCGAACGGCTACGGAGGCGGCTGGTGCTGATACGATAGGGGAATCAGCAAGTGCCGCCATGCGGCTCAAACGAAAGGAAGCCTGTATGGAGTCCTCCGCCTATCCGATGCTCTTTAGCCCCATCAAGGTTGGTACGACCGAGGTCAAGAACCGCGTCTTTATGCCGCCGGTATCCACCAACCTGGCCGATCACGGCTATGTGACCGACGACCTGGTCGATCACTACCGCGCTCGTGCCAAGGGCGGCGTGGGCCTCATCATTACTGAGGTCGTGACCGTCGAGCCCACCTATACCTACCTGCCGGGCGATATGTGCTGCTATGACGACACGTTCATTTCCGGTTGGGAAAAGCTCGCCGCCGCCGTGCACGAGTACGGCTGCAAGATCATGCCGCAGCTCTTCCACCCCGCCTACATGGCCTTTAACATCCCGGGCACGCCGCGCCTGATCGCCCCTTCCTTCGTGGGCCCGTCCTACGCCCGCGAGGCACCGCGCCCCATTACGGTTGACGAGATTCACGAGCTCACGCACCAGTTTGGCGACGCCGCTGTGCGTATGCAGAAGGCCGGCGTCGATGGCGTCGAGGTTCATGCGGCGCACGCCCACGGTATGCTCGGTGGCTTCTTGACCCCGCTCTATAACAAGCGTACCGACGAATACGGCGGTTCGCTCGATGCCCGTATGCGCTTCTTGCTCGAGGTCATCGCCGAGATTCGCGAGCGCTGCGGTAAGGACTTCATCATCGACGTCCGTATTTCGGGCGACGAGTACACCGATGGCGGCCTGACCCTCAACGATATGATCTATGTCTCGCGTCGCCTGGAGAAGGCAGGCGTCGATATGATCCACGTGTCGGGCGGCACCACCATCAAGCGCGGCTCCGCGATTCCCGCCGCCGGCACGCAGCAGGCTTCGCACGCCGCCTGCTCGCGCGAGATCAAAAAGCACGTCAACATTCCCGTCGCCACGGTCGGCCGCATTAACGAGGCATGGATTGCCGAGGAACTGATCGAGGACGGTGCCGCCGACATTTGCATGATGGGCCGCGCCAACCTGTGCGATGCCGAGTTCTGCAACAAGGCGGCTGCCGGCAACGCCGACGAGATTCGTCCCTGCATCGGCTGCCTGCGCTGCCTAAACGGCATTATGTTCGGCAAGCGCATCTCCTGCACCGTTAACCCCGATGTCGAGCGCGACGAGGCTGGCTACGAGCCTGCCGCCGAGGCCAAGAACGTGCTCGTTGTGGGCGCCGGTCCCGCTGGCATGGAGGCGGCGTTCATTGCCGCCAAGCGCGGACATAACGTGGTGCTCGTGGACAAGCAGGATGAGCCGGGCGGCGAGATGCGCATCGCGGCTGTTCCGCCGGCAAAGCAGGAGCTCACCCGCGTGATCAAGTATCAGTATCGCCGTCTGGCCGAGGCGGGCGTGAAGTGCGTCTTTGGTACCGAGCTTTCTGCCGAGGATATCCAGCGCGACTACGCCGGCTACGAGGTTGTCCTGGCCTATGGCGCCGAACCCATCGCTCCGGCCTTTATGCAGAACTTTAAGCAGGTCATGACGGCTGACGACCTGCTGGGCGGCAACGCCTTCCCGGGCAAGAAGATCGTCATCGTGGGCGGCGGCACCGTCGGCTGCGAGACGGCTGACTATCTGGCTCCGCTGGTCAACGACCTGTCGCCGGCCAACCGCGACGTCACCGTCATCGAGATGACCAAGACGCTCGCCGCCAACGAGGGCGGCGCCGGCCGCGCGGTCCTCATCACGCGTATGCTCTCCAAGGGCGTCCACGTGCTGACCGAGGCCAAGGTGACCGAAATCACCGAGGACACTATCAGCTACGAGAAGGACGGCGAGGTCCATACCATCACCGGTGCGGATACGCTGGTGCTCGCCATGGGCTACCGCCCCAACACCAAGCTGGCCGACGACCTGGCTGCTGCCGGCGTTACCGCCCACGTGCTGGGCGACGCCAACAAGTGCGGCAACATCCGCGACGCCATCGGCGACGGCTACAAAGTGGCCTGCGCCCTCTAGCCAACCCCTTGGTGCACGGGGGACAGGTTATTTTGCACCAACTTGATGCATGTAAACCTGACCCCATTGCACCATTTGATAGCAACAAGCGGCGGTCGTCCCGTGTTGGGGCAGCCGCCGCTTGCGTTTAGCTGCGATGGGTCGCGATTAGAGGCCCAGGAGCTCCTTGACCTTGGCGATGATGGCCTCGTCGGTGGCGTTGGCGAAGAAGTACTCCTGGAAGTGCTCGCCAGCCAGGGCGCCCTTGACAAGGTCCTGGTCGATCTCGCCCAGGACGTCGACGAGCGGACGCATGGTCACAGCGCGGACGCCGTCGAGGATCTTCTTGTTGCGCTGCTCGGGCTCGACGCGCTCGGCAGGATAGCCGTTGCCCGAACCAAAGCCAAAGAGCTTCTCAAAGGTGTACTCGAGGTTGAGCTCCTGGCCCCAGCCGTTCTTGAGGGCGAAGGGCATGGCGACGGCGTTACCGTCGTTGACCTGGGCGAAGGTGTAGGCATCCAGCGGGTCGGCGACATGGCCGCAGAGCACGCCGGGGAAGGAGTTGCAGGCGAGCATGGCGCCCTCGCCGGTGCCGCAGCCGGTCACGACATAGTCGGCAGCACCGGAGTTGAGCAGCACGGCGGCCAGGATGCCGTTCTGAACATAGGTGAGGGGAGCGGAGCCCTCCTCGGCATACATGCCATAGTTAAAGACGGTGTGACCCATGGGCTCGACGACCTTCTTAAGGGCAGCCTCGATCATGGGGTTCTTGGAGTTCTGAGAGTTCTCATTGATCAGAGCGATCTTCATTTGAGTTAACCTTTCAACTTTTTTTCCAGTATTTGTTTCTGTTCGCGGGCGGCGGCTTATCCGGCCCGCGATGAGCCATGCGGGCGGTCGGCAGTTAAGTCTGTCGCGAGTTCCGCACGCAAAGGAAAGCACTTAATGTGCTTTCCGTCTTGCGCAGGACTGTCCGAGCAGCAGACTTAACTGCAGACCGCCTCGCCCAGTTTCCCTATTGCGGCTGTTTGCCGATGTATGCCAGAATGCCGCCGTCCACGTACAGAATGTGCCCGTTGACGAAGTTCGAGGCGTCGGATGCCAGGAACACGGCGGGGCCCTTCAGGTCCTCGGGTGTGCCCCAACGGGCGGCCGGGGTCTTGGCGATGATGAACTGGTCAAACGGGTGACGGCTGCCATCGGGCTGCGTCTCGCGCAGCGGCGCGGTCTGTGGCGTGGCGATATAGCCAGGCCCAATGCCGTTGCACTGGATGTTGGCCTCTCCAAACTCGGAGCAGATGTTCTTGGTGAGCATCTTCAGACCACCCTTGGCGGCAGCGTAGCCGGCGATGGTCTCGCGGCCGAGCTCACTCATCATCGAGCAGATGTTGATGATCTTGCCGTGGCCCTTGGCGATCATGCCGGGCAGGCAGGCCTTGGACACGATAAACGGGGCGGTGAGGTCGATGTCGACGACGCGACGGAAGTCCTCGGCGCTCATCTCGAGCATGGGAGTGCGCTGGATAACGCCAGCGTTGTTAATCAGAATGTCGGGCGTGGTGCCAAAGTCGGCCTCGATCTTGGAGATGAGCTCGGCGACGATGGCCTCGTCGGTAACGTCGGCCACGTAGCCGTGAGCCTCAAAGCCCAGTTCGCGGTAGTGTTTCTCGGCCTCGGCGACCTTGTCGGCGTGACGCGCGTTAAAGGCGATTTTGGCGCCGGCCTCGCCGAGCGCCTCGGCCATGGCCATGCCGATGCCATAGGTGGCGCCGGTTACCAGAGCGACCTTGCCATCCAGGCGGAAGCTGTCCATAAGGTTAGACATACCGGTCCTTTCAAAAGAAACGTTTATCTATAAAAACCTGCTTCTAATACAAGGTCAGTATAGGAGAAGCCGCCAAATAATACTTGGAGCTTACTCAAAAATAGGTGAACGTTCACTTCTGACAGTTAAACGGTATGTGAGAATGAGGATAGGTCCTTAGGCGTTCTGCCCCTGCTTTCCCTCCGCGATCATGTTGCGGTTGTAGACCAGGTGCAGATACATCGCGTCGTGCGCGGCGGTGGGGTTGCGCGCGGCGATGGCGTCGGCCACGCCGCGGTGCGTGCGGATGGTCTCCTCGACGAGCTTTTTGCCCGTAACGTCGATAAAGAGGGGAACGGATGCCTTGAGCACGCCCATCAGACGGGGGACGACAAGGTTTCCGCAGCTCTCGGCAATGGCATTGTGGAATGCGGTGTCGGCGGCAGAATAGTCTTCGCCAAGGGCGGCCAGACGCTCGGACTCGTCGCAGAGCTCTTTAATGCAGGCAATTTGATCGTCGGTCGCGTGCTCGGCCGCCATGCTTGCCATCTGCGGCTCGATCATAAAGCGCACCTCGAGCAGGTCGCGCGCTAGACGCTGCTTATCGCCGATAAAGGTAAAGCCCAGCGGGTCATCGGCAACGCCGGGGTTGGATGCCACGTAGGTGCCCGACCCCTGCTTAATGCGCACGATGTTGCGCGATTGCAGCAACTTCATGGCCTCGCGAACGGTGCTCCGGCCGGCTCCTAGGCGCTCAACCAGCACGGCTTCCTTGGGCAAGCGATCGCCCTGGCCAAGGTTCTCGTCCAGGATCAGTTGAATGATTTTGTCTGCAATCTGCTCGGGCAATCCCGACTCGGCTCGTGCCACATTTCACCTCGCGTCTAAGAATTCATCAGAGCTATTCTAGCCTATCAACGATGGAGCGCAGGTCGCTGCCCCCACGATCGACGAACAATATCTACCGCTCACAGCCAAAAACCGACCGTTCGCGAAAATACATCAGATGTATTTCGAAAAAGTTTCCCTTTGAAACATCAGACCTATTCGAAAACCGCTATAGTCATAGCCGAATTCAAAAGGTCTGATGAATTGGAGGAAAGATGTCAGACCCAACGTTTATGGCAGACCCCACTAGGCTCGTCATCGCCGCCATCGTGGGCATCGCGCTGCTGCTTGCGCTCATCATCAAGTTCAAGCTGCACCCCGTGCTGTCGATGATGGTCTCGGCGCTTGCGATCGGCATCGGCGCGGGCATGCCGCTCGATTTGGTGGCAGACACCGTCACCAAGGGCGTGGGCACCACGCTGCAAAACATCGCCTTGCTCATTGGCCTGGGATCGATGTTTGGTCAGATCCTGGAGGAGAGCGGCGGCGCCAAGAAGATCGCTCAGACCTTTATCGATACCTTCGGTCAGGGTCACTCCAGCTGGGCGCTGGGCATCACCGGCCTGGTTATCGGCACCACGGTGTTCTTTGAGGCCGGCGTGGTCGTGCTGATCCCACTCGCGTTTAGCGTGGCATCGCAGACCAAGAAGTCGACCCTCTACTACGGCATCGCCCTGCTCGCGGGACTGGCAGCCGGCTATGCGTTCGTGCCACCTTCGGCCGGCTCGGTTCTGGTCGCCGGCACGCTCGGTGTCGACCTGGGCACCATGATCCTCGTCGGCATTCCCACTGCCTTTATCGCCATGGCTGTCGCCGGTGTCGTCTGGGGCCGCAACGTGGGTGGCCGCATCTTTACGGACGTCCCCGAGCACTTCACCTCTGCCGAGGGTGCGAGCGACGACAAGGAGCTTCCCTCCTTTGGCATGGTGCTCGCGATCGTGCTCACGCCGCTTTGCCTGATTCTGCTGGGCACGCTGTCTTCGTACGTCCCCATGCCCGAGCAGGTCGCCTCGATCCTCGCCTTCCTGGGCAAGCCGTTCGTTGCCCTTACCATCGCCACGCTCATCGCCATGTACCTGCTGGGCGCTTGCCGCGGCTACACCGGCGCCGAGCTCAAGGCCCTGCTCGACCGCTCGCTCAAGCCCGTCGGCATGATCTTGCTGGTCATCGCCTGCGGAGGCGTCATCCGCTGGATGCTGCAGGACTGCGGTCTGGGCCAGGTTATCGGCCCCGTGCTCGAGAGCTGCCCGCTGCCCCTCGTGGTCGTCGGCTTTCTCATCGCCGCGCTCGTCCGCGCCTCGGTCGGTAGCTCCATCGTGTCCATGACCATGGCTTCGGGCATTATGGCCGCCATGCCTGCGGTCGCCGGCGCCTCGGTGCTCATGCGCGCTGCCATCTGCCTTGCCATTTGCGGTGGCGCCACAGCCCTTTCGCACGTCAACGATGCCGGCTTTTGGATGTGCTCATCGTTCCTGGAGATCGACGAGAAGACCACCCTCAAGTCCTGGACTGTCATGGAGACGATCATCGGTCTTTCAGGCCTTGCCTGCGCCCTGGTGATCTCGTTCTTCGCCTAGTCGAGCTACTTACGCCGAGCGCATCGCTAAAACCCATCCACACCTGATCCATTAACCAACGATTGGTACAACCGTTCAAACCAAAAGAGGAGTACACCATGGACGAGAAGACCAAAGAGCAGATTCAGCAGGAGGCCGCCGAGCTGGTTGCCAAGCTGCAGCCGCGTTCCGGCAAGTTCCGTACCATCAGCCCCGAGATGGACCCGTTGCGTCTGGGCTCTGGCTGGAGCATCGAGGACCTGGACAAGCCGCAGGTCATCATCGAGTCGACCTTTGGCGATTCGCACCCCGGTTCTGCTGGCCTGTTCGAGCTCGTCGAGGAGGTCCGCGCCGGCGTTGCCGAGGCTGGTGGCCACGGCGCCCGTTACTTCTGCACCGACATCTGCGACGGCGAGGCCCAGGGCCACGACGGCATTAACTACTCGCTGCCCAGCCGCGACATGATCGCCAACATGATCGAGATTCACGCCAAGGCCACCCCGTTCGACGCCGGCGTCTTCGTCGCCAGCTGCGACAAGGGTTTGCCTGCGAACCTCATGGCCATGGGCCGCGTCAATATTCCTTCGATCGTCGTCACCGGCGGCGTCATGGATGCCGGCCCCGACCTGCTGACTCTAGAGCAGCTCGGCGCTATCTCGGCCCGCTACGAGCGCGGCGAGATCTCCCGTGAGGAACTCGAGTTCGCCAAGCACAACGCCTGCCCCAGCTGCGGCGCCTGCTCCTTTATGGGCACCGCCTCGACCATGCAGGTTACCGCCGAGGCCCTGGGCCTTATGCTCCCCGGCACGGCTCTGCTGCCCGCCACCAGCTCCGACCTGCGTGAGTTCGCCCGCGAGGCCGGCCGTCAGTCCGTGTGGCTCTCCGAGCACAACCTGTGCCCGCGCGACATCGTGACCAAGGAGTCCTTCGAGAACCTCATCATGGTCCACGGCGCCATCTCCGGCTCCACCAACTCGCTGCTGCACATCCCTGCGATCGCCCGCGAGTTTGGTATCGAGATGTCCGCCGATGACTTCGACCGCCTGCACCGTGGTGCCCACTACCTGCTCAACGTCCGTCCTGCAGGCGAGTGGCCGGCGCAGTTCTTCTACTATGCGGGCGGCGTGCCGCGCATCATGGAGGAGATCAAGTCGATGCTCCACCTCGACGTTATGACCGTCACCGGCAAGACCCTCGGCGAGAACCTCGAGGACCTCAAGAACAACGGCTACTACGAGAAGTGCGGTCGCTACCTGGAGAAGTGGAACCTCAAGCGCGAGGACATCATCCGTCCGTTTGACCAGGCCTTTGGCACCGACGGCTCCATCGCCATTCTTCACGGCAACCTTGCCCCCGAGGGCGCTGTCGTTAAGCACACCGTCGTTCCGCGTGAGATGTTCCAGGCTACGCTCAAGGCCCGCCCGTTCGACTGCGAGGAGGACGCTATCCACGCCGTCCTGACGCACGAGGTCAAGCCCGGCGATGCCGTCATCATTCGCTACGAGGGCCCCAAGGGTTCCGGCATGCCCGAGATGTTCTACACCACCGAGGCCATCGCCAGCGATCCCGAGCTCGGTGCCTCCATTGCCCTGATCACCGACGGCCGCTTCTCCGGCGCCTCCAAGGGCCCGGCTATCGGTCACGTTTCGCCGGAGGCTGCCGTGGGCGGCCCGATTGCCCTGATCGAAGAGGGCGACCTTATCCAGATCAACATCCCCGAGCGCTCGCTGTCCATCGTGGGCATCGCCGGTAAGGAGATGGAGCCGGCCGAGGTCGACGCCGTCCTGGCCGAGCGCCGCGCCGCTTGGAAGCCCAAGGCTAACCGCTATACCTCCGGCACGCTCAAGTTCTTTACCGAGCATGCAGTTTCTGCCATTCAGGGTGGCTACATGGAGTAGCGCCCGGGCGCATCGAATTCTCCTCTCATAGATGCGTGGCAAAAGGCCCCGAGTTCACACGAGCTCGGGGCCTTTTTCGTTTGGATTACAGACGCATTGCCGGATGAAAAGCGTTTGCGTCTGGCGTTTGTCAGTACGAAAGTGAAATTTACGTTTCATTTCCGTACGCAAACCAGACGAAAACCGTTTGCGTTTGGTTTAAAACCGTACGCAAACGGTTTTCGTCTTATAATACGGGTTAGATAAGTATGAAAAGAGAGGGGCAGTGAACATGGTTGTCAGGGAGAGCCCTACCGTCGAATACAAGGAGAGCGTAACGCCGGCGTTTCTTAAAACGGTGAGCGCCTATGCAAACTACGGGACGGGCAAGATAGAGTTTGGCGTTGACGACGAAGGCGTTGTAGTCGGTCTTTCAGACCCGGTTGCGGAGTGCCTGCGCATCGAGAACATGATTAATGACAGCCTAGACCCCGCGCCCCGCTACTCGCTCGAGCCCGACGAGAAGCACAGGACTGTAACTCTTACGGTTTATGCGGGGCAGGATAAACCCTATCGAAGCAAGGGGAAGGCCTATAGGCGAAATGATTCGGCGACGGTAGAGGTCGACCGTCTTGAGTACGGCAGGCTGACGCTCGAAGGCAGCAATCTGACGTTCGACGCGCTCACGTCGGCTCGTCAGGACCTGAGCTTTCATACGCTCGAGCGCAAGTGCATTGAACATCTGGGCATTTCTGAGCTCACGCCGGATATTATGCGAACGCTTCGCTTGCTCGGCAAGGACGGCTATACCAATGCTGCGGCGATATTGGCGGATGAAAACGAGTTTCCGGGCATCGACTGCGTTCGGTTTGGTGACACCGAGGACGTCCTCTTAGATCGTGAGACGGCGACGGGCCTGTCGGCAATTGAGCAGGTGGATAGAGCAGTGGTCATGTTCGAACGCTACTATCGTTATGAACGCATCGAAGGTTTCGAGCGCGTTCAGACCGATCGGATTCCCCTCGAGGCATTTCGCGAAGCAGTTGCAAACGCCCTCGTGCATCGGACGTGGGATGTGCAAGCGAATGTTCAGGTTGCCCTGTACGATGACCGCGTCGTCGTGACTTCACCCGGGTCGTTGCCCGCTGGCTTGACGACGGAGCAATACCTGTATGGGCAGATATCCGTGCTCCGAAATCCAATTGTTGCCGAAGTCTTTCTAAAGCTGGATTACATCGAGAAATTCGGCACGGGAATCGCGCGAATTAGACGTGCGTATCGAGATTCTCTGAGCCAGCCGATTTTTGATGTTCGCGGCGGCATGGTGACCGTCACGTTGCCCGTTACCGATGCCTTTGAGGGGTCTGAGGAAGAGGTCCAGGTTCTCAAGGCCTTGTCGGGTGGGCGAATAATGTCGCGAAGTGAGATTGAGAAACAGGCGGGGCTAAGCCGCACACGAACGCTGGCGGCGCTCGAATCGCTGATTGAGCGGAACGCGATTGTGAAACAGGGAACAGGCCGCGCCACGAAATACGAGCGTGCGTAGGGTAAAAGACTTGTGTTACAAGACAGGCTCCAAACCTAAATTGGCTTGGGGCCTGTTGCGTGCCGGCTGTCATTGTGCCGGTTTATGTCAAGTTATAGCAAGATATAGCAACGTATAGCAAAGTATAGCGAGATTTAGCAACGTATAGCGCCGCTTGCGGGGTCCTTGCGCCCTCGCTACTCACCAAACGCCATGTGGATAAAGCGCTTCGCGAACAGCTTGTTGGCAACGTTGATGACGTGCCCCAGGAACAGCGCCGAGATGGCGGTGGTTACGCCAAAGCCGCCCAGGTTGTGCATGAGCGCGAGCGATAGGGCGAGGGACGCCGCGACGTGCGAGCAGTCAAAAACAACCTTGATGTCACCAAAGCGGCGCTTGAGCTTTTCGGCAATTACCTGCACCAGGCCATCCGGCGCGTTGGGCACGACACCCATGTTGACGACCAGGCTTACGCCAAACGCGGTGACGGCAAGCGAAAGCAGCATGGTCGCGACCTGCGCGGGAAGCGCGGCAGGGTGCAACGGATTGACCGCCATAAAGAAATCGGTGAAGCCGCCGATGAGCGTCGAGAAAAAGAGCTCGAGCAGAATGCGCGGCAAAAACTCTCGGCGAAGAATAGCCAATTGGGCTGCAATGTAAGCGACATAGGTCACAGTGATCCAAAACCCGAGCGTCTTGCCGGTGAGCATTGACAGGGTCGTGGCAAAGCAGGTGAGTGCGGCCACGCCAAGTCCCGAGGCCGTCTGTAGGCTCATGCCGAGTGCCAAAATGGCAACGCCGACCAGGTACATGAGCATCCTGATCGCGGTGTGGCACCAATCGATGTTCTCGCCATTCATTACGATGAGCGGTCGCATGTTGCTGCCGTCCTTTCGGTTGTAAGGAATTGGGCTGACCCGGGCCGGCAAAAGAGGGTTATCGGAGGCACTGCTGTAAAAGCAGAAAAGCCGGCCCCACGGTCAGTCGTCTAGGAAATGTCTCGCTGTGCCGGAATGGGACTAAAGGGCTAACGAGACGGGAGAAAAGTGAATGACAGGACGTGGGCAATAGGATGCCAAGATGGTAGGGCGCGTCTTAGCATCCTGTTGCGCACGCTTAACGAAATCGGTTTCGTTTGAGCCTTAGTATACGCACGGGATTCCTTTTGCAAAGAGAAAAATAATAAAAAGGTGAACGTTCACCTAATTGCAACAACTCGTTGGCGGTATCATGGCAAGGACATACTCGAAACCGATTTCGCAACGGTTGGAGAGCGCATCGTGTGTTCGTCGTGGACTGCCGGGCAGCTTGGTTGCGCCCGTCGGTCGCATTGCGGCGAACGCTTTCACCCGGATCGAAAGGACCACCATGGAACAGCACACCGATTGCTCGTACTGCATGTGCGGGACCGACAACACGCTCGTCGATGCCTTTGGCATTCCCATGCTCGACCTGCCCGCCAGCAAGCTCATCTTGTTTAAGGAGCAGAGCCACAAGGGTCGCGTCATCGTGGCCTCCAAGCAGCACGTTGATGACATCTCCTGCATGTCCGAGGAGGACGCCGCCGCCTTTATGGCCGATGTCCGCCACGTCGCCGCCGCGCTGCACAAGGCGTTCAACCCCGACAAGATCAACTTTGGTGCTTATGGCGACACCATGCATCACCTGCATGTGCATATCGTCCCCAAGTACAAGGATGACCCGTTTGAGTTTGGCGATGTGTTCGCCATGAATCCCGGTCGCGTCACGCTCGAGCCGGCTCAGTACGACGAAATCGCCCAGGCAATCATCGCCAACTTGTAAAACCCCTTCGTCCCTCATAGGCTGCGGTGAAATACGGACTGTTTAACGGCTCCAGCGGCGCCATCAGTTCCTATTTCACCGCAACTTATAGTGGGCCTGGGGTGCCAATTTGGGATGGAATAGTGCTGTGCCACGAAAATGGGCTATCTACTACGTTTAAGCCGTAGGGGTCAACCATAGTCGGCTTTTTTGAAAATCGGCAAGCCGTCTACCTGCGGTTTTGTTTTCTCATTTTTCGGCATGGTCGGGGCTATCCGCGTTAACGTAGTAGATGGGCCCCTTTTGTGGCAAGGGGGCCGATCTACGGGCCAGGGTAGCCAAAAGAGCCCCGTCCCAAAAAGACTGCCTGGTTTTGCTGCTGAAGGCTGCGAGCAGGAACTATTTCACCGCAACTTATGGGGGCGGGGGATGCGATAGTATTGCATGGTGGTATTCGACTAACCGAGGGCTTTATGGAACAGCACCAGCATTATCAGAGTCTGCAAGACCAGGCATACAACGCATTGCGCTCCAAGATCATCTATGCCGAGCTCAAGCCCGGCACGCGCCTTTCGGCGATTGGTCTGGAAAAGGAGACGGGGATCGGCCGCACGCCCATCCGCGAGTCCTTTGTGCGCCTGCGCGAGCAGGAGCTGGTGGAAACGCGCCCTAAAAGCGGTACCTATGTCTCAAAAATTAGCATGGAACGCGCCGAGAACGCCTGTTTTCTGCGTGAGAAGCTCGAGAGAAGCGTGCTGATCAAGTGCTGCTCGGCTGCCACGCCCGAGCAAAAGCGCCGGCTCGAGCAGATTCTCGCCGAGTCCGAGGCGCTCGACCACAGTGAGACGCGTCGCTTCTTTGATCTGGACAATCTATTTCACGAGACGTGCTTTGAGATTGCCGGCCGCCACATGCTGTGGGATTGGATGAAGAGCATCAACACGCATTTTGAGCGCTATAACTGGCTGCGTGCGGTGTCGCAGAATCTGGATTGGGAGCCGATTCGTCGGCAACACCGCCGAATTTTGGAGGCCATTAAGGAAGGCGACACCGATGCGGCGAGCTATCTGGCGCAGACGCATCTGCATCTGATGCCCGAAGAGCAGGGCCCAGTTATCGCCCTGCATCCCGATTACTTCGAGCTGCCCAAAGAATCGTCCATCTAATCTATCCCCTCATAAGTTGCGGTGAAATAGGGATTGTTTTGCGGCCCAGGAGGCGCAGGCAGTCCCTATTTCACCGCAACTGCGTTGGGGGCAAGGCCGGGGTACAAAGATGCGGTGCCGTTTGGAGGAACAGACCGGAAGCAAGGGGTCGATTCCTCCAGACGGCACCGCATTTGTTTTGGCGCTCTGGGCTATGTTGAAGAGTTTAATCGGTCAAGAAAAAGCGGCTCGGAGGCGTGTCGCTTCCGTCACGTTCTATCAGCATACAAGACGGTTTCGGTTCTTGTCCGTGACGGAAACGGCACGCTTCCGAGCCGCTTCAAAAATGGGGGTGCGGTCTAGGTCGCACCCCCACGATAGAGAGCTGGATTAGGCGCGGACCTTCTTGACGACGTCCATGGCTTCGCGAGCGATCTGCTCGACCTTGGAGAAGTCGCCGTCGGCGAACAGGGCCGGCTTGACCATCCAGGTGCCACCACAGGCGATGATGGCGGAGGAGCTCAGGTACTCCTCGACGTTAGCGGTGCTCACGCCGCCGGTGGGCATAAAGCGGTGACCGACAAACGGCGCGGCGAGGGCCTTGATGGTGTTGAGGCCGCCGTACTGGGCTGCCGGGAAGAACTTGGTGACCTTGAGGCCCAGGTTGACGGCAGCGGTGACCTCGGAGGGGGTCACGGTGCCGGGCAGCACGGGCAGGTCGATGTCGATGCAGTGCTTGACGACGTCCTCGTTGTAGCCCGGGGAGACGATGAACTTGGCACCGGCGGCGCGGGCCTGCTCAACCTGCTCGACGGTCAGGACGGTGCCGGCGCCCACGCACATCTCGGGCTCGGCTTCGGCCATAGCGGCGATGCACTCGGCAGCGCAAGCGGTGCGGAAGGTGACCTCGGCGGACTTCATGCCGGCGGCCATCAGGGCGTGAGCGAGCGGAGCGGCGTCCTCGACCTTGTCGAGCACGACGACCGGCACGATGCCCAGGGACTCAAGCGTGGTGTAGAACTGATCGAACATGATGTTCCTTTCGATGTGCGGCGCGCGGGTGCGCGTTATTGCCAAAAGGGCTGGTCATGAGCCGGTTTTGGATTGGTTATCGGAGGCACTGCTTGGGGTCACAAGCAATTCCAAAACCGGCTGCGCGACCAGTCGTGTAGGAAATGCCAGGCAAAACCGGAATGGGACTGGTGGTTTTGCCCGACCGGAGGAATCGGGGAGCGGGCTGCAGAGGTATGGGTATGGGAAACTGCAGCCCGCGGAATGGGGAACGAATTAACGGGCGACGCGGGTGCCACCGTCGGCGGCGTTGGCCACAGCGGCGATCTCGTCGGCGGTCACCAGGTTGGAATCGCCCTTGATGGTGAGCTTGAGGATCGAGGCCGCGATGGCGTAGTTGACGGCGTCCTGCGGATCGAAGTCGTTGATGAGGGCATGGACGAGGCCGGCGTTGAAAGCGTCGCCGGCAGCAACGCCCTCGAGCACGTGCACGTCATGGGCAGGGGAGAACCAGTGCTCGCCGCTCTCGGCGTCATAGAGCATGCCCATCCAGATGGAACGCTCGACGCAGGAGATGTTGCGGACGACCGAGGCGACCTTCTTGCAGCCGTACTCGGCGCAGATCTGACGTGCCATCTCGACGTAGGTGTCGCGCTCCTCGATGCCGTGGGCAAGGGAGCCAGAGACGCAGGTCATGCCGAGGCCGGCGGGTGCGTCCTCGTCGTTAGCGATGCAGATGTCGACGAGCGGCAGGAGCTCCTTCATGGTTGCCTGCGACTTCTCGGGCGACCACATCTTGCCGCGGTAGTTAACGTCGCACACGGTGGTGATGCCTTTGGCACGGCAAGCGGTGAGGGCATCCTTGCAAGCGGCGGCCATCTCGTCGGAGACAGCGGGCGTCACGCCAGAGAAGTAGAAGACGTCGATACCCTTGAGGATTTCGTTCCAGTCAAAGACGTCGCGCTTGGCCATGTTGATGGCCGAGTACTTGCGGTCGTAGACGCAGCCGTTGCCGCGCTGCGAGGCGCCGACCTCAAACACATAGGAGCCAAGACGGTCGCCCTGGCGCACGACGCGCGTGGTGTCGACGTCGTAGACCTTCAGCGAGCGCAGCGCGCACTCGCCCAGGCGGTTGGCCGGAACGACGGAAACGTAAGCGGCCTTGTCGCCCTGGTAGGCCAGGGAAAGCGCGGTGTTGGCCTCGGCGCCGCCGTAGCGGACGTCGAACTCGGTGGCCTGCTCAATACGCAGGTGATCTTTGGGCGAGAGCCTCATCATGATCTCGCCGAAGGTAAGAACCGTTTTACCCATGGTCGCGTAGCTCCTTCTTGTCTGTGCGTACACCTTTGATATGGCGTTGGCACGGAGGTGCCAAGACGGTAGGGTGCATCTTTGCACCTCCGTGCCAACGCTTGCCGAAATCGGTTTACGAAATCGGTTTCGTTTCGAGTTGTAGTATACTCACCTACAGCGTTTTGCAAGCGAGATTTTTAAAAAAAAATGCCTAAAATGGCTAAGATTGCCGACACGTGGGAAACGGGGTGCGCCATGGCGCAGATGAGAATCAAAGACATTGCCGCCGAGGCGGGCGTGAGCCCGGCCACCGTTTCGCGCTACCTCAACAACCGTCCCGGTCAGATGACCGAGGAGACCCGCGCCCGCATTGCCGAGGTCATCGAGCGCACCGGCTATCGTCCCCGTGCCGCCGCGCGCAACCTGCGCAGTTCGCGTACCAACCTCATCGGCGTGATTCTGGCCGACATCGCCAACCCGTTCTCGAGCGCCATGCTCGAGGGCCTTTCCGCCAGCGCCGCCGCGCGCGGCTGCTCGCTTATGACGGCCATCAGCGGCAACGACTCCGCCAAGGAGGCCGAGTCGCTCACCAGACTCATCGATGCGGGCGTGGACGGCTTGGTCGTCAACACCTGCGGCGGCAACGACGAGGCGATCGCCGCAGCTGCGGGGCGCCTGCCGGTCGTGTTGCTCGACCGCGACATCGAGGACGGCGGCATCGATCTGGTGACGTCTAACAACCGCGAGCTCGTCGCCGGCCTGGTCGACGCCCTGGCTGCCGCGGGTAGCGAGCGCCTGTGCCTGCTCACCGAGGCAAGTGATGACAGCCCCGTCCGTCGTGAGCGTGCCGAGGCCTTTACCGACGAGCTCTCGCACCGTGGTCTTGCCGGCGAGGTTGTCACCCTGGCCGACGGTGGCGTCGAGGGCATCAGCCGCCTGGATGAGACCATCCGCGATTACGCAGGTAAAAAGCTCGGCCTTATTGCTGTCAACGGTTTGGTCTTCTTGCGTCTGACCGAGGCGCTGGCCCAGCTTGGCCCCTCGCTGCCGGCGGGTCTCAAGATCGCGACGTTCGACGACTATCCCTGGAACCATGTGCTCTTTGGCGGTGTCACCACGGCCGCGCAGGACACCCTGGCCATCGCCGAGCGCGTGGTCGAGCGTCTGTCCGAGCGTATCGACGTCGTCACTACCACGGTGGGCGAAGCAGCAAGGCTCGCGCCCAAACACATCGAGATCCCCGGCCACATCGAGTCCCGAGCCTCCACTTCGCGCTAAGCCACCGAGCCGCACTTGCCAGCTCGCG
>CAKUFT010000031.1 GCA_934650095.1 uncultured Collinsella sp.
GTATTGCTGCTAGCAGGTGATAAGTCAAGGGCGAGGTCGTCTAGGGCAAAATGGAACGGCTGGTATGCGATTAACATTCCCAAGGCCGAGCAAATATACCGTCGTCACGTAAGGAGGCTCGATCGAGATGGAACTGCATGAGTATATGGAGTCTCGCGGGATAGCGCGCGACTCCATTGCCGCCGAGCAGGAGAAAACTCGTGAGCGTATCGAGGCTTACAAGCTTGCCCAGATTCGTAAACTCAAGGATCTGACGCAGGCGTCGGTCGCTCAGTCGATGGGTGTTTCTCAAAAACGCGTCTCCGAGCTTGAGCGCGGAGAGTTGGGCTCGATGAGGCTCGACACCCTCAGCAGGTATGCCGAAAGCCTTGGGGGAAAACTTGTCGCAAGCATTGAGTTCCCCGATCATACCGTGACGCTTGCTCGCTAAAATCCTTCAATAACCCCCTCGCTTTCACCGACTACTACAGCCGCTCACCAAACCAACATGCGCTCTGGGCAAATAGGCTGAACGTTTCGTGCGAGAATGCCCCACAGTAAACAAACTTGCACCAGAGCGTAAGGGGCTGGCATACACATGCAGACGGTCTATCGGGTATACGAGGGGGCGCGCGAGCCGCATCGGCTTGCCATCGAGCGCACGGCCGAGGTGCTCGGTCGCGGCGGCCTGGCGCTGATCCCGACCGAGACGGTCTACGGTGTCGCCGTGGCGGTCAACGCCTTCTCGGATGCCGTCCCCCAAGATACAAGCGAATCCCTGCCGTGGCCGCGCGATCCGCAGACGACCGTCAACGGCGTCGCGGTCCCCGCGCTCGGTACCGGCTACCGCCGCATCTTTACCCTCAAGCAGCGCGAGCTCACGCAAACTGTGGCTTGGCTGGTTGATGGCGTCGAAGCCCTCGACCGCTACGGCGTGGATATCCCCGAAGAGGCTCGCGTGCTTGCCCGACGATGCTGGCCGGGCGCCCTGACTATCGTGGTCAAGGCAGCCCCCTGCGTGCCGACCTTTATGCGTGCTGCCGACGACACCGTGGCCCTGCGCGCTTCGGCTTCGCCTGTGGTGCAATCGCTCATCCGCGCCTGCGGCAGTCCACTTGCCTGCACGAGCGCCAACACGCACGGGGCGCCCTCGCCGGCAAGCTTTGCCGACGTTGAGGATCGCATCCTGGAGGGGGTCGATGTGGCCGTCGACGCAGGGGAGACCCCGTGCCGCGACGCCTCGACCATCGTGTCGTTCCAGCACGGCGGGCTCCAGATCCTGCGCCAAGGCGCACTTCCCGCATCAGAGATCGAACGGGTCCTGTCCGACCCGATGCAATAGAAAGGTGTAAGCGATGTCGTTGAATCTAGGCAGCTTGGGCATGGAAGATGCCTCGTTTAGCTTTGGCGGTTCCTACATCATGGCGCTCGACTGCGGCACCACCTCGGTACTCGCGACCATCGTCGATGAGTACGGCTGCATCGTCGCCCAAGCGCGCCGCAGCGTCAAAACCAGCTTCCCGCGCCCCGGTTGGGTAGAGCAGGACCCCATGGCGGTCCTCGCCAGTCAAATCGCGGTCATGATGGAAGTCCAGTTTAAGAGCGGAATCCACTCCGACCGCATCGCCGCCATCGGCATCTCCAACCAGCGCGAGACCACGGTGGTCTGGGATCGCGTAAGCGGTCAGCCCATCTATAACGCCATTGTATGGCAGTGCCGCCGCACCGCGCCGGCAATCGACGCGTTGGTTGAACAGGGTTGCGAGGAGCTGGTGCGTGCCCGCACGGGGCTCACGCTCGATCCGTATTTCTCGGCCTCCAAGGTGCAGTGGATTCTCGACAACGTCGACGGTGCGCGCGAGAGCGCGGCGGCGGGCGACCTCATGTTTGGCACCATCGACACCTGGCTCATCTACAACCTCACCGGCGGCCAGGTCTTTGCCACCGACTACACCAACGCCAGCCGTACCGCACTCTTTAATATCCATACGCTCGATTGGGATGACGACCTGCTGGCGCTCTTTGACGTTCCGCGTTCCATGATGCCCGAGGTCCGCTGGAGCTCGGGCGACTACGGCCGCGTCGCGAGCGACATCATGACCAACATGCCGCCCATCATGGGCGTGGCGGGCGACCAGCAGGCGTCGCTGTTCGGCCACTGCTGTTTCCATCCCGGCCAGACCAAAAACACCTATGGCACGGGCTGCTTTATGCTCATGAACACCGGTGACGAGATCGTCGAGTCCAAGAACGGCTTGGTTTCCACCATCGGTATCGCCGCGGACGGCAAGATCAGCTATGCGCTCGAAGGTTCCATCTTTGCCGCCGGCTCCACCATGAACTGGCTGCGCAACAACATGGGTATCATCTCGAGCGTGAGCGAGTCGGCGCAGCTCGCCGCTTCAATCAACGACAACGAGGGCTGCTACTTCGTTCCCGCCTTTGCGGGCTTGGGTGCTCCCTGGTGGGACCCGCGCGCCCGCGGCATCGTGTGCGGCCTGACCGGCGCCTCGAGCCGCGCGACCATCGTGCGCGCGGCCTGTGAGTCCATGGCCTACCAGAGCTACGACGTATTGCGTGCCATGGAGCAAGACGTGGGGCTTTCAATCGAGCGCCTGTCCGTCGATGGCGGTGCCTCGCGCAACGAGTTCATCATGCAGTTCCAAGCCGACCTGCTGGATATCCCCGTGCTGCAGTGCGAGACGGTGGAGACCACGGCGATCGGTGCCGCGTACTTGGCCGGCCTTGCCGTCGGCTATTGGGAGGATTTGGAGGAGCTGGAGCAAAACGCCCAGATCGTTAAGACCTTCCTTCCCCATATGCCCGCCGAGCGCCGCGAGCAAAACCTGGCGGGCTGGCATGACGCCGTCAAGCGCTCGCTCAGCACCGCGCAGTAGGGCCCGACGGGCGCTCGATACAATTAACCGCTAAACTTATGCACGGCGCGCGGCAACAACATCGCCATGCGCCGTGTCAGCAAGGCCGTCTTCCGGCCGCAACGAAAGGGGCAACCAACCCATGACCGTCACCTACGATACGTCCCGTGTGACCCTTGTCGATCACCCGCTCGTCCAGCACAAGCTATCGATCCTGCGTGACAAAAACACCGGCACCAACCAGTTCCGCCAACTCGTGCGTGAGCTCGCGCTTTTTGACGGCTACGAGGCCATGCGCGATCTGCCCATGGAAGACGTCGAGGTCGAGACCCCTATCACCACCGCAACGTTTAAGCAGCTTGCCGGCAAAAAGCTCGCTATCGTTCCCATTCTGCGTGCAGGCCTTGGCATGGTCGATGGCATCCTCGACCTGGTGCCTTCCGCTCGCGTGGGCCATATCGGCATGGAGCGTGACGAGGTCACCCACGAGCCGCACGAGTACTATTGCAAGATGCCCAAGGACATCGACCAGCGCATCTGCCTGGTTGTCGATCCCATGCTCGCCACGGGCGGCTCGGCCGAGATGGCCATCAGCTATCTGCGTGAGCGCGGTGTCAAAGATATCCGCATGCTGTGCATCGTCGCTGCGCCCGAGGGCCTCAAGTCGCTGACCGAGAAGGACCCCGACGTGCACATCTATACCTGCGCCATCGACGACCATCTCAACGAGGCCGCCTACATCGTTCCCGGCCTGGGCGACGCCGGCGACCGCATCTACGGCACGCTCTAGTCACTAAGCCTTGTCGGTTGCGGCCGCAAATACGAAGAAATGGTGCGCGCGGGCAAGCAGAAGACGCCTGCGCGCACCTTTAGTTAATGGACGTTTTTCTCTGCAGGGTTCGAAAAAACGTATTACCGTAACTGCGGCATAAAGAAGGTCTTAAGAAAACGTACAGGTGCGTATTAACCGTTTGTTTTTCGGTTGTACTTTGGCGATTGGCTCGTACAATAGTCACCAATGTTTGGCTGGGACTGTGCTGTGAAGCGTTTAAACAAGGAAAGCGAGGATGCCAGTGTTTCAGATAGCCGATCTGCTCGCTATCGTTGCAGGCGCCATCGCGGGCGCAATTGCCTTCCTTCCCTTTGTCTTTACGCTCAAGCCGGTTCTTGACGATAAGCAGAATGCGGACATGCTCAAGGGAATGGTGAGTCTGGCGGTCTCGGCAATCGCCCTGCTCGTCTTTACCTTGGTTGTGTTTGCGTTGTTCGGAGAGGCGTTTCGCATGTTCCTCCTGGGCGAGGCGATCGGCTTCGTGGCCTTTATGGCCACCTGCACGGTTCGTGTCGCCAAGGCGCTGCGAGATCCTCATGAGGTCGAAAGGTAAGTCGTGGAAATTTTTGAAAAGCTGCCTGATGAGATTAATCATCTGGTCAGCGAGTTCAGCTCCACCCCTGTCGTGGGCGATCTGAGCTGCGGCATCACGCAGTACTCGTTTTGGCTGATCGTCTCCACGATCGTGCTCCTGATCGTCCTGGCCGTGTTCAAGAAGAAGCAGACCCTGGTTCCCAAGGGCTTCTTCGTCAACGGTTTCGAGTACATCATCGAGTACGTCGAGAACGATATCGGCAAGGGCGTCGTGGGTGAGAACTGGAAGAAGCACTTCCCGTTCCTGTGCTCGCTTTTCCTGTTCATCCTGATCAATAACATGATCGGCCTGATCCCGGGAATGAAGCCCGGCACCGGCGCAATCGGCTCCACCGCCGCGCTCGCCATCTTCGCCTTCGTGTACTTCATCTACTACGGATGCAAGGCCCACGGCGTGATCGGCTACATCAAGAGCCTCGCCCCGCAGGGCGTGAGCTTCCCGATGAACGTGCTCGTGTGGGTCGTCGAGCTCTTCTCGACCTTCCTGCGCCTCATCACGCTCGCCGTCCGTCTGTTCTGCAACATGTTCGCAGGACACGTGGTCATGGGCTCGTTCGCCATCATGGCGAGCATGTTCATGCAGCCGCTGCTTCAGCAGGTTTCCGCGGCCCACGCCGTCGGCGCCCTGCCTTCGCTGGCCTGGCTTGCCATCCTCATCCTGATCTATGCGATCGAGCTTGTGGTCGGCGCTATCCAGGCCTACGTCTTCACGGTCCTTACCGCCGTGTATGTCTCCGAGGCAGAGGAGGTCGCGGAGGAGGAGTAGTCTTCCGTTCGCGCCTAAAGGTAAGGCAATTCGTTAAACCGCCGGTGCCCGTACCCATGGAGCCCGGCAGTTATAAAAAAGGTTATCCTGCGTGAAATAAGACACGCACGACAAAGGAGGAATCGTGGGAGTTATCGGTTACGGTCTCGGTGTTATCGGCGCTGGTCTTGCTATCGGCCTGTCTGCTCTGGGTGCTACGGGTGCTATGGCCCGTCAGCCTGAGGTCCAGGGCCGCGTGTTCACCGTCTTCATCATGGGCTCCGCCTTCGGCGAGGCTCTGGCTCTGATCGGCTTCGTTGTCGCGCTGATCGTTAAATAGCACGGAGCGTCAAGTATGAATCTTTCATCCCAGAAGAGCGCGATCGCACTCTCCGCGTCCGCGGCCGCGCTGCTCATGCCGGTGTCCGCGTTCGCCGAGGACGGCGCTGCCGGTGCGGACATCCTCATCCCTAAGATGGCGGAGTTCATCCCGGCGCTCATCGCCTTCCTGATCATCTGGATCGTGCTGGCCAAGGTCGCCCTGCCGGGCATCATGAAAACCATGGAGGAGCGCGGCAAGAAGATCGAGGAGAGCCTCGACGAGGCCGAGAAGACCAAGCAGGAGGCTATCGCCAAGCGCGCTGAGTCCGACTCGATCGTCACCGACGCCCGTCGTCAGGCTGCCGACATCGTTCTCGAGGCCCGTAAGGACGCCGAGTCCGAGCGCGCCCGCATCATCGAGGCCGCTCACAAGGAGGCCGAGGAGATCATCGCCAAGGCCCACACGACCGTCGAGGACGAGCGCAAGTCCATCTACGCCGGTGCCGCGAGCTCCATCGCCGACCTGTCCGTTGCCGTCGCCACCAAGATCGTGGGCGAGGCACTCGAGGACGAGGCCGAGCAGAAGAAGCTCATCGAGCGCTACATCCAGGAAGCAGGTAGCCTGAATGCCGACTAGCCGCTATCAGGACAAGGTGCTCGAGACCTACGCGCGCTCCCTTCTGGAAGCCGCCAAGGCCGAGAACCATGTGTTCGAGGACCTCGAGATGATCGAGCGCCTGGCTAGCGCCAGCCCCGAGATCATCGCCGTGCTCGACACCATGTCCAAGCGCGACCAGCTCGACCTTCTTCCCAAGGTGGCAGCTGCCTTTAAGTATGTTGCCGAGGAAGACGAGGATGTAGTGGGCGTGACCGTCACCACGGCGATCCCGCTCGACGACGAGCTGCGTCAAACCATCACTAAGAAATGCGAGCAGGACTTCGGCCGCAAGGTATTCCTTATCGAGCAGGTCGACCCGTCTATCGTGGGCGGCCTGGTGCTCGAGGCCCGCGGCGAGCGTCGTGACATTTCCGTCAAGACGCAGCTGCGCATCGCGCAGGAGACCCTCGCAAACTCTGCTAATTCGTACGGAGGTGAAGCCTAATGTCCGAAACCCTCAATGCCCAGGATATCGCCAAGAAACTGCAGGAGCAGCTCACGAGCCTCTCCGCGACGGTCGATACGCATGAGGTTTCAACGGTCGACGAGGTAGGCGACGGCATCGCGCGCGTCTCCGGCCTCAAGAGCGCCATGGCAGGCGAGCTTCTGGAGTTCAAGAGCTCCGATACCGGTGAGACCGTCTTCGGCCTTGCCCAGAACCTTGACCGTGACGAGGTCGGCGCCGTTCTGTTCGGTGCCGTCGACTCCATCAAGGAAGGCGACGAGTGCCGCACCACTGGCCGCATTATGGATATCCCCGTGAGCCGCGCCATGCTCGGCCGCGTCGTCAATCCGCTCGGCCAGCCCATCGACGGCCTGGGTGATATCGTCGCCACGCATCGTCGCCCCATCGAGTTCAAGGCCCCCGGCGTCATCGACCGTACCCCGGTGTGCGAGCCGGTTCAGACCGGCCTGTTGGCCATCGACTCCATGGTGCCCATCGGCCGCGGCCAGCGTGAGCTCATCATCGGCGACCGTAAGACCGGCAAGACCGCCATCGCCATCGACGCTATCCTCAATCAGCGTGGCAAGGGCATGGTCTGCATCTATGTCGCCATCGGCCAGAAGGCCTCCACGGTTGCCAACATCCGCGAGACCCTCGCTCAGCACGGTGCGCTCGACTACACCATCATCGTTTCGGCCACCGCTGCCGATTCCGCCCCTATGCAGTACATCGCGCCTATGGCCGGTGCCGCTATCGGCGAGTTCTTTATGTACAACGGCGAGGACGGCAAGCCTGCCAGCGAGACCAACCCCGGCGGCCACGTGCTCGTCATCTACGACGACCTGTCCAAGCAGGCTGTGGCCTACCGTCAGATGTCGCTGACGCTGCATCGTCCGCCCGGACGCGAGGCCTATCCTGGCGACATCTTCTACCTGCACTCTCGCCTGCTCGAGCGTGCCGTCAAGATGTCCAAGAAGAACGGCTACGGCTCCATGACGGCTCTGCCGATCATCGAGACCCAGGACGGCGACGTCTCGGCCTACATTCCGACCAACGTCATTTCCATTACCGACGGTCAGATCTACCTGCAGTCCGAGCTCTTCTTCCAGGGTCAGCGCCCGGCAGTCGACGTGGGCATTTCCGTGTCTCGCGTCGGTGGCGACGCTCAGACCAAGGCCATGAAGCAGGTCGCCGGCAATCTCCGTCTGGACCTCGCTTCGTACCAGGAGCTCGCTGGCTTTACGCAGTTCGGCTCCGACCTCGACGAGGCCACGCAAAAGCAGCTTACCCACGGCGCTCGCATGACCGAGCTCCTTAAGCAGCCGCGCTACAAGCCGTTCGAGGTTTCCGAGCAGATCGTTGCGCTGTTCGCTGGCAACGAGGGCTTCCTGGACGACCTGGAGATCGCCGACGTGCTGCCCTTCCGTGCCGAGCTCATCGAGTACATGGACAATGGCTTTGGCTTGCTGCTCGACAAGGTTCGCGCCAAGAAGATCGATGACGACACCAAGGCTGAGCTCTTGCGCGTCATCGGCGACTTTAAGCAGCAGTTCATGGCCAAGCACCATTCGGATGTTTCTGGATCAGAGGAGAACTAAGCCCTATGGCCAACCTTCGCGACATTAAGAAGCGAATCTCCTCGGTTACCACGACCAAGCAGATCACGCGCACGATGGAGATGGTCTCTACGGCCAAGATCCGTCGTGCCCTCGATCGCTCCAAGCAGGCCGAGCCCTATAAGGAGGCGCTGACCGACGTCATGTTGACGGTCGCCGGCGACGCCTCCTGTTCGGGCACCGATCCCATGCTGCAGAAGCATGAGAACGTCAAGCATGGTCTGATTGTCGTTATTGCCTCTGACCGCGGCCTTGCCGGCGGTTTCAATACGACAGTGGAGCGCACGGCCGAAAAGCTCGCCGCTTCTTGGGCGAACGACGGCATCGAGTGCGAGATCATCGCGTGCGGACGCAAGCCGGCCACGTATTTCCGT
The DNA here is from genome assembly GCA_934650095.1 of uncultured Collinsella sp. Lineage (GTDB taxonomy): Bacteria > Actinomycetota > Coriobacteriia > Coriobacteriales > Coriobacteriaceae > Collinsella. Next base: position 8,441 of record CAKUFT010000031.1, read on the forward strand.
GACCGCGCAAACGTCATCATGCACTTTGAGGGCAATTCCTCCGAGCCCGATTTCCATCAGGCCCGCATGATCTCCTCTCATATCTGCGATGCGTATCGTGCCGGTGAGCTTGACCGTGTCGAGCTTGTCTACCACCACGCCAAGAACCGCGTGGATCAGGAGCTTCGCGTCGAGCACTTGCTGCCGCTCGATCCCGAGATGATCGCTATGGCCCACGGTCCGCGTAAGAACGAGACCGACGCCCCTAAGCGCATCTCGTCCACGTTCGAGTTCGTGCCCTCTCCCGAGCATGTTCTCGGCAAGCTTGTACCGTCGTATATCCTGACGGTCATCTACCAGGCCCTGATCGATTCGGCGGCCGCCGAGCAGGGTGCACGCCGCAAGGCCATGCACTCCGCGACGGAAAACGCCACCGCGATCATCTCGACCCTTACCCGCACGTATAGTCGCGTGCGCCAGGCTTCGATCACGACCGAGATCAACGAGATCGTCGGCGGAGCCTCAGCATTGGAGGAACAGTAATGGCTAATAACACCGTAAAGCTTGCGGTCGAGGAAGCCACCAAGAAGACGACTGCCGGTGATGGTCGCATCGTGCGTATCATCGGCCCTGTCGTCGACGTCAAGTTTGACGGCGCGGTGCCCCCGATCTACAACGCGCTCACGGTCGAGGCCGAGACCCCGATCGGTCACCTGAGCACGATCCTCGAGGTTGAGAGCCAGCTTCCGGGCGGCGTCGTCCGCACGGTCGCCATGTCCTCGACCGACGGCCTGCAGCGCGGCCTCATCGCCACCGATACCGGTGAGCCCATGAAGATGCCCGTTGGCCCCAAGACGCTCGGCCGCATTTGGAACGTCATGGGCAAGCCCGTCGACGGTAAGCCCATGCCCGAGGTGGAGGAGTTCTATCCCATCCACCACGCAGCGCCCCGTTTCGACGAGCTCACCACCAAGACCGAGATCTTCGAGACCGGCATCAAGGCCGTCGACCTGCTCGAGCCCTACATCCGTGGCGGCAAGACGGGCCTGTTCGGTGGCGCCGGCGTCGGCAAGACCGTTCTGATTCAGGAGCTCATCAACAACCTCGCCCAGGAGCACGGCGGCACCTCGGTGTTCACCGGCGTCGGCGAGCGTACCCGTGAGGGTACCGACCTGTTCCTCGAGATGAGCGAGTCGGGCGTTATCGATAAGACCTGCTTGGTCTATGGTCAGATGAACGAGCCGCCCGGAGCGCGTCTGCGCATCGGTCTGGCCGGCCTTACCACCGCTGAGTACTTCCGCGATCGCGGCCAGGACGTTCTGCTGTTCATCGACAACATCTTCCGCTTCTCCCAGGCCGGTTCCGAGGTTTCCGCACTGCTGGGCCGTATGCCGTCCGCCGTCGGTTACCAGCCTACGCTGGCTACCGAGATGGGCGACCTCCAGGAGCGCATTACCTCGACCAAGACGGGTTCCATTACCTCCGTCCAGGCTGTCTACGTCCCTGCAGACGACCTGACCGACCCTGCGCCTGCCACGACGTTTACGCACCTCGACGCCACCACGGTTCTTTCGCGTAGCATTTCGTCGCTCGGCCTGTTCCCGGCTATCGACCCGCTCGCGTCTTCCTCCGACGCTCTCGATCCCTCGATCGTCGGCGAGGAGCACTACCGTGTCGCCGTCAAGGTCCAGGAGCTTCTGCAGGAGTACTCCGACCTTCAGGACATCATCGCCATTCTGGGTATGGACGAGCTGTCCGAGGAGCAGCGCCTTACGGTCAACCGTGCCCGTAAGATTCAGCAGTTCCTCTCGCAGTCCTTCCACGTCGCCGAGAAGTTCACCGGCAACCCCGGTGTCTACGTCCGCGTCGAGGATACCGTCCGCTCCTTCGCCGAGATTGTCGATGGCAAGGCCGATGACCTGCCCGAGCAGGCTTTCCGCTATGCTTCCACGATTGAGGACGTGCGCGAGCGCGCCCGCAAGATGGGGGAGAAGTAGGTTATGCGTATCCGCATCGTGTGCCCCGTGAGCTGCGCCTATGAGGGTGACGCTGCGTTTGTGTCGATTCCGTCCACGGATGGCGAGTTTGGCGTCCTGCCTGCTCACTCCAGCGAAATCTGCACGATCGACCACGGTTACGTTCGCGTTTCCGATAAGGCCATGGGCACTGTCGACCACACGTTTGCCGTGGCCGGCGGCTATGCCCAGGTTGCGGACGATGTCGTGACCGTCCTCGCCGAGCGCGCTTGCGATCTGGCGACCGTCGACGCCGACAAGGTTAAAGCTGATATTCAAGGTTTTGAAGAGAAGCTGGGTAATTTGTCGGAGGATGATGCACGCCGCGCCTACCTCTATAATGAAATCGCATGGTGTAAGCTCAAGCTTGCCCAATAGTCAAACGTTTTAGCGTTCGACCATTTGCGAACACATCATGCCCGGGATGGCCCAGCCACCCCGGGCATGCTTTTTGAAAGGGTAGACCTTGGATATTATCCGCGTTGAGGGTGGCCACGCCATCGGAGGTTCCGTGCCTGTCTCGGGCGCCAAGAACTCCGCGCTCAAACTTATGGCGGCAACGCTTCTGGCGCCGGGCAAGACGACGCTCCAGAACGTGCCCGATATTTCCGATGTCCACGTAATGGGCAAAGTGCTCAAAGGCATGGGTGCTACGATCGATGTTCTCGACGAGCATACGCTCGAGATCGATACCTCCCAGGTCGATTCCTGGGAGGCCCCCTACGAGCTCGTCGCCAAGATGCGTGCTTCCACGGCCGTGATGGGGCCCCTGCTGGGTCGTTTCCATCGCGCCAAGATCGCCATGCCGGGCGGCTGCAACCTGGGTGCCCGCAAGATCGATATGCACATTCTCGGTCTTGAGGCCCTGGGCGTTGAGTTCGATACCGCCCACGGCTACATCAACGCCAGTGCGCCCCAGGGTCTGCGCGGCACGACCGTCACGCTCGAGTTCGCCAGTGTCGGCGCCACCGAGAACCTCATCATGGCCTCCGTGCGCGCGCAGGGAACCACAGTTATCGACAACGCCGCCCGCGAGCCCGAGATCGTCGATCTCGCCAATATGCTCAACGAGATGGGCGCCAAGATTGTCGGTGCCGGCACGCCCGTCGTGACTATTGAAGGCGTGGAAGAGCTGCATCCCGTTACCCATCGCGTGGTGGGCGACCGCATCGAGGCCGGTACCTTTATCGTTGCCGGCGCGCTGATGGCCGACGATCGCGGTGTCGACGTCACGGGTTTTTGCCCCATCCATTTGGGCATGGTGCTCAAGAAGATGGAGCTCATGGGCATCGATTGTGAGCGTACCGATGATGGCGTCCACGTGAATCGCGCCGAGCGCATCAAGCCGGTCGATATCCAGACGCTTCCGTTCCCCGGTTTCCCGACCGACATGCAGGCGCAGATTATGGTGCTCTCCGCCCTCGCCGACGGCAGCTCCGTCATTACCGAGAACATCTTCGAGAATCGCTTTATGTTTGCCTCTGAGCTGGTGCGCATGGGTGCCGACATTCGTATCGAGAGCCATCATGCCATGATTCATGGTGTCAAGGGTTTCTCGGGTGCACAGGTTACCTCGCCCGACCTGCGTGGCGGTGCGGCCCTCGTCGTAGCCGGCCTGATCGCCGACGGTACGACCGAGGTCTCGGCCATCCATCACATCAAGCGTGGCTACGAGCAGTTTGTCGAGAAACTGCAGGCGCTCGGCGCGCATGTCGAGCATGCCACCGTCCCCGATCCCGTTATCTACTAATACAGGTTGCCTATGTTTAACAAGAAGCCCCTCGCGGATACCACCACCCGAAGACCCTCAACTGGTGCGCAGGCCAAGATCTACAGTCGCGATAACGTGGCTCGCTATTCCGAGCGCGCTCGCCAGCGTCGTCGCAGCCACAACGTTCGTCGCGTGGCGCTTATCGCCGTGCTCGGTGTGCTGCTGAGCGCCACGACCGCTGCCGGCCTGTGGTTTGCCACCATTATGGGCAAGCTCGGCGATTCTAATGTCATTACCGACAACCTGCGCCAGATTCTGGTGGATACCGACGAGGCGAAGGATCCGTTCTACGTGCTGCTTCTTGGCACTGACGGTCGTCCGGGCGAGGATACGTACCGTGCCGACTCGATTATCCTGGCACGCATCGATCCCACGCAGAAGCAGGCGACGCTTATTTCCGTTCCGCGCGACACCAAGGTCGTGTACAAGGGCGAGACCATGAAGATCAACGCCTGCCATACCGTTGGCGGCGCCGAGGCCATGGTCGAGGCGGTCAACGAACTGTGCGGCGTTCAGATTTCCCATTATGCCGAGGTCAGCTTCGACGGAATGCAGGCGCTGATTGATTCGGTTGGCGGTATCGACATTAACGCAACCGACGATGTCGACGACCCTGAGCACCTTGATATTAAGATCACCGCTGGTCAGCAGCATATGGATGGCGCCACCGCCCTTACCTATGCCCGTTGCCGCTACACCTATGCCGACGGCGATTACACGCGCATGCGCCACCAGCGTCAGGTGCTTGGCGCCCTTGCCAACCAGATCCTCAATAACTTCGATGCCACGAAGATCTTTGGCCTGGTCAATTCGCTGTCCGATATGCTCGTAACCGATATGAGCGTTCAGGATATCGTGTCTACGGTCAACGCCATGCGCGGCATGGATGTCGACGGCATCTACTCGGCCAACCTGCCCTCGTACGCCGGTGATGACACTATGATCGATGGCGTGAGCTATGTCTTTGTCTACGAGGACGAGCTCAAGGAAATGATGGAGCGCGTTGACGCCGGCAAGGACCCCAAGGGCCCCAACACCATGGGCCTGTCCGACGGTTCCAGCTCCACGATCGGCGACCTGAACAACAACACCTCCGATGACTACGCCAACGGTACCGCAACCTCGTCGGGTAGCTCGGACGATTCGAGCGACTCAAGCGATTCGAGCGATTCGGACTACTACGAAGAGCCCACCGGCGACGGCAACGGCTACGAAGCCAACTACTAAGTTACGCGGTTTTCCAAACCGCGTAACCGCTTGACGCTGCGCGGGCCGCATTTGGACAATCTGACGTTCAACTTCAAGGGCGCGACCAGAAGGTCAGCGCCCTTTCGTTTCACGTCACCTTGTCTCAAATGCGACCCGCTCGCTGCCCGTCCTCAACCTGCGACGTTAGTCATTGGGGGCGTTCTTAAACGACTGGTCAAAGGGGACACTCTTGATGCACTTGGCACTTGGGGGCGTTCCTTTTGTGCCGGCAGTTTGGGACACTCCTTGCGTTAAGAGGCTGGCGTGCGTCAACCTGTTCTCATTGCAGCAAAAAATCGCCCCGTTCTCGGTTGAGGACGGGGCGATTCGTCTTTTGGACTTGTGCAGCCAGGCTTATGCAAAGCGGGCGACGAGCTCCTGGAGCACGTCGGTCATCTTGACGAGCGAACTGACCGGGACGAACTCGTTGACGCCGTGGTAGCAATAGCCGCCGGTGGAAAGGTTGGGGCAGGGCAGACCGCGGAACGACAGCTGCGCGCCGTCGGTGCCGCCGCGAATCGGCAGCACTTGGGGCTCAACGCCGCAGGCAAGGTAGGCTTCCTTGGCAACATCAATAAGCTCGGGATAGTCACGAACGATCTCGGCCATATTTCGATACTGCTGCTTAATCTCGACCGTCACGCGCTCCTCACCCAGACGCTGGTTGAGCATCGAGGCGGCGGCATCAATAAGGTCGAGTTTCTGCTGGAACTTGGCGGCGTCATGGTCGCGGACGATATAGCGCGCCGTGGCGTGATCGACGGTCGCAGATACACCCTCAAGGTGATAAAAGCCCTCGTAGCCTTCCGTATACTCCGGGCGCTGCACGTAGGGGAGCAACGCGTTGAAGTCGCAGAACAGATTGCCTGCGTTGACCATACGGCCCTTGGCGTCGCCCGGGTGGATGGACTGGCCCTCAAAGCGGATGGTCGCCTCGGCGGCGTTAAAGCACTCCCACTCCAGCTCGCCGATGGGGCCGCCGTCGACCGTGTAGGCGTACTTGCAGCCAAAGGTATCGATATCCAACAGCTCGGCTCCGTGACCGATCTCCTCGTCAGGGCAGAAGCAAATGCCGAGTGCGGGATGGGGCAGAGAAGGGTCCTGAGCGATACGCGCGACAAGCGACATGATCTCGGCGACGCCTGCCTTGTCGTCCGCGCCCAGCAGCGTGGTGCCATCGCTGCAGACCAAGTCCTCACCCGCGAGGTCGTTCAGGGCGGGAAGCTTGGCGGTACTCATGGCAACGGGCTTACCGTCAACCGTGCCGCAGACCAGGTCGCCGCCTTCGTAGTGTACGATGTGCGGCTTCACGCCGGCGCCCGGTGCAACTTCGGTGGTGTCGAGATGGGCGATCAGGCCCAGGGCGGGCTTGTCCTCAGCGCCCGCACTTGCGGGGATATGCGCGCAGACATAGGCGTGCTCGGTCACGTGGGCATCTTCCGCACCAAGCTCGCGCAGCTCTTCAGCCAGCACGTTGGCAAGGTCAAACTGAACGGCGCTCGAGGGTACCTGGTCGCAGTTTGCATCCTCGGACTGCGTGTTGATCTGGACGTAGCGCAAAAAGCGCTCGAGGACATCGGGGTTCGTGGTGGTGTTTTCCATAAAGACCGCTCCAATCTTGGTCGTCGTGTGCAACAAGAACTCTAGCACGGTATGCCACGGCATACCGCGACGCTTGGATGGGGTAGAATCAGCCATTGAATGCAGAAGGGACGGAAGATCATGGATACGACAAATAGCTCGCGCGAACTACATCTGACGGTGGCGAACGAAGACTACTTGGAGTGCATGGTTCGCATTGAAAGCGAAGAGGGGGAAACCAACGGCGTGCGATCGGTCGACATCGCGCAGCGCCTTGGCGTCTCCAAGGCATCGGTCAATAAAGCGGTTTCGGCGCTCAAGGCATCTGAGCTTGTCGAGCAATCGCACTACGGCAAGGTAGTCCTGACCGATCGCGGCCGCGAGGTTGGCACGGCTATCTGGTACCGTCATCGCCTCGTCCGCACGTTTTTGGTTCAGGAGCTCGGTGTCGAATTTGAGCGAGCCGATTCCGAGGCCTGCATGATGGAGCATGCGCTATCCGAGGACACGATGAACCGCTGGCTCGCCTATCTCGAAAAGCAGGGAATCAGCGTCGAGGAATAGCGGGATATATATGGATACGAGTTATTACAATCGCTTTGGTGCCGAGGAGCTTACGCGCCGCTTGTCGAGCGAGACCTTGTTGGCGCAGGGCCCCATGGGCAGTGTTCTGTTGAGTGAGTACGATGCCGCCGATATTCCACCGGCGTTTTGGAATCTGGCAGAGCCGCAGACCGTTTCTCGTATCCATCGCTTGTATGTCGCCGCCGGCGCGCAGGTACTCATTACTAATACCTTTCAGGCATCAAGCTATGCCCTCAAGCACGACCAGATTGCGCCGTCCGTGGCGGAGGTCAATCGCGGGGCCGTCGACGATGCCCGCCAGGCGCACCCTCAGCTGCTGCTGGGCTCGATGGGTTCGATCGGTATTGAGTGGTTTGCCGAGGACTCGGCCGAGTTTCGTGAGATCCGAGGCATTGCGCGCGAACAGACGCACGCCTTGCTCAATGCTGGTGTTGACGGTCTGCTGATCGAGACGGTGACGTCTATCCGTAATTTGCAGCCCATGCTTGCCGGCGCCCGAGATGCCGCCGACGGCATGCCTGTTCTGGTGAGTTTTGTCGTTGACGATAAGGGCGACCTGTTGGGCGATGGCCTCAACATCGAGGCAGCCGTTTTGTACGCCGAAAAACACGGCGCAAACTCGGTTGGTGTTAATTGCTGTTCGCTTGCGGCCGCGAATGCGGCGGTGCCCAGGATGGTTGCATCGGCGACTACTCCCGTCACGGTGCGTCCCAACGTGGGCGATCCGGTCCAGACTCAGGATGGCCCCGTATGGCACGAGAACCCCGAAGCTTTCGCGCGCGCATGCATCGAATGGAGACATGCCGGTGCCGCAATGGTGGGCAGTTGCTGTGGAACCACGGCAATCACTACGGCAGCGATGGCCGAGGCGCTCGATATATAAAGGGCAAAACCGCTCCATACGGGGCGGTTTTTTTTATTGCTTGCATGTCCTCGGCAGCATTTGCCCAAATGGTGAATGCTGGTGCCGGCAGGTTGCCGAGTGTGTATCGCGGGTATACCTCATGCGTACCATGATCCAAACACTGTGAGGTGTCTGCGCGTGTGCGCGATAATTCATTTTGGAACTGACGGTTGGCGCGCTCGCGTCGATGAGGACTTCACTGCCGATAACGTTGCCCGTATCGCCGATGCCGTCGGCGAGTTGTGGCAAAAGATCAATCCGGGCAAAACGGTATATATAGGGTTCGACACTCGGCCCCTGGCGCGCGAGTTCGCTGAGCTTGCGGCGGGTGTGCTAGCAGCGCACGGGCTAGACGCCGTGCTCGCTTCGCGACCTGTTCCGACCCCTGCCCTTACGTGGGCGGCGGCTTATGACGGTGAGGCGTGCGGCGCGCTCATGGTGACGGGGTCCCATCATCCGCAGGGTTATCTGTGTCTCAAGATTCGCATGGGTGACGGCTCGACCGCCAACCAGGATGTCATCGAAGAGCTCGAAGAGACCATGGCTCCCGAGCCAATGGGGATCGAGGGGCAATATCGCACCGCGGATATCATTCCTGACTATATGCAAGCGGTGGCATCGTTTGTCGATGCCGACGCCATCCGCGCCGCGCACCTGCGCGTGGTTGTTGACCCCATGGGCGGTGCAGCCCAGGGCTATCTAGCCGACTTGCTGCGCGAGCTTGGCGTTGAGGTGCACGAGATTCACGCCGGGCAGGCGCCTGACCAAGAAGATATCTGCCCCGACCCCGTTGAGCCGTGGGTGGACGCTTGCGAGCATACGGTTATCGAGGACGGAGCTTGCGCTGGCCTGGTGACCGACGGCGACGCCGACCGTATCGGCGCGGTTGACGAGCGCGGCAGATATATACATCCGCATCAGATCATGGCGCTCGTTTTGGGCGACTTGGTTCAATTTCGTAATTTGGAGGGGCGCGTCGTCGTCAATCTTTCGTGCTCGACGCTCGTGCGTCGCATTGCCGAGGCGCTTGGCTGCCGCGTGACCGTCAAACCAGTCGGTTTCAAATATATAGCGGCAGAGATGAAGAAGGGTGGCGTCCTCATAGGCGGCGAAGAAGCCGGTGGTATCGGCATCGCCGCGCATATGCCCGAGCGCGATGGAATCCTCGCCTGTCTGATTCTGTGTGAGCTTATGGCAAAGACGGACGCGCCTTTGGGCGTTCTGGTCGACCAACTCGAGGACAGTTTTGGTAAGACGAGTTACGGTCGACGCGATTTGCGCCTTGAGGCCGAAGATGCCGAAACGTTACGAACCCTGCTGCCGGGCGTAAACCCCAAGTCGATTTGTGGCAAGGTGCCGCAAAACGTTAGTCATATGGATGGCTTGCGTTTAGCATTCGAGGATGACACGTGGCTGCTGGTCCGTCCTAGCGGGACCGAACCAGTGGTGCGCGTCTACGCCGAGGGGTTCTCGGTGGAAGAACGTGATGAGTTGCTCGATGCTGGCTGTGCTTTAGCTAGGGGAACGTATCCGCTTTAACCATGAGACTGCCTTATATAAAGAGATGCTCGGCGAGCGGTAGGTAACGGCTGGCAAACGTTAGTCGGATCCCAAATTGTGTAGGAAATGTGTATGCCCAGATTCCCGCCCACGGCGCCCCTCCGGTCTGGCAATATATCTCCTTGCCGCGCGGCCCGGTCGGACCGGATCAGCCGCAAAGCGTGCACCTTGAGAACCGGATACTGCGAGGATGGAC
>CAKUFT010000032.1 GCA_934650095.1 uncultured Collinsella sp.
GCCGAAGCCGTTCTGGCGATTCTGGATCACTATGGCGTTGAACTGGACGGTGCCAAGGTTGCCGTTGTCGGTCGCTCGCTGGTGATTGGCCGTCCTGTTGCCGCCATGCTTACGGCACGCAATGCTACCGTGACGACATGCCACACGCACACGCGCGACCTTGCTGCCGAGTGCCGTGCTGCCGACATTGTGGTTGCCGCCGTTGGACGCGCGCGTACGGTTGGCGTGGATGCGGTTCGCGAGGGCCAGACGATCATCGATGTTGGCATTAATTGGGACGAGGCCGCTGGCAAGCTGGTGGGTGACGTCGATTCTGATGCTGCGGAGCCGGTCGTTAACGCCATCACGCCCGTGCCGGGCGGCGTGGGCGCTGTGACGACGGCGATCCTCGCCAAACACGTGATCGAGGCGGCCGAGCGCGCATCGAAATAGGCGTTTTGGGCTGTTTGAGGGGTTAGTTCTATACCCCGTGGACAAAAAATGCCAAATATGAGTACTGTTGCCAAGATAGTCACATATATTTTAGGTCAAATAGACTCTCTAACGATATTTATTATCGATAGAGAGCCTATTTTATTGGACCTATGAGGAATTACATCATCTAATTTTTGAACAAATGTAGACTTTCGACACCCATACGTAGCAAAATTGCTGTTACTAAATTGGTGACAGTACTCATATTTGGCATTTTTTGACCACAGGGGTTGCCAGCGCCGCGGTTTCGCCCTTTTTGCGTTGAAGCGATACACTGTTGCCGTTTGATTTCTTCGCTCAAGGAGGATGCGCATGCCGTGTACAACGATTTTGGTTGGTAAGAACGCGAGCTATGACGGGTCGACGCTGGTCGCCCGCAACGAGGACTCGTCCAACGGGGTGTTTGAGCCCAAGCGCATGCGCGTGGTGCATCCCGACGAGCAGCCGCGCGTCTACACGAGCGTCCTGAGCCACCTGACGATCGAGCTGCCCGATAACCCCATGCGCTACACGAGCGTCCCCGATGTTGTTCCGGGCCACGGCATCTGGGCCGAGGCCGGTTTCAACGAGCTCAATGTGGGCATGTCCGCAACCGAGACGCTCACCACCAACGAGCGCGTTCGCGGCGCCGACCCGCTCGTCGACTACGTGCCTGCCAAGGGCAACGAGGGCGAGGACGGCTATGTTCCGGCGCAGCCCGGCGGTCTGGGCGAGGAGGACGTGGTGACCCTGGTGCTGCCGTACGCCAAGTCTGCCCGCGACGGCGTGCGTATCCTGGGCGATCTGCTCGAGCGCTACGGCACCTACGAGAACAACGGCATCGCCTTTAGCGACGTGGACGAGATTTGGTGGCTCGAGACCATCGGCGGCCACCACTGGATCGCCAAGCGCGTGCCCGATGACGCCTATGTGACCATGCCCAACCAGCTGGGTATTGACAGCTTTGACCTGGACGACGCCGAGGGCGCCCAGGCCGACCACATGTGCTCTTCCGACCTGCGCGCCTGGATGACCGAGTGGCATCTGGATCTGACGCTGGGCGTCGAGGGCGACGGCCCCGCAACGGTCTTCAACCCGCGCGAGGCCTTTGGCTCGCACAGCGACAGCGACCACGTCTACAACACGCCGCGCGCTTGGTACATGCAGCGCTGCCTCAACCCCAGCGACGTGTGGGATGGCTCCGACGCTGACTTTACGCCCGAGAGCGATGACATCCCCTGGAGCCGCGTGCCCGAGCGCAAGGTGACCATCGAGGACATTAAGTACGTGCTCTCCAGCCATTACCAGGGCACGGAGTACGACTGCTACGGCAGCAAGGGCACGCCGGCCACGCGCGGCGCCTATCGTCCCATCGGCATCAACCGCAACAGCCAGCTCGCCGTGCTGCAGCTGCGTCCCTATGCGCAGCCGGCCTATCGCGCCGTGCAGTGGATGGCCTTTGGCTCCAACTCGTTTAACGCGTTGGTTCCGCTGTATGCCAACGTCGAGACCATGCCCGAGTACTACGCCGACACGCAGGCCCGCGTGACGTCCGAGAACTTCTACTGGGCCAACCGCCTGATCGGCGCCCTGGCCGACGTTCGCTTCCACGAGTGTGGTCGCGCGGTTGAGGATTATCAGGAGAAGGTCGGCGGCATGGGCCACAAGCAGCTCCATGACGTTGACGCCGCCGTTGCCGCCCTGCCCGAGGCCGAGGTTTCCGCCGAGCTGGCACGCGCCAACGAGGCCTTCGCCGAGCTTGTGCGTGTGGAGACCGATGCTCTGCTGGGTAAGGTGCTCTACACCACGAGCTGTGCCATGAAGAATTCCTTCGCGATGAACGATAACATCAGGTAAAACGCTTTGTCGCTTTCGCGCAATCTTGGGTACAAGAAGGCCAATGCAGTTGTTCATGATTGGAGCCAACCATGGTTATGAAATTCGATCAGCTTGTTAACGGCGCCATCAACGTGGGCTTTGGCGCTGCTGCCGTTGCCGTCGAGGGAGGCAAGAAGGTCCTTGACGACCTCAACGCCAAGGGCGAGCAGGTGCGCAAGGACGCCGACACCCCCGATATCGCCCGCAGCGTATCCGACATGTTCGAGCAGGCCGGCGGCACCATCTCCGACCTTACCGAGCGCCTGGGCATGCAGGGCGAGACCGCGGCGCAGCGCGTGCTCGATGAGCTCATCCTTGCTCGCGTCCGCGTTATGACCGCCCCCGAGCGCACGGCCTTCCTGGCTCACGTGCGCGACATCGTCGATTCGGTCGAGGACAACGTGACCTCGGTGCCCGTCGAGTCCGTTGAGCCCGACGACGCAGAGGATGCCGAAGAGGCCGAGTAGTAGCGCAGATGGCAGATCCCACCACCGATTACAACAATCTAGATCCCTTGGGCGACGAGGCGGCGGTTGTCGATGAGGTCGATGCCGCCGTCTCGGGCGCTCGCAAGAAGCCGCGCGCTGTCGATATGGTCCCCGAGGAGCCCGACGCGATGGCGCCGGACGAGGAATACCAGCTCACGCCGGCGGGCCGTCGCGAGCGCATTGGACAGATCGTCCGCCTCGTCAAAAAATACCGCGTGTGGGATAACCTCACGCCGGTGCGCCTGCGCCGCCTGCTCGAGGAGCTCGGCCCCATGTTCGTCAAGATGGGGCAGATTTTGGCCAACCGCTCCGAGATTCTGCCGCAGCGCTTTTGCGACGAGCTCCGTCGTCTGCGCTCCGATGTAGAGCCGGTGCCGTACGAGGTGGTGCTTCGCTGCCTAGAGGAGGAATACGGCCTGCGCCTGGGGGAGATGTTCGACGCGATCGACCCCAACCCGCTTGGCAGCGCCTCGCTCGCGCAGGTGCATCGTGCTCGCCTGGTGACGGGCGAGGACGTGGCCGTCAAGGTGCAGCGCCCCGGTGCGCAACAGGTCATGGCGCAGGACATCGACATTATCCGTTCGGTGGTGCGCATCGTCTCCAAGTTCGTCAACACCGATCAGTTCGTTGACTTGCACGGCGTGGTCGAGGAGCTGTGGACCTCGTTTCGCGAGGAGACCAACTTTTTGGCCGAGGCCAAAAACCTCAACGACTTTTACGAGTTCCATAAGAGTGTGCGCGGCGTGTCGTGTCCCAAGTCCTACTTGGATCTGTGCACCGAGCACGTCGTGGTCATGGATTACATCGATGGCATCTCGATTGCCGACCCCGAGCGTCTGGTGGCCGAGGGTTACGACTTGGAGAAGATCGGCTCGACGATTGTCGAGGACTATTCGACGCAGGTGCTCGACGACGGCTTTTTCCATGCCGATCCGCATGCGGGAAACATTATTCTCAAGGACGGCATCGTCTACTTTATCGACTTGGGCATGGTCGGGCGCATGTCGAGCCACGACCGCGGCATCGTCAAGGACATGATTTTTGCCGTGGCCGAGGGCGACGTGCCCAAGCTCAAAGACTCGCTCATGCGCTTTGCCGTGACACGCGGCGATTCGGCTGAGCTCGATCACTCGGCATTTTTGTCCGATCTGGACTTTATCGTTGCCGACTTTGCGGGGCTCGATCTTAAGGACCTGGACATCGGCGAGTTCTTGACCTCGTTGCTGAACTTGGCGCGCAAGAACGATGTTGAGCTGCCGAGCGTGGTGACAATGTTCGCGCGCGGCATGGTGACGCTCGAGGGCCTGCTGACCGAGTACATGCCCAACGTCAACATGATCCAGATCATCCAGACGCATATCAAAAACGAGAAGAGCACCTATGCCCGCGTTCGCGAGATGGGTCGCGACTTTGCGGCGAGTAGCTACCGTGCGGCCAAGGGCTCGCTCGAGGCGGCCGAGTACCTGGGGCTGGCGTCGCGTATGCTCACGCGCGGTCAGCTTAAGGTGAATCTGCAGCTCATGAGCAGCGACAAGGCGCTGCGTCAGATAGGCGGCATCGTCGACCGCATGTCAATGGCCATTGTTATTGCCGGTCTGTTTATCGGCTCCTCGGTGGTCTACTATGCGCGCATCGAGCCTGTTGTGCTCGGTATTCCGATCATCGGCTTTGTTGGCTATGTGAGCGCGCTGGTTTTGGCGCTCATGCTGGGCCGCAATATCTGGCGCAACAGTCACGGCGGCAAGCACTAGCGTAGCTGCACGGTGTCTTGTCCCACGGCGCCCTTCCATGCCCAACTCTTTCCTTTCGCAAACCATAGCTTTTACCTTGGGCTTCGCCTGCGTGCGGGGCCCTTTTGCGTGATACCATACTGACGGTAATAATCAATGGCCTAGATGGTGGTGCGGAGACGCACGAATGCGTGGTTTTCCTGCGCATTTGGGAGAATCGGGGTGCGAATCCCCGGCTGTACCAGTAACCGTAATTCCTCTTGGCTCGGGATGCTCGCGTCGCAGATCGGACGACGTGCCCGAGCCGTTAAGGCTAAGTCGGATCGCCTCCCATCTTGCATGCGGCTGCGGCGTATGCCGCCGGTGTGCATAGGGCTCTGGAGGGAAGGGGGACCCCGATGGGGGAACTCGAGCGCAGCATGCGCGATGACGTGGGGCAGCCTCAGGGTAACGCTCCAAGTACAGACAGTAGGAGACAAATGGATATGTTCGAGGACGAGCGTCAGCGCGTCTCGCATCGCCGTGGCGCAATTGCACGCGGCGTAGCCAAGCGCGGCCTGGTGGCATTCCTGGCCTTCGCGATGGCCTTTGGCACCACGCCGGCCCAGCTGTGGGCCGATGGCGCCGAGGGCATCGCCGAGGCCGTGGCCCAGGCCACAGCGCCGAGCGAGGGCGCGCAGGCCACGGACGGTGCTGCAGATAACACCGCAGCCGCCACCGGTACAAGCGATTCCGCTGCCGATAGCTCCTCAAAAACTGGGGATACGAGCTCGGCCGCGTCTAACAACGCGAGCGATGGTGCGACGGGTGATTCTGCCGCGGCAGGCTCCGCTCCTGGTACTCCGGCGAACGAGGCGTCCGACACCACGGCTGAGACTGGCGACGCGACCGCGGTTGTCGGCGAGTCCAATGCGCCTAAAGCCGCGCCTCGTGCCGCTGATTCGCTTTCCTCGAATAATGGCGTCAGTGTAGGAAAGAGCAAGATCCCTACTCGTTGGCTTGGCTCTAACTTCACTGCCTTTATCCAGAGCAATACTACGCTCTATGCGAATGTCTGGACTTCGTCCAGCAAGCGCGCCAGTGTTTCGGGTTGCACCTATCAGTGGCTTGCTGCCGATATCGCCAACAGGAACGATGCGGACAACTCTGCGTTTGTTGCTGTCGAGGGCCAGACGGGCTCATCGATCGTTCTGGACGACGCCCTGCGCACTCAGCTTAACGGCAAGTGCCTGCGTGTACGTATTACCGATGCCAGCGGTAACGTCGTCTACGGTCCGACTAAGAGTGCCGCCAACCAAAAGCTGACTGCGACGAACACTATCAAGGCGCCCGTTCCTGCTAAGACGGCCCTGGACGCAAAGTCGTATGTCCTCATCCAGTCTTCGGCAGACGATTCGAGTTCGTATTCGTCCGTTAAGGCCGAGACACTGAACCCTGGCACTACGCTTTGGGCGAATGCCTATGACGGCGAAGCGGTTCCCAGCAAGCGTATTGCGGCACAGGCCGGCTGGACCTATCAGTGGCTTGCGTCTGATGTGCGCGATGCCGAGGATTCCGCCTATCAGGCAATCCCGGGCCAGACCGGCCAGTCGCTGACGATCACGGATGAACTCGCATCGCAGCTTGCGGGCAAGTACATTCGCGTTAAGGTTGTCGGTGACGGTCAAGAGCTGTTCGGCCCGAGCAGCTCTTTTAAGACGCCCTCGTCTGTTGACTACAATACTCCGGGTCCTGTTGCCGCGAGCGGCCAGATCGCATTAGGCCATATCGTTCTTGCTTATAACGGTGCCGAATTTGGCGACGATTACGAGAGCGTTCCGAGTGCTAACGTTGGCGACACGATTAAGGCTGCCGCCTACTACCTTAACTACGACACGCCGACTGACCTCTACGGTTCCGACAAGGTCGATTTTTCTTGGTGGGTGGCCGATTCCGCCGACGGCTCGTTCGAGCAGGTTGCAACTGGTGACACCTATACGGTTACCAAGGAATGCGCAAACCGTTATCTCAAGGTGGTCGCAAAAGCCAAGAACGGTATCCCTGGCTCCGATAGCTGTGAGACCAAGGCAGGCCGCATTCTGCCCAAGGGCGCGACGACGCTTGATTCGGTTGCGTTTACCAACGCGAGCAAGGGCGCCAAGGACACCGGTTCTACGATTGAGGCATGTGCCTACAAGGCAGTCGATTACTCGTCTGAGCCGGTTGCCGAGGGCGTTACCTACACGTGGCGTTGGTCGTCTGTCGACCCGTCCTCCTCTGCCTTTGATGCAAAGACCGATTGGCATGTAGTCGAGGGCAAAACCGACAGCAGCTTTACCATTCCCGATGACTACGCCAAGCGCTGGGTGAGCGTGACGGCCACTGCGGGTGATAACACCGTAGAGGCGACTACTGCTGTGGCCGTTAAGGCCGCAGGCTCGCACGAGCTGTTCCTGACGTATCTCAAAAAGATCGTCGGCGATCAGAGCGATGACGCCAGGTTTGTCTACAAGAGTGGCGAAAAGATCGGTGTTACCGCATTCGAGAAGACGTCTGCAGGAACAAAGGGTGCCGAGCTTGCATCTGATCAGCTAACGTATACGTGGCAGATTGCCGATAGCGCCCAGGGTCCGTTCACGACGCTGACGGATGAGAACGCGCACAGGCCGTCGTTCGTTATTTCGCAGAAGTACGTCGGCAAGTACCTCAAGTGCATCGTCGATGGCGGCTACAACACCGACTATGCCTCCACGCGTTATGCCGTCGTTAAGGGCGAGGACGCCAAGGCGTACACCCTGACATCGGTTAATGTCGTCTCGAGCGGCAACCTCGCACAGGTCGGGGGAACGCTTGCCCCTACGGCCAATTACATGGCAACGGGCGATTGGGGCGATTACGAGACGGCGCTCCCCGAGGGCTCCCTCGTCGATTACCGCTGGTACCTCGCCGATGACGCTGAGGGTACAAATGCCCACGAGCTGTTTGGTGCCGACGAAACGACTGGTGTACTCACGCTTCCGGCCTCGGCTGAAGGCAAATATGCGTATGTCGTTGCAAACGCCGGCAACAACGATGTCAAGAGCACCGCTTGGCTCGTTAACTCTTCCGACGAAAAGTCTCTTTCCGTTAACGTCAGGGTTGTAGGCGTAAGCAAGCACGATGTCGGTCAGTCTTATGACCTTGTGGATTGGGTGCCGTCGACCTCGTATAACTGGTCGAGCACTCAAAAGATGTCTGCCTGGGACATCTTTGCCAAGGTGCTTGACGACGCCGGCTATAGCTATAGCACGGACGGCGGCGTTCCCTATTCGGTTACGAACCCCGATAAGTCTCAGACGCTCGCGATGGAGAACACGGCGTCCGGCTATAAGTACTGGCGTTTTGACATTAATGGTAAGGCTGCCAACTCTTACGCCACGGGCTACTACCCGAGCGATGGCGACACGCTCGAGCTCGTGTACGAGGATCCCACGGGCACGGTTTCCACGCAGGTTTCCGCGACGTGTTCGGTCGTTGGCACCGACGCCAAGGGTGCTCAGCAGACCTGGGCCGCCGCTCAGAACATTACGCTGAAGAAAGGCTCGACTGCGGCCGACCTCTCCGAACAGCTTTTCAAGCAGACTGGCCTTAAGGCCGACTACGACCCCGATGGCAGCTGGGGTTGGGCGCTCAACTCGATCACGTCGCCCTTCGACTCCGGCCGCACGCTCGCCTACGACCCGACGACCGAAGCGTACTGGCAGCTGTTCATCAACGGCAAGTCCTCCATGGTCGGCGCCGGCGGCTACACGCTCAAGGCCGGCGACTCCGTCGTCTGGTGCTACTCGAAGCACGGCGACCCCGCTCCTGCCGATCAGCTTTCGGTAAGCTGCACCGTTATCGGCCAGGATACTTCGGGCGCTCAGCAGACGTGGGCGCAGCCTACGACTACTCTGGTGGACGAGGGCACGACCGCTGCAGATCTTTCCGAGCAGATCTTTAAAAAGGCCGGCATCGCCGCCGATACGGGGAAGAGCACGTACGGCTGGTATCTCAATTCGTTGACTTCGCCGTTCGATAAGAGCGTGAAGCTCTCGAGCGAGAAGGTTAACGAAAACACCTGGAAATACTGGCAGTTCTTTGTCAATGGCAAGCCGATTGATGTTGGTGCGGGTGGCTACACGCTCAAGACCGGCGACGAGATCGCTTGGGTCTATGGCTCTGATGGGGCCATGCCCGGCCAAGTTTCCGTTTCGATGGAGATCATCGGCAAGAAGGACGAGAAGGCACAACGTTGGACCGATCCTTCGACTCAGGTGTTTGTCGAGGGCACGACGATTAAGGACGCTTCTGCGGCCTACTTCGATGCCATTGGTGTCGAGTCCAAGATGTATGACCAATTTGGCTATTGGGGTGTCCATAGCCTTGTTTCCCCGCTTGATGGCACCGAGCTGTCCGGCGCTTGGTCTTTCTTTGTCAACGGTGTCCCCGGACCTCAACTCGATAACGACTACGTGCTCAAGTCGGGTGACAAGATCGTCTGGGCTTATGCTGCCGGCGATACCGTTCCGAATCCCGATGAAGTTGTAGTCGATCCGAGCGCTTCGCGCCCGACCGATTGGAAGGCCGACTGGAGTGGCAATTCCAATGCGGTTGTCGAGAACGTGTCCACGCCCACGGGCGCGTTGGCAAGCTCTTGGACGTTCGATTGGAAGGCCTACTCGGGTGCCACGTATCCCAACGCGAGCGAGCCTATTGTTGTAAACGGTAACGTCTACCTCGCCGTCAATAAGCGCTTGCTTAAGATCGATACTGAGTCGGGCAAGGTCCTTGCCGAGTCGAATCTTAAGACTGCGGTCGGTTACACCTCGCGTCCGATTTATACGAATGGCTTGGTCATCGTTCCTCTCGACGGTGGCGCGGTCCAGGCTCTGACGGCTGACACGCTTACGACGGTGTGGGTTACCGACCCCGTAAGCAAAACCGCTCAGTCGAATTCTCAGCTGACGGTCGATGGCAACTACCTTTACGTGGGCACCGTTGATGTCGATTATGGAAAGGGTACGTATGACAACGGCCATCTGACGCGCATCAATATCCTGACCGGTGCTATTTCCTGGCAGCATGTCAATGCTGGCGAGGGCTATTACTGGACAGGCACTACCGTGGGCGATGACTTTGTCTTGGTTCCCACGAGCGCCGGTACCGTCGAGATGCTCAGCAAATCTTCGGGCGCTGTGCTCGGTAGCGTTTCGGTTGGGGCTCTTGTTAACTCCACCTGCTTGCTTTCCGCCGATGGCTGCCATGCCTATCTGATTTCACGTGATGGCAAGCTTCACGTGTTGGCACTGTCTGACGCAAAGGCAAAGGCCTCTTCGCGCATTTCCGAAGAGCGCGTCGTCGACCTGGGTCTTACGGGATGCGCCTGCATGCCCACGCTGTATGGCAACAAGCTGATTGTCGGCGGCGAGGTTTCTGGTGGTTCTGCGCTGGCGATTGTCGATCTTGCCAATGACTTTGCCACGACGTTGGTTTCGTCTGCCGATGGCTCCGCACTTCCTATCGGTGGCATCAAGGGCGCACCGCTCGTGAGCGCCCAGGCGGATGGCACGTATTATGTCTATTTCACGGTTAACTACGGTGCGACTTCCGACTATGTGAACTACACCTCGGGCGGTGGTGTCTATCGCTACAAGATGGGCGATTCCGAGGCATCCGGTGCGTTTAGCGCAACGGGGCACAACAACTACTGCGATTCGCCGATTGCCTGTGACGCCAAGGGCAACCTATACTACATCAACGATTCCGGCACGCTGTTCAAGCTGAATGGCGGCGTTAAGGTCTCGTTCGAGACTGGTGAGGGTTCCAAGGTCGATTTCCAGACTACGGCCGACGGCAAGCTGGTTAAGCCTGCCGATCCGACGCGCGAGGGTTACACCTTCGGCGGTTGGTATACCGATGAGGCTTGCACGCAGGCGTATGACTTCAGCACGCCGGTGACGACCGACTTGACGCTGTATGCCAAGTGGACCAAGAACGCCGTTAACCCTGACGGCAATGGCGGTTCTGGGTCTAACGGTGGCAGCGGCTCCGGCACTGGTGCTGGTACCGGCACGGGCGTCGGCACGGGCACTGGCTTCGGCTCGAAGGGCGGCGCTGTCGCTCCGGGTCAGAAGCCGGTGACCAAGACGACCGTGTCGACCAAGACCGAGACCAAGGACAACAAGTCCGACAAGAAGGACTCCGACAAGTCCGACAAGAAGGACGAGAAGAAGTCTGACAAGAAGGACGGCAAGTCCGACAAGAAGTCCGACTCCAAGTCCGACAAGGGATCCGCTTCCACGGCCACTGCCAAGAAGCCCGCCGAGGCTTCTGCGCAGGAGACCGGCACCAACCCGCTCGCCATCGTTGGCATCGCGGCGGGCGTGATTGGCCTTGCGCTCATTGCCGTCTTTGTGCTGACCAAGCGCGGCAAGGGTGACGGTAATGCCCGATAGGCCCAAGGAGACCAACGGGCAGCAGCCCGACTCCTCGTTTATCCAGCTCGACGATGCAAAGCAAAAGGGCGCCGCTTCGGCGGCGTCCGCCCCTCGTCGCAAGGCGATGCTTGGCGCTCTGACCGCGGTTTGTATCGCGTTGATCGTCGTATCGCTGGGCTTTGTCCACCCCTCCGAGAGCGGCACCTGGTCCATTGATTGGATCGTCCAGACCGTGACGGGGGAGAGCGTCGTCGCCAATGATGCCAAGGTGCCTGGTTCGGCTGCTGCTTCTGGTAAAGCTGGCTCTAAGGATTCCAAGGTTTCGGGCGATGCGAAAGATAAGTCCAAGGACTCGGGTGACGCCAAGGGCGATTCCGAGTCTTCGAACAAGAGCTCGGATAAAAACTCGGAAGGCAAAAAGTCCGAAGAGCAGGATGGCAAGAAGTCTGGCGAAGCATCGGTTTCTCAGAATACCGGAGCTGCCGATACGTCCAACACGTCTGGCGGTGCCTCTTCGGGCGGTGGCCAGTCGTCTGGCGGAGCCACGGCCTCTAACGGCGGAGGCGCTTCCACGGGCGGCCAGGGTGGCTCGCAGGAGTCTGGATACGTTACTGTGTCGGTCTCGGTTACGTCGAGCGCCGTGGGCAATCCTGTATCTGCTGGCGGCACCTATACCTTTAACGAAGGTGCCACCGTCTACGATGCTCTGTGCGCGCTGGGTCTTTCCGTTAACGCGCACGGCTCGTCGTACGGCACCTACGTCGCTGCGATTGGCGGCTTGGCCGAGAAGCAGTACGGCGGCACGAGCGGCTGGATGTATTCCGTCAACGGTTCAACGCCCATGACGGCCTGTAGCAACTACGTCCTTTCCAATGGTGACAACGTCGTTTGGTATTACGTAACAGGCTAGGAGTCTTTCAATATGACGCACGGAATGGGCGGCTCGGACAGTATCCGGGCCGCCCGTTTTTTGATGCGAACGGGACGGAGTTTCCCAGTCGAGGCTCATCCGGAAAGCGCGTCCCACTCTGGAGGCTGATTTCGGGATGAGCTTTCCGGTTGCATGGCCATTGGGAAGCTGCATCCCGTTTCGGTGCGTCATTCCGGGATGTATTTTCCGCTTCAGTGATCATTGGGAAACCCATCCCATTTCAGAGCTAAATTCCGGGACACGCTTTCCCAGACGAGCCCATTGAGGAAACTGTGTCCCATTCTGAGGCCCCAAACTGGGATGCCGTTTCCCCGAGGAGGCCTATTGGGAAACGGCATCCCATTTCGGCAGGGTGGCCCGTTTCATGTGCTCTCATCGGCATGCTTAGAAAGCCCGGCAATCATGCTCGGCAAACAAAAAAACCGGTTGGAATGGAATTCCAACCGGTTATACATTCAAGCAAATAGCGAATCGACTACGACCGTGCGCCCTCGAGGAAGAAGCGGCGGCTAAAGTAGTTGTACCAGGTGACCAGGAACGTGGCGATGGCCTTCATGGCCTGGTAGCCGATGCTCAAAAACGTGACGCCCACAAACATGTACAGGTCGTTGAGGCCCAGGCCAATCACCGACAGAATGGTGAAGATCGTGAACTCGCGCTTGCGGCTCATGCCCTCGCGATGGTCGAACACATACTTCATGCTGAGCCAGTAGTTCACCACGACGGACGTGATGAACGAAATCGTAGTGCTCATCAAAAAGTCGAGTTGAAACAGCTCGACAAGCGCAATGAGCAGGCCCCAGTCGATGCCAAAGGAGATGAGTCCCACGACAGCGAACTTGAGGAACTGCTTGGTATGAGGTTGTGCCAGTGCCTCGCGCACGTAATCACATCCAATGCGTTGATGAATCGAGCAGAGGATACTTTAGAGCTTTTGCAAGGGAAACGTAAGGTCTTTGCCAAGAACTATACGAATTCGCCAAATTTGCAAGAGACAATCCGCAAACGTGCTGAATTTGCCCGTAAACGAGTGGGGCCCACGAACGATGCTGCGCTAAGCGCATGCCGTTCGTGGGCCCCGTAATGTCGTGAGAAAGCCGAGCTACTTGGTCTCGTCGCCCTCTAGGAAGATCTTGCGGGTCACAAAGTTGTAGACCATGACGAGCGCGGTGGCGCAAATCTTGGCGATATTGGCTTCGAGCCCCAGACCGGCGTTGAGCGCCAGCACGATACCGTCGTTGAGCACCAAACCGATCACGGACAGCACGACAAAGATAATGAACTCGCGGCGGCGGCTCATGCCCTCCTTGTGCGCGAACACGTACTTCATGCTCGCGACGTAGTTAAAGATAAGCGAGACGATAAAGCCGCTGGTGTTGGCGATCAGGATGTTGAGGCCCAGGCCGTAGTGGAGCAGATTCATGATGCCAAAGTCGATGACCGTGGCGACGACGCCGACGACGCCAAACTTCATGATCTGCGCAAGGAGCTTTTGCATGGTACCTGCCTTAAGCTGGCGCCGAAGCGCCGCGGGGATGACAAACGCAGCAAGTTTAGCCAATCCCCGCAGGCATCGCTAGATACGCTCCTCGATAGCACCGTTTCTATATGCATCGAGCAGCTGACGCAGGTCTTGGATCTGGCCACGGATCTTGGCGCCGGAATCGGTGTCGCTTACCATGCGGCGACGGTCGGCCTGGTCAAAACGGTTGGTCTCACTCGCAATGTCCACGTTGCGGGTGAGCGCCTCGGCAACGGTGGTAAAGGCCTGGTGCGATTTGAGGCGGCATCCGCGCGAGCTGGAGATAAGCGTGTATCCGGCGATGCCCGTCTTGGGATGGTAGGCGCGGCAGAAGCCGCCGTCGATGACTAGCAGCTTGCCCTCGGCCCGAATGGCCTGCTCGCCCTTGGTAGTCTTAACGGGCGTATGGCCGTTGATGATGTGGCCGGTCGGGGAGCATGCCATGGGTGCGACGCCAAACTCGCGCATGATATCGTCGCAGACCGCGGGCGACGTGGTGAGCGTGTAGTAAGGATCCATCGGCTCGACCCAGGTGCTCTTGTCGGCAATATAGGCGCGCTCAAAGGTGCGCACCACGCGTCCGCTGGCAGGCGAGTTAAAGCCAATCCACAGGTACCACATCCAGTCGAGGGCATCGCGATCGCCGGCACGCCAGGCACGGCGGGCGATGTGGTCGCAGAAATCGAAGTAGTCGCGACCGGCGTGCCAGGTGCCCAGGCAGTTCATGCTGCTAAAGGTGCCGTCTTCGTTGAGCGGCACGCAGCCGTGGAACAGCAGGTTGCCGTTGGTGACCTTGTACATCGAGCCGTGCGTGTAGAGGAAATCGATGTGGCGATGCAGGTGGTCGGCGGTGACAAACTCGGACACGAGCTTGTCGATAATGTGCTGCTCCTCGGGCGTAAGCGTGTAGGGGTCCGCCGGATTGACGGTGGGGAAGTCGTTGGTCGTGAGCGGCCACACGCTGCCGTCGGCGAGGGTAACCGTTCCTGCCTTGTGATCGATCTTGTCGAGCAACAGGCGGTCGGCCATATCGAACTCGGGGTGGCGCTGGATAATCTGACCCTCGAGCTTAAAGAGCAGCACGTTGATGGCTTTGATCAGCGGGGTGATGGGTTCGCCTGCGGTGTAGGTGGCGTCGGCGAAGGCGACGAGTTCGCGCAGTGAGATGCCGTAGTCGTTCTCTAGAATCTCGTAGTTGTCGTAGCGCAGGTTGTTGCGCAGCACCGTGGCGATGCAGGCGGGCTCGCCGGCCGCGGCACCCATCCACAGCAGGTCGTGGTTGCCCCACTGGATGTCGAGCGAATGGTAGGTGAGCAGGCGGTCCATAATCTTGGCCGCGCCGCCGCCGCGGTCGAAGATGTCGCCCACCAGGTGTAGGTGGTCGACGGCCAGGCGCTTAATGAGCGAGGCGAGCGACTCGATGAAGTCGTCGGCGCTGGCGGTCTCCAGGATGGACTCTACGATGCGCTCGTGATAGCGCACGCGGTAGTTGTTCTCGTCCGGGTGCGTGTGCAGCAACTCGTCGATGATGTAGGCATAGTCGCGCGGGATGGCCTTACGCACCTTGGAGCGCGTGTAGCGGCTCGAAAGCGAGCGGGCGACCACGATGAGCTGGTCGAGCATCGTCTTGTACCAGGTGGGGGAGTCCTCATGCTGAGTGCGGACCAGGTCGATCTTCTCGCGCGGGTAGTAGATGAGCGTGCACAGCTCGCCCTTTTCGTCAAAGGAGAGCGTGTCGCCAAAGATCTCGTCGACATGCTCGCGCACGACGCCCGAGCAGTTGTTGAGGATGTGCATAAAGGCTTCGTACTCGCCATGCACATCGCTCATAAAATGCTCGGTGCCCTTGGGCAGGTTGAGGATGGCCGAGAGATTGATGATCTCGGTGAACGCGGATTGCTCGGTGGGGAACTGTCTCGATAGCAGACGCAGATACTTAAAGTCTTGCGGATTGCGATCGAATGCGACCATGAAACACCTTCCGATGGAGTTGGTAAAACTGATAAACAGCGTCAAACGTTTATCAGTATGCGCCGCTTTTGTTTCGATTTTGCGCCAGCGGCTGAATTGTCGGCTGAACGGTTTGGTAAATCGATTTAGTGGAGGTAGATATGTCGGTTGAGTGGAGGCGAAGGGGGTGTTTTTGCTTATATTGGCCTAAGGCGGCGATGGGGATATTTGTGATAAAGATGTTCGATACAAATGGTTTGAATTGGTAAATAGTGGACATTTGTACCGTATGTAGGCTTGCTGTGCGATAATTTGCGCAGCAATGATTAAGGAGCCTCTATATGAGTGATTTTGTCCTGACCTGTGAATCCGCCGCCGACCGAACCCGCGAGTTCTTTGCGTCGCGCAATATCCCTGTCGTGTGTTTTCATTACGAGATCGACGATGTTGTCTATACGGACGATCTGTATCAGTCGATTACGCCGGACGAGTTTTTTGCCCAGATTGCCGCGGGCGCCATGCCCAAGACGTCTCAGGTGAGCGTGGGTGAGTACGAGGAGTTTTGGGAGCCGTTTGTTGCCGAGGGTAAAGACGTGCTGCACCTGGCGTTGTCGTCGGGTATTTCGGGCACGTATGGATCGGCCTGCGTTGCGGCGCAGATGCTCGCGGATCGCTATCCCCAGGGCGGCAAGGTGCGTGTCATCGATTCGCTGGCGGCGTCTTCGGGCTTTGGCCTGCTGGCAGAATGTGCCGCCGACGTTCGCGATAGCGGCGCTTCGCTCGACGAGACGGCCGCTTGGATTGAGGAGCATAAACTCAACCTTCACCACTGGTTCTTCTCGACCGATCTGTCGAGCTACCTGCGCGGCGGTCGCATTTCGGCTGCGAGCGCGATCATCGGCACGGCGCTTAAGATTTGCCCGCTTATGACGGTCGATTGCGAAGGTGGACTGTCGCCACGTGAGAAGATTCGCACTAAGAAGCGCGCGATTTCCGAGATGGCTAAGACCATGATGGCACACGTGCAGGACGGTGCGGATTATTCGGGTAAGTGCATCATGTCGCACTCGGCGTGCCGCGAGGATGCCGAGGCCGTTACGGCGCTGATTGAGGAACAGGTTCCGCAGCTCAAAGGCAAGATTGAGATCAATAACATCGGTACTCTGATCGGTTCGCATACCGGACCTGGTACGGTGGCGCTTTTCTTTATGGGCGACAAGCGCGTGGATTAATTTGCCCCATCACGTCGCCGCATGATTGCTCAAACGAAAACGGCCCGCCTCATGTTTGTGGGGCGGGCCCTGCTGTTGCGGTTAGCGTTTCTTTCCGCGGAAGAAGAAGCCGTGCAGCGAGGGCTTGAGTCCACGGTTGGCGCGACGCTCCTCGATATGATCGTGGATCGAAGCGACGCGCTCGATGACTTCGTCGGGAATCGGCACATCGGGATTCATGTTCTCGACCTGGCTGACCTCGGCGGCGGCGACCTGGTCGATAATGGGCACGTCGTCGCGCGAGATAACGGGTGTGGCGTCTTCTTTCATCTTGCGGTAGCGCTGCATCATGTCGGTCTGCAGCTGCTGGGCCGAAGGCGGCGTCCAGAT
>CAKUFT010000033.1 GCA_934650095.1 uncultured Collinsella sp.
CCGAGCAGCTGCAGATCCGGGTAACCGGCGGCAGCGACGATCTTGTCGTACTCGGAGCAGGCAGCGGCGGCGTCGGGGTTGGAACCGTCGGGCACATGCGTGTTGTTCAGGTCGATGTTGATGTGATCGAAGAAGTTCTCACGCATGAAGTAGTGATAGCTCTGGGGATCGTCGTGCGAAAGGCCGCGATACTCGTCCAGGTTGTAGGTGCTGACCTCGGCAAAGTCGACGTCGCCCTTCTCGTACCAAGCAGCGAGCTGCTTGTAGGCACCGATCGGGGTGGAGCCGGTGGCAAGGCCCAGCACACAGTCGGGCTTGAGGATAACCTGCGCCGAGATGATATTGGCGGCCTTGCGGCTCATATCCTCGTAGTCTTTAGCTTTAATGATCTTCATTACGCGTCCTTTCTCGTACAAGAGAGGCAAGGCTCCCCTTACAAGCACTTGCCCGCGGCCCGCGTCGGCCGCAACCAACGTGTGCGGCCACCAGGGCGAGGTCGCGTAATGTATGTGTCTCGTGTCTAGCCGCGTCGAGGCCCCTGCCCGTCCACGGTGACCCGAAGCCTTTTAGCTTCGGACAAATCCCATCTTGCCACGGAGGGCGTCCTCTTTCAAGGGCGCCCTCCGTAAACGTGTTTGAATTGTAGGCTAATGGCCACGTGCACTTGCTAACGCTCGCGAGCAACGATGAGCTGGTCCATCTCTTCGACATGCACGCCAACGGAGCCCTTGATACTCGAGAACTCGACGGAGTTGCACACCAAGATGGGAACCGTCACATCGTAGCCCTCGGCAGCAATTGCCTCGCGATCGAACTCGATGAGCACGTCGCCCTTATGGACGACATCGCCCACCTGTGCATGCACGGTAAAGTGCTTGCCCTCGAGCTGAACAGTGTCCAAACCAACGTGGATGAGCACGTCCAAGCCATCGACCGTGTTAAGCGCAACGGCGTGCCCCGTGGGAAAAATGGCCTCGACCTTGGCGTCTGCCGGCGCAATCACACGCGTGCCAGTAGGCTGAATCGCCACGCCCTGGCCCAAAAGGCCGGTGGCAAATGTCTGATCATTGACCTCGGACAACGGAATGACGTCGCCCGAGATGGGAGCATCCAGCGTAAGGACTCGACCACGCATACCAAAAGACCTTAGGACTTTAGTGAACATGCTCCCCCTCGGACATACCAATCAATCAAAATAGTTTTAACAGTTTACCACTTGGCACCCGTTTTTGACCATTAGGGAAGTTCGCGCTTGACAACCTCGACGATGTCGTCAACAACGCGCTGGGTCAGCTCGTGCGTCTCGGCCTCGGCCATCACGCGGACCAGCGGCTCGGTACCGCTCGGGCGCACCAGAATGCGGCCGCGGCCGTCAAGCTCCTTCTCGGCAGCAGCGACGGCATCCCAGATGGGCTGGCAATCGTCCAGACCGGCCTTGTTGTCGGAATGCACGTTGACGAGTACCTGCGGGTACTTCTTCATGATGCCGGCAAGATCGGTGAGGGTACGACCGGTGCGCTTGAGCACGGCCAGCAGCTGCAGAGCCGTCACCAGGCCGTCACCGGTGGTGTTGTGCTCCAGGAAGATGATGTGGCCGGACTGTTCGCCACCGATGACGGCGCCGTCCGTGAGCATACGCTCAAGAACATAACGGTCGCCCACAGCGGTCTGAACCATCTCGAAGCCCTGCTCCTTCATAGCGATGGAGAAGCCAAGGTTGCACATGACGGTCGAGACGATCTCGGAGTTGGCGAGTTTGCCACGGGCGGCCAGGTCGGAGCCGCAGATGGCCAGGATGTAGTCACCGTCGATCTCATTGCCCTCGCTGTCCACGAATAGCACGCGGTCGGCGTCGCCGTCGTGGGCCAGGCCGATATCGGCGTGGGTACGCAGCACGAGCTCACGCAGGGGCTCGAGGTGCGTAGAGCCGCACTCGACATTGATGTCGGTGCCGCAGTAATCGGTGTTGATGGCATGGACCGTGGCACCCAGGCGCTGCAGCGCGGCGGGCGTAGTCTGGCAGGAAGCACCGTGACCGCAGTCGACGGCAACGACCAGGCCATCGAGCCTCAGGCCATCAAGCGTATCGATGGCGTGGTCGACGTATGCCTTGCGAGCGTCCTTCATCTTGATGATGTGGCCCACGCCGGCACCGGTCGGCAGCGTGTCGGCAGCCATGGCTTCCTCGGACATGACCCAGGCGCTGATCTCTTCCTCGACGGCGTCGGGAAGCTTCATGCCCTTGCGGCTAAAGAACTTGATGCCGTTGAACTCCGGCGGATTATGCGAAGCGGAGATGACGATGCCGCCGTCGAGCTCGTTTTGAACGGTGAGCAGCGCCACGGCAGGCGTGGGGATGACGCCGCAGCAGTGCGGACGGCCGCCCTCGGCCATGATGCCGGCGGTCAGAGCGCTCTCGAGCATGGTGCCCGAAAGACGCGTGTCGCGGCCGACGCAGATATCCGGACCAAGGAACTTGGTCGCCGCGCGGCCCAGGCGAAACGCGAGGTCGCACGAGAGGTCGGCATTGGCGACGCCACGGACGCCGTCGGTACCGAAGATGTTCTGGGGCATAGGATCGCTCCTTCCCTAGCAGGCGATATGCAACCGCCCACCCTAGTCGAAAAGAAAAGCGGGACCCGCCGAGGAATCGGCAGGCCCCGCTTGTACATTGTATCTCGTAAGGAGATAAAACCTTAGCGCTTGGAGAACTGGGGAGCGCGGCGGGCCTTCTTGAGGCCGTACTTCTTGCGCTCGACCACGCGAGCATCGCGCGTAAGGAAACCGGCCTTCTTGAGGTCAGCACGGTAGTCGCCAGCGTTCAGAAGAGCGCGAGCGATGCCCAGGCGCAGAGCGCCGGACTGACCGGAGATGCCGCCGCCATCGCACAGAGCGATAACGTCGAACTGACCGGCGGTGTCGGTCACCTTGAAGGGAGCAAGGGCGTTCTCAACGAGCTGATGACGGCCGAAATACTGCTCGGCGTCACGCTTGTTGACAGTCACCTTGCCGGTGCCGGGGACGAGACGGACGCGGGCGACGGCGTTCTTACGACGGCCGGTACCCTGGTAGACAACGGTGTTCTCAGCCATCTTTAAGCCTCCAGCTCAATCTTCGTGGGGTTCTGGGCAGCGTGCGGATGCTCGGCACCAGCGTAGACCTTAAGCTTGGTCATCTGGGCACGGCCGAGGGTGGTCTTGGGCAGCATGCCGCGAACGGCGCGCTCGATGACCTTCTCCGGGTGCTTCTCCATAGCCTGGCGGAAGCTCTCAGCCTTGAGGCCGCCGTTGTAGCCGCTGTGGCGATAATAGGTCTTCGTGTCGGCCTTGTTACCGGTAAGCTGGACCTTATCGGCGTTGATGACGACAACGAAGTCGCCGCAGTCGCTGTTGGGCGTGAACTGGGGCTTGTTCTTACCGCGCAGGATCATTGCGATCTGGGTGGCAAGACGGCCCAGGACAGCACCATCGGCGTCGACGAGAACCCAGTTGCGCTGGACCTCGCCCTGCTTGGCGTAGTGAGTCGATTTCGAAATCACTTAGACTCCTCCATGTACAGTACGTGTTGTTACAGAGATTCACGGGGCTCTGCAAGTAACCCGTCCATATTACCCCGCTCGCCGTCCGAGTCAACAGGTATTTTGGCTCCGACCAGAGTTTCTGCACATGTCGTCCATGGGCCGTAGTGTTGCGGCGCTAGCGCTCGATGAATGCCTCGATGTCGGCCAGCAAGCGCTTTGCCTCCTGACGGCCCTGAATATACAGGTCGAGCAGCTTTGCCGGATCGTGCTCAACATGACCGACCTCGACTGGCTTTTGCGGAGCGATGACCAGCGCACGGCCCTCGCGCTCATACTTCCACAGGTGCATACGCTGGATGTTGTAGCGATCGTGGCGCGTCTCGATGGCCTCGAGCAGGTAGGGGTAGTCAGCATAACGCGCACGCGCGGCCGGCATAAACTCGTAGGGCTTTTTCTCATACGAGCGGTCCTGGGTGACGATGACGACCGCGCGATCGAAGCCCGCCTCCTCGAGCACGTGCTCGATAGGAACCGAATCGGCCACGCCGCCGTCGACGTACTTGTGGCCGTCAATCTCGACCGGCGGGGTCACCAGCGGTAACGAAGTCGAAGCGCGCACGGCGTCGAGATCGAGCACGGCGTTTACGACCGGCAGGTAGGCAGCGGTTCCAAAGAGCATGTCCGTCGCAACGGCATACATCTCGATGGGGCTGGCGTCGAACGTCTCGTTGTCAAAGGGATCCAGGCGGTCCTGGACGTCGTTGAAGATAAAGTCGTAGCCCACGATGGAGCCCGTGGACGCAAACGACGCGGCGCCCATGTAGCGATTGTCGTTGCAAAAGGCCAAATTGACTCGGTTGGTGCGTCCGATCTGGTGCGACTTGTAGTTGACGCCATTGAGCGCACCGGCCGATACGCCGTACACCGCCGGGATCTCGACACCGGCCTCCATGAGGACGTCGAGCACGCCGGCGGTAAACTGCCCGCGGAAGCTGCCGCCCTCCAGGACGAGCGCGACCTTGCCGGCGTTCTTTGCCTTATCTTCTGCAGTCATGTTGACCTCCTGCGATTGCGTTTTGGCTTTCTTCTACCCAGTTTTGGAATGAAGGGCGCACGGGTTTTGGAGTTGAGGAGGTGGAGCGGAAAGTGTGTCCCAGTTTGAGGCGGGATTCCGGGATGCGGTTTCCGCTTGATGTGTCATCCGGAAACTACGTCCCAGTCTGAGTACGGATTCCGGGATGCAGTTTCCGCTTGAGGCGTCATCCGGAAACTGCATCCCAGTCTGAGCCGGAATTCCGGGATGGATTTTCCGCCTGGGACGACGTTGATGCGGGGCATGGCAGGCTGCAGTCCGATCGGCATCGCATCTGCATAGGGTTGAAGCTTTGCGCGGAGAATCCGCGTATTTGCTTCGCAAATACGCACCGGCTTCGGCCGCCTGCCGGCGTCCTCGCCCGCTCGCTACAAACGCTTCGCGTTTGCTTAACGCTCGCGCCCTGCATAGAGTTCGATTCTCCGCGGTATCTTTAAGTAATAAAAAAGCAGGTAGAGGCACTTCTCTACCTGCTTGTAACTTTTGGTGGAGGCGCGGAGAATCGAACTCCGGTCCACGAAAGCCCCCTGATTGGCATCTCCAAGCTCAGTCGCTGGTTTAGTCTCGGACGCTTTGCGCGCAGCGACACGCTCGCGGCGTCCTAACCGGTTCGGTCTTAGCCTGCGCCATACCGATTACGTACGCAGGAGCATTCCCCTAACATGACGTCGCGCCGGTGTCGGGGAAATCACCGGGTTGACGCGCCGCTATAAACTAAGCAGCGAGAGCCATAGGCTCAAAAGAAGAGTTGTTGTCAATTCAATTTGACGGTACCCCTGTTTAACGAGGCGAGGAGACCTCGGCTTGCTTCCTCTCTCAGAGCTATCGTGTCGAAACCAGTCGCCCCCGAATGTCGGGAAAGTCTGGATGGCATTGGGCAC
This sequence comes from uncultured Collinsella sp., assembly GCA_934650095.1. Taxonomy (GTDB): domain Bacteria; phylum Actinomycetota; class Coriobacteriia; order Coriobacteriales; family Coriobacteriaceae; genus Collinsella. Next base: position 5,495 of record CAKUFT010000033.1, read on the forward strand.
GAGCACCCAACACCCGTCGACTTTTCAAGGAACGCGCGGAGCAAGCCCCGCTTGTGGAGTGTTATCTTACCACGTTCTGAAAGCGGACAGCTGTTCTATGCACGAGCTGTGAAGACCCCAATGTGCGCCGTACTTCGCACTTTTGTTACCGATCGCGTCACGTATATTTTCGCCAAGCAAAATTGAACCGTCGAAAGGACCGTTATGGATACCAAGCAGCAACTCGTCAATGCCCTCGCAGGCCTGGGCTCAACCATTACCGAAGCTATGGATGTCATCGAGGGCTTTGTCCCCTGCGGACATCCCGCCCTCACGGTATCGAACGCACTCGTCGCGCTGGACGCTGACGATGATGCAGCTCTCGCCCAGCAGCTTGAGACCGTCGAGGGCTTTATCGACCACGTGAGTGAGAACCGCGGCGTGACCGCCTACCACAGCATCGAGGTCGAGCTCGCGGGCCCCAAAGCTGATCTGCTCGCAGCAATCCGCGAGGTAGGCGCCCTTATGCAGACCGCAGGCGTCAAGAACACCCAGGTCAACGAGTGGGTCTACCGCAGTCTTGCCGCCCTCGACAGCTCCGAAGAAAAGGCAGCCGAGCAGCTCGCAGAAAGTCCCGCCATTAAGGCCGAGCTTTTGTAAATAGCACACGCGGGTCCCTTGGCGCATCGTCGTCCAAGAGGCCCGCAAGCAGTTCGCGTCAACCGATAGCCGCGCCGCCGCGTTCGGCCAAGGCCAAAATCGGCATCATTTGGCGCGGGGTCTTTGCTGCAAGATCGGCATGTTCGAGCAGTTTGCGATCGTTGGTCACCAAGTAATCGACCTGCGCGCGCTTGCACGCGGCGAGCACCAAGTTGTCCTCGTAATCGCGATGGAGCGCTAAGTATTTGTCAGCCAGCCAAAGGTCCGACGCATCTGCACCCACAACCGTGGCGTTTTCGGTCATGTTCCGAACAAACGCCAGCGCCGCATCGCCAATCGCGCTGGCAGAAGCCTCGTCGAGCGCTCCCCCGCTGGCAAGAACGCTACGCTTCAGCTCGTGTTGGACAACGTACAGCACGTCCTTGGCGATATGCACCGGAAAGAACAGCAATGCCCCCGTCTCCGTCGCCTGTCCAATAAACGCACGCGCGGCAAGCGACTCGGCATGGTCAGCGCAAAACGAATCAACCCATACGTTGGCGTCCACCATTATTTTGAGGGGAGCCCCGCTCACAGGATCATCCCCTTTTGGCGATAGTGCTCGTCCATGGTTTCGGAATAGATTGCGTCCCAATCGCGGGCATCGGATGCAGGCGACGCATCGATACCCAAGTCCGCGTAAAGCTGATCCGCCGCCGCCCAGGAAGCAGCAAACGGCGAATCTAACACGGCACCCCGCTGTCGGTCGTTAACGGCCTCGAGGATTTCCTCGCACGAACCGCCGCCCTGCGCAACCTTGGCCACGACCTTTTTGATGAGTTCGGGCAGCGTTCCGCCCGAAAGCCGCAGCGCCTCCTCGGCGCGTTCTTTAACCGAGCGATCCACGCGAACATTTACCTGCGCCATGCTGCCAGCAACACTCATATCGATCACGCTCCTCTCGCCTGCTATCATTGCTAGCATCACTATATAGGGCTGATAGCACACGGTCAAACGCAAAAAAGCCCGCACCTGGACGACGGCAATGCCGCCCGGGCGCGGGCCATAAACTCAAGCAAAAATGCTAGCGCAGATATGCTTTCGCGTTGCCCAGGCTGTACGCAATCGTCGAGCCGTTGTGCAGGAGCGACGACGCCTGCGGGGTAATCGCGCCGGTAATGCCGAGCGCCAAAAGCGCCGAGTTGGTGAGCATCACCTTGGAATACGAACTCGTCAGACGGTCGATGAGTCCCTGGCTCATGCGGCGCAAGCGCACGATCGCCGCGAGGTCCGTATCGGCCAGGATGATGTCGGCGACCTCTTTGGCGATGTCGCTTCCGCCGCCCATGGCCAGGCCTACGTCGGCCAGGCCCAGCGCCGGCGAGTCGTTGACGCCGTCGCCCACCATGGCAACACGGCGCCCCTCACGCTTGATCTGCTCCACGTAGGTGTACTTATCCTCGGGCAGTAGCTCGGCCTTAAACTCATCGACGCCCGCTTCGCGCGCGATGCGTTCGGCCGTGCGCTCGGAGTCGCCCGTGAGCATGACCACGTGCTTTACGCCCAGCGCATGCAGGTCGGCAATCGCCTCGCGCACGCCAGGTTTGAGCGGGTCCTCGATGCCGAGCACGCCCACAACCGTGCCATCGACTGCCAGGTAGAGCGGCGACAGGCCCTGCATCTGGGACTCGATTTGCTCCTTGATGTCGGACTCGAGCTGCGCGCCCTCGTCTTCAAACACAAAGTGCGCCGAGCCAATAATTGCACGACGCCCCCCAATGGACGAGGCAATGCCGTGCGCCACGATGTACTCGACGGCGGCATGGCGCTCGCGATGCTCGAGCCCGCGCTCGCCCGCGGCGTTGACGACGGCACGCGCCACCGGATGCGGAAAATGCTCCTCCAGACAGGCGGAAAGGCGCAGGACCTCGTCCTCGCTCCAGCCGTCGGTTGTCAGCACGCAAGCCAGGCGCGGCTGGGCCTCGGTCAGCGTACCGGTCTTATCAAAAACAATGGTGTCGGCCTTGGCAAACGACTCAAAGTACTTGGCGCCCTTAACCATGACGCCCATCTTTGCGGCGTCGCTCATGGCGGTCATGACGGCGACCGAACCCGTGAGCTTGAGCGCGCACGAGTAGTCGACCATCAGCGCCGCGGAGGTCTTAATGAGACTGCGCGTGGTGAGCGCGACCAGGCCCGCAAGCAGGAAGTTCCACGGAACGATCTTGTTGGCGAGGTCCTCCATGTGCGACTGGCCCTCGGATTTGAGCGAGTCGGCCGTCTGAACGAGCGAGACGATTGAGCGCAGTTTGGTCTGGGCCGTGTTGGCGCGCACGCGCACCAGGATGCTGCCGTCCTCGACGACGGTGCCGGCAAACACGTCGTCGCCCACGCTGCGCTCGACGGCCAGCGGCTCGCCGGTCAGGGTCGCCTGGTTGACCATGGCGCTTCCCTGCTCGACTACGCCGTCGATGCAGATGGACATGCCGGTGCGCACGGCGACCAGGTCGCCGGGTTCAAGCTCGGTGGCGGCGACGCTCACCTCGGTGTCACCGACAACCTTTTGCGCCTTGTCGGGCACGTCGAGCAGCGAGTTGATGAGCTCATTTTCGCTCATGGCGCGGGTGTAGTCCTCGAGCAGCTCACCCACGTTGAGCAGGAACATCGTCTGGCCCGCGGTGTCGACGTCGCGCTTGACGAACGAGATGCCGATGGCCGACGCGTCGAGCACGGGAACGGTCAGGCGCGGCTGCGCGAGCTCGTGGAGGGCTGCGCGCAAAAAAGCCATGTAGCCGGCAACGACAAAGACGGCACGCAGCGGCGTGGGCAAAAACCAACGGCGCGCGTAGTGGACGCCGACAAGCGTCGCCAGATCCATGACAAGCTTGTGCTTGCGCGGCTCGAGCTGCATCACGTAGCCCGACTTGGCATCGGCGATGGCCCGGGCATCGAGCGCGCCGACGGCGGCCAGCACGGCGTCGCGGCGCGGCTCGTCGTATTCGAGCGCCATCTGCCCGATGCGTCCGTAGACGCGCACCTTGCGCACGCCGTCGATTTCGCCGCCGAGCTTTAGAAGCGCATCGAGATCGCTCTCTGGCACAGGACCCGCCAACTGGAGGCGGGTCCTGCCGGGGATCTCGCTGATAATCGAGAATCTCATAGTTTGTGCCTGGGAGCGCTACTCGGCCGCGTTGTCGGCGTCAGCCTCGCTCTGGGTGATGTAGGCAGCCTCGGCAACCATGTCGTCGACATTGGCCTTGGCCTGCTCGACCATGTCCTGGTAGCCATTCTTGATGCGCATGCCGCACGCGATGCCCTGCACGCAGGCGTTTTTAACCGGAGCGCTGGTGAGCAGCTTGATGCCGGCCGTGCCGAGCAGAAAACCGCCACCGACAAGCAGGGTATTGAACGTGGACTTCTTCATGTTGCGTCTCCCTTTTGCCGCACGAATTGCGGCGTGGTGCCTCCGCACCCGAGTTACCAAACTTGCTCGAGCACACTATCGAAAAATAGTTTATCCAACAATTATGGTCAGCCATAACTAACTTTTTGGAAATTTATAGTCGGGAAATCTCCGGCTTACGACAAACCACTCGTCGCGACACACATCCGTGGCATCAGAGAATTCCCCTCCTCCGCCCCACTGATCGAGGTCTAATACTTTCCTGAGAAGTGAACGAGTAAAATCAGGCCCCCGAAGCATCCGCATTTTTCGGCAGCAAAACCGCAGGAAAAACTCGACAAAACCGCAGGAAAGCGAGACCAAAAAGTGTCGATGCTTCGGGGGTCCAAATAAGGTCGTTCACTTCTAGGAAAAGTATTAGACAACGATCCGCACTGCCCCGCAGCATGACAAAGGGACTATCCCTTTGTCATGCTGCGAGCGCTTTCTTGATAAGAGGGACGGATCGGTCGGCCAAATACAGCGGAATATTGAGCACCCCATCGTCAAGCCTCAGGTTCTTAAGGGAGTAACGGACTCTCAACGGGGTCGTCTCCGCATGTTTGTCGGCATAGTATTTCAGACTCTTGGAATGAATGACCTCCCCCGATTTGACCTTAACGGGAACAATATTGTTTCCGACTTGAATCAAAAAATCGACCTCATGCTTTGGTTTCTCGTTAGTCCAATAGCGCGGAGCGGCATCCAGCTGCGGAAGCAACGCCTGAAGCACGTAGTTCTCGGCAAACGATCCTTTGAACTCAGAAAAAATCGCGTCCGAGATGGCGAATGCCGATGCATCGAGCCTTGCCATACGGCGCAACAAGCCAACATCAAGGCAGTAGACCTTAAAGGCCTTGAGATCATCGTAGGCCGAGAGCGGTATCCCGCCGCCGGTATTAAGCCGCACCGATGTAATCAGCCCGGCATCGGCGAGCCATTCCAGGGCATCCTCATATTCGCGGGCACGGGCCCCCTCGCGAACCGCACCCCAAACAAACTTTTTATTCTCACGCGCCAGCTGCGTTGAAATTGAGTTCCAAATTTGCGAAAGCTTGGCGAACTGCGCACGGCCACCGTGCTTAGCAAAATCACGCTCATAGGAATCCAGGAGGTCGGACAACACTTTATCAACCTGAGCAATGTCGCCCGTCTCGATCCAACGGCCAAGAGCCTCCGGCATGCCACCACATGCAAAATAGCGGCGAAGGTGCTCGACGAGTCGGACATGAAAGAAATCCGGTACCGCCTCGATCTGATCCAGACCGCCAAGATACGCATCATAGTTTGACGCGCCTTCGGCCTTTAAAAACTCAGAAAAGCTCATGGGGTGCATCTCCATGAACTCGACCTTTCCCACCGGAAAGGCACTCGTCTCGCGGGACAGACGAACACCCAGCAAAGACCCTGCGCACGCAACGTGATATTCGGGGGCCTCATCGCAAAAATACTTGAGAACACCGACTGCGGAGGGGCAGTCCTGGATCTCGTCAATAATAAGCAGCGTCTCGCCGGGATCGATGGGCTGGCCAAACGCCAAGGATAGATTTGAAATAATGCGCCGCGGATCACGCGTGCCCTCGAAAAACTGTGCGTATTCGCTTTGAACCCCGGGAGACGGCTCCTCCAGCGTCAGGTATACGCAGTTGCGATACGAGGCGCGGCCGAACTCCTTGAGCGCCCACGTCTTTCCAACCTGACGCGCTCCTTTAAGGATGAGCGGCTTACGATACTCCGACGCCTTCCAGGTATTAAGCTTGACGATGATATCACGCTGCATGACCGACCTCCCGCAAAGAAACTTCCGTAAATGTGAGATTTATCACATTTTACCCCGGGTAAAACGTGATATTTATCACATTTACGGAAGTTTTATGGCAGTTTCGCCACACTTTCACCATATTCAATGAAGTGTGACAAAGGGACTATCCCTTTGTCACACTCTTACAGCTGCCAGGTTGCCGCCTCCTTTTGCAGGGCGACCATGCGAGCGAATTCTCCGCCTGCCGCCTTGAGTTGCGCCGGGGCGCCCTGCTCGGCGACCACGCCATCTTTGAGCACGACGATCTTGTCGGCATTTTCTACCGTACGCATGCGGTGGGCGATTACGATGACCGTTTTGCCGGCGAGCAGGCGAGAAAGCGCTTGCTGCACCACGGTTTCGTTCTCCACGTCCAAGCTCGCCGTCGCCTCGTCCAGCAGCACGATAGGCGCATCCTTAAGCAGCGCACGGGCGATGGAGATGCGCTGGCGCTCACCGCCGGAAAGCTTGGAGCCGTTCTCGCCAATCATGGTGTCATAGCCCTGCGGCATGCGGCTTACGAACTCGTCGCAGTTGGCGGCACGCGCGGCCGCGAGGACTTCCTCGTCGGTGGCCTCGCGACGGCCCAGGCGGATGTTGCCCATCACCGTGTCGTCAAAGAGCAGCACGTCCTGGAACACAATGGCGTAGTCGCGCAGCAGTACCTCGGGGTCCACGCCCGCAACATCCACGCCACCCACGGTAACCTTGCCCGCGGTGGCATCCCAAAAGCGCGCGGCCAGTCGGCTCACCGTAGACTTGCCACAGCCCGAAGGACCGACCAGTGCCGTGACCTCGCCTTCCTTAGCGGTAAAGCTCACATCGGCAAGAACTTTCTCGCCGGCGCGGCCGTCGTCGCCCGCGCCGTAACCAAACGCTACGTGATCGAACACCACATCGTGACCCATAGGCTCGAACTTCTCGCTGCCCTGCGCCACGGGCTCCTCCATGATGGAGCGCATGCGCTTGGCCGACGACTCGGCGGCAAACAGCTCGGACATCAGCATCAGCGCCTGGTCAAAGGGCGCATAGATGCGGCTCACCATAAGCAGGAAGGCAAACATCACCAAAAAGTCGACCTGGCCGGAGGCGACCATCGCGGCACCCGTGGCCAGCGTAGTGGCGATACCCAGGCGCAGGATGGCAAAAGCGGAGTTGACCAAAAGCCCGTTAGCGAGCTCGCCCTTGGTGGTCTCGCGCTCCTCGGCATTGATCACGGCGTTGAGACCCCCAAGATAATGGGCTTCCTGATTGGTGGCGCGGATTTCGCGCACGCAATCGAGCGTCTCCTGGATCGCCTCGGTAACCTTGACCTTCTCGGCGCGAACACGGTCGAAAACCGGGGTCATGGGCCCGCGTGTCAGATACAGCACGGCAAAGGCCACGGGCACGCTCCAAAACGCCGCAATCGCCAGCTGCCAGCAAAAGAACAGCGACGCCACGAACACGATGGCGCTTGCGATGATGGCGCCCCAGAGTTCTCCCAGCACATGACTGTAGGCATGCTCCATAGTCTGAACGTCGCCCATGATGGTTTCGGTTAGATCGGCCAGATCACGACGGCCGAAAAACGACAACGGCAGTTTGCGCAAGCGCTCGGCAATCCCCATGCGCTGCTTGCCGCACTCCTCGTAAAAGATGCAGTAGGTGTAGTAGTACTGCTGCCAATTGGAGGCAAAGAGCAGCACAAAGAAAATAACAAGCCCGCCCACGATAGGCAGCGCGTCCGGCAGGTCGGCCCCACTGGTGAGATGCCCGACAAAGCCGGCCATGGCCAAAAACAGAAAGCCCATGCCGGCCATGGTGATGAGATTGGTAAGCGTGGTCCAGAATATGCCGCGCTTTACGCCGGCGATGCCTTTGTCGGACAGGAAATACTTCTTTTGGAATGAGGCGAACATTTAGGCCTCGCCTCCCTTCGCGGCGGCAACATCTGTGGCCGCAGCGGCAATCTTCCAGCTTGCGGCCTGCTCGTACTCGGCCCACATCTTGGCGTACAGGCCGCCTGCCGCCAAAAGCTCGGCATGGTTGCCCGTCTCCTGCACGCTGCCCTGATTGAGCACCACAATTTGGTCGGCACCCACCACGGTCGAAAGCCGGTGCGCGATCATAATGACCGTGCGGCCCGCCGCCAGCTTGCTAAAGGCGCGCTGGATGAGCGCCTCGTTTTCGGGATCGGCAAAAGCCGTAGCCTCATCGAGCACCACGATGGGCGCATCCTTGAGGATGGCGCGGGCAAGCGCCACGCGCTGAACCTCGCCGCCCGAAAGATACGCCCCGCCGGCACCGAGCATGGTGTTAATGCCGTGCGGAAGCTTGGCCACGATGTCATCGCACTGGGCCGCAGAGAGGGCCGCGAGCACTTCGTCGTCAGTGGCCGTAGGCTTGGATGCACGCACGTTGTCGGCAAGCGTCTGCCTGAACAGCTGGTTGGTCTGGAACACAAACGCGACCTGGTCCATGAGCTCGTGCGGGTCCATGTCGCGAACATCCACACCGCCCACGAGCACGCGGCCTGCAGTAACATCCCAAAAACGCGGGATCAGGCTCGCACAGGTCGACTTACCGCCACCCGAGGGGCCCACCAGCGCGAGGGTGCTACCAGCGGAAACGCTAAAGCTCACATGATCGACGGCAGGCGCCTCGGCGCCCTCGTACGTAAAGCTCACGTCGTCAAAACGTACGTCGCCGCCGGCAGGGTGCTTGGGCTGGGCGGGCACGGGAAGCTGCTGCGACTCCATAATGCTCCGGATGCGGGCCAGTGAATCGGCACTCATCTGGGACGCCTCGCCCACAAACATGAGCTTGGTCATGGCCGTCGGCACTACGGCAGAAAAGATCGCGTAAAAGGTGAAGTTAGTCATAAAACGTGCGAAGTCCGTCTCGCCCGGTGCCAGTAGCAGCGCCACAGGCAACACGAACGCCACGAGGCCGTTGAGCGCCGTAAGGTTGAGCACCTGCGGACCGCGGCAGAACGTACCCGCGTAGCTTTGCGCCATGTGCGCGTACTCGGCAATCGCATCGTGGAACGCCTTAAAGGAGTAGACCGTCTGCTGAAACACCTTGACCACGGGGATGCCACGCACGTATTCGGTACCAGTCTTGTTCATTTTGACCAGCGCGCCCATGTAGGCCTTCATAAACTCGGCGCCTTTGCCGCTCATCATGGTGGCCATGGCGCCAAGCGAAATAACGACCGAGATAAGGCACGCCGCGCCCAAACGCCAATCGAGGGCGAAAAGCAGCACGAGCAGGCCCACGACCATGGCGGCGGCGCCGGCGATGTCGGGCAGCATGTGCGCGAGCAGCGTTTCGGTAGAGGCGGCGCACCCGTCTACGATGCGGCGCAGCTCGCCGGTGGCATGCGTGTCAAAGTAGCCGAGTGGCAGCTTAAGCAGATGCTCGCTCGTAGCCTTGCGGATATTGGACGCGCAGCGAAACGCGGACAGATGCGTGCACATGAGTCCCGCGAAATAGACTACGATGCTTGCCAGGGCAAAGCCCACGGCCCACCAGCCATACATCGCGATATCGCCGGCTTCGCTCCAGTTGGGAGCCACGGCGATAAGGTTGCGCGCGACAAGCCAAATGCATACGTACGGGCCAAAGCTCAGCAGCTGAGAGAGCGCCGAGAGCGCCATGCCCAAATACGTTAGGAACTTACGGTCACCGGCATACGCGAGCAACTCGCCGATTCCGCCACCTTCCTTTTTTGATCCCTTTGCCATGAGATTCCCTTCTAACGGCTTGAGAGTTAACCGCCATCAACTTATCATTGACGTGTTAGCCATGGCTCACAATCAAGCCAGGCGTGGACGTTTCCGCAAAGGAAGGGGACGCTTTTGCAAATACGGCGGGCAGCGACCGACATAACCGAGCTCTACGCACCGCAGTTTGAGCAGTTTGGCCTGGAGCTTACCGGCAAGGGCGCCGTCTTTACCGGCGAGGTGGCAAACGACCGGGCGCACGGCCGCGCATGGATCATGCCCCTCTCCCCCAGCTGCATCGTCATGGAGCATTTCATTACTCCGACCCGCGACATGCACCTAGTCGAGTACACGCCCGAGCCGTATGCCTGCGTGAGCGAGATCAGTGCGTCCACGCTCGCATGCATGCCCGAGGCCGGCATAACGCCTGCGAACCTTAAGCCGCTGCGCGGACCGTGGCCGAACAATGCGATTTGCAGTTTTATTCAAGATAACTGCGGCGAGGAGCTGAGCCCGCTGTTTGCAGGGCAGCTCTACCACTCGCGCTCGGTGCTCTTTTTGCCCGGCTATTTTGACGAGTTGGAGAGCCGCTATCCGAGCGAGTTCGCGGGAGTCTTCGAGGCGTTTGCCGAGCCGTGGCACGAAGAGGCGACGTCCGCCATCTGCCACACGCTGCGCCGGATTAACGAGGAACGCGCCCGTACCGTAGGCGGACATATCTATATGCAGGGCATTGTGGAAGCCATGGTCGCCGAGCTCGCCTGTTCGCGCGCGGCCCACAAGCTGGCGCGGCAGGCGGCAGACACGCGTGCCAGCGTGACTATTGCCGAGGAAGCGACGAGCCTTGTAGAACGCTCGCTCGATAAGGGCAGACATGTGGGTATCAACGAGGTGGCCGAGGGGCTCTACACAAGCCGCTCCAAGCTGTGCGCCACCTTTAAAGCCCAAACTGGCGAGTCCCTGGGCGCCTACATTCGCAGACGCCGTATAGAGCGAGCACAGGACCTTTTGACCGATAGCTCGCTCACGATAGCGCAGGTTGCAGAGCGTCTAGGCTACCCTCAGCAGGCCGCCTTCGCCCAAGCCTTCAAGCAACACACCGGCACCACCCCCACCACCTGGCGCTCCCAACATATATAAAGAATGAGGGCGCCAACGGCGCCCTCATTCACCAAATTCAATTCAGCCCACCTGACCCGAACGACCGAGTCGTAACGGAACCGAGGGGCCGGGCGCAGGGCCTTGCCTCTCAATGAGTTCCGCACGAACAGGAGGCGCCAGTGGCGCCTCCGTCGTGAGTCAGGACTGTCCGAAATTGAGAGGCAAGGCCCTGCGCCCGGCCCCTCGGTTCCCGCTTACGAGAGCGACGTTCTCAGCAACTCGTTGAAGAGCTTCGGGTTGCCCTTGCCGCGGCTCGCCTTCATGCACTGGCCCACCAAAAAGCCGATGACCTTCTGGTTGCCGTCGCGGTACTGCTGCGCCTGCTCGGCGCAGTTTGCCAGCACCTCGTCCACGATCGGCTGCAGCGCGCCGGCATCGCTCACCTGACGCATACCGCGCTCGTCGACGATCTTGTTGGGGTCGTCGCCGGTCTGGGCCATGGCCTCAAAGACCTCGTGCGCCTGGTTGGAGCTGATG
>CAKUFT010000034.1 GCA_934650095.1 uncultured Collinsella sp.
GACTGCGGGCTCGATGAGCGTGTGGTGACGGCACTGGTGCGCAACAACGTTCATCATATCGATGCTGTGTTTGTAACGCATTGGGATGAGGATCACTGGGGCGGTCTACCTGACGTGTTGGAACAGTTTTCGGTTAGAACCATTGCCGTGGCGGCGAATGCGCTGGAGGATGCCCCTGCCGAGGTGCTGAACCGATCTGGCGTGGAGTATCGGCAGGTGCGGCGTGGAGATACCGTTGACATTGGCGCATTTTGCGCCCGCGTGATGTGGCCATTCGAGTCCGTGGATGGCGAGGGCAACGAAGACTCGCTTGTCCTGCTGCTCTCCTATGCTCAGGAAGGCAAGAGCCTGCGTATGCTCCTAACCGGTGACGCTGAGCTCGATCAAGAGCGCGAGTTTGTACGGGAAGTGGGGGACATCGATGTCCTTAAGCTTGGACATCACGGCTCTAAGGTCTCGGTCGACGGCGAGCTGCTGGATGTCTTAAAGCCCGAACTCTCCATTGCGAGCGCCGGCGAGGGCAACCGCTACGGTCATCCGTCGGATGCCTGCGTCGATGCCGTGAGGGAGGCGGGCGGCGCTTTCGCGTGTACGATCGAGCGCGGTGACATTACCATCACACCGACCGCGAAGGGCTTTGCCATGCGATGTCAGCGACCGTAGCGACGTCGTTGGCGCGCCGTAGGTCCCTGGGCTAGAATGACACGGTGCGAACATGAGGGCCTGTGAGAGGAGAGCGCGATGTCTGAAAACGGTCTGCTGCCGGCATATCTGATCGTCGGTACCGACGGAGTCAAGCGCGACCACGCCGTCTCGCGTATGAAGGCTCGCTTGGAAAAGTCGGGCATGGTCGAGTTCAACCTCGACGAGCGCGACATGTCCAAGGACCCCGATATCGAGTCGATCATCGGCTCGCTCAATACTTTTCCCATGGGTAGCGAGTTTCGTCTGGTAATCCTCGACGGCTGCTCAAAGCTCGCCAAGTCGGTTTCAGAGCCGCTCGTCGAATACCTCGCAAGTCCCAGTCCTACGACGGTCTGCCTCATCATCGCCGACTCACTTGCCAAGAACACTCGCCTGTATAAGGCGGTCGCAAAGCTCAATAAGAAGGCCGTGATCGATTGCTCGGGCACCAAGCGCTGGGAGCTGCCGCGCCGCGTGCAGCAGATGGCGACGCAGCACGGCAAGTCTATCTCCACGGCCGCGGCTGAGGAGCTCGTCTCGCGTTCGGGCGAAAACACTCGCATGCTCGATAACGACCTGGCAAAGCTCGCCCAGATGGTCGAGGCGCCCCAGATTGAGCTTGCCGATGTAGAGCGTTGGATCGTGCGTACGGCCGAGGTTCAGCCCTGGGACTTCCTCAACGCCGTCTCGGCCCGCGACATGCGCCGTTCGCTCGAGCTTTTTAAGCTGCTGCCGGCAAAGAGCTATGTGTGGACCTACACGCTGCTGTGCGGGCGCATCCGTGAGCTGATTGTCGCCAAGGCGCTCGATGCGCGCGGACAGGGGCGTGAGCTTGCCGCAACGCTTAAGCTCCAGTCCTGGCAGGTCAAGAACCACCTGACTTGGGCGCGTCGTTTTTCGATGGCTGAGCTCGTTGCCGCCCTGGAGGGTGCCGTCGATGTGGAGCTTGCACTCAAGGGCTCGGCCGATTCGGAGACCGCGCTTTTGCTCTGGATTACGAACATCTTGAGAAAATCGTGATGATACCTGCCTATTTGACAAATTCGTTCTATCCCTTTGAGGGGGAGCGTGCTATAGTAGGCGCTTGCATGACCTCACCGTGTCTCAGAGGTGTCATACATTTTTTGCAAGGAACTCGAAAGGAACTCCAGAAGTGGCAAACATCAAGTCTCAGAAGAAGCGTATCCGCACCAATGAGGCAGCTCGCATGCGTAACAAGGCTGTCAAGTCCGAGCTCAAGACGCTGACCAAGCACGTCCAGTCCGCCGTCGCCGAGGGCGACGCCGAGAAGGCCCAGGCTGCCCTCAAGACCGTCACCAAGCGTCTCGACATGGCTGCCGCCAAGCATGTCATCCACAAGAACCAGGCTTCCAACCGCAAGTCCGGTCTTGCCAAGCTCGTGAACAGCATCAACGCCTAAGTTGTAAATTTCACACCACACAGATTACGCGCATAAATGGAGCCTGTTTTATGGAACAGGCTCCATTTTTTGTACCGCTCGGGTAAGATAGTCCGCATGAGTACTTCAATTGACATTTCCCACATCCGCAACTTCTCGATTGTTGCGCACATCGACCATGGCAAGTCCACGATCAGTGACCGCATTCTCGAGCTCACCCATACCGTCGACGAGCGCGACATGGAGTCGCAGCTACTCGACACGATGGACATCGAGCGCGAGCGCGGCATTACGATCAAGTCCAATGCCGTCCGCGTCTCCTATGATGCCGACGACGGCGAGACGTATCAGTTCAACCTGATCGATACGCCGGGCCACGTGGACTTTACCTACGAGGTTTCGCGTTCGCTGGCCGCCTGCGAGGGCGCAGTGCTGGTCGTCGACGCCACGCAGGGCGTCGAGGCTCAGACCGTCTCCAACGCTACGCTCGCCATGAATGCCAACCTGGACATCGTGCCCGCCATCAACAAGATTGACCTGCCCTCGGCACACCCCGACGAGGTTAAGACCGAGATTGAGGACGACCTGGCAATTCCTGCCGACGATGCCGTATGCGTGTCGGGCAAGACCGGCGAGGGCATCCACGACCTGTTGGAGTCCATCGTCTTTTTGATTTCGCCGCCCAAGGGCGATGCGAACGCCCCGCTCAAGGCGCTCATTCTGGACTCTTATTTTGATGAGTACCGCGGCGTCGTCGCCACGGTGCGCGTCTTTGACGGCTCCATCAAAAAGGGCGACACTCTGCGCATGATGCAGGCCAAGGGTGACTTTTTGGTCGACGGCGTGGGCGTCAAGCGTCCCGCCGAGACCCCGGTCGATGCGCTGACCGTCGGCGAGGTCGGCTATGTGGTCACAGGTCTGAAGGACCCCGAGGCCGTGCGCGTGGGCGATACCCTTACGTGGGCGTCGAACCCCTGCCCCGAGCCGCTTCCCGGTTATCGCGAGGCCAAGCCCATGGTCTATACGGGCCTGTTCCCGATCGACAACAAGGACTACGAGAACCTGCGCGACGCCCTCGATAAGCTGCACGTCAACGACCCGTCGTTGGTGTGGGAGCCCGAGACATCGGTGGCGCTCGGCTTTGGCTTCCGCGTGGGCTTCCTGGGCCTGCTTCACATGGAAGTCGTCAAGGAACGCCTGGAGCGCGAGTTCAACCTGGACCTTATTGCCACGAGTCCCTCGGTTGACTATCACGTCTACAAGACCGACGGCGAAATGATCGATGTCCGCAGTCCGCAGGACCTTCCCGAGGCCACACGCATCGATCGTATCGAGGAACCCTACCTCAAGGCAAAGATCATCTGCCCGCCTGAGTACACGGGTGCCGTCATGCAGCTCGCCATCGAGCACCGCGGCGTTACAACCGACATGATCCACCTGACGAGCAAATCGGTCGAGATGCGCTTTGATATGCCGCTCGCCGAGCTCATCTTGGACTTCTTCGATCAGCTCAAGAGCCGCACCAAGGGTTATGCCTCGCTCGACTACGAGTTCAACGAGTACCGTCCCTCCGAGCTCGTGAAGCTCGATATTTTGCTTTCGGGCGACGAGGTGGACGCGCTTTCGTTTATCGTCCATAAGGACAAGGCATATGGCCTGGCCCGTGGCCTGTGCGACAAGCTCAAGGAGATCATCCCGCGTCAGCTGTTCGAGGTGCCCATCCAGGGTGCTATCGGCAACAAGATCATCGCCCGTTCCACCGTCAAGGCGCGTCGCAAGGACGTTCTTGCCAAGTGCTACGGCGGCGATATCTCGCGTAAGCGCAAACTGCTCGAGAAGCAGAAAGAGGGCAAGAAGCGCATGAAGGCCATCGGCTCGGTCGAGGTCCCGCAGGAGGCGTTTATGGCGATCCTCAAGGTGGACGAGTAGGTCCATGGCGCTTTCTGAATACAGCAAGCGGCTGCTGGGTGCCTATGCCGAGCAGCCGTTCCTTATGGCTCCCATGGCGGGCGTTACCGACCTCGCCTATCGCATCATGTGTCGCCGCCGCGGTGCCAACCTTGCCTACAGCGAGATGGTGAGCGTGGCAGGCCTTGCCTATGCCAGCAACAAAACGTGGCGCCTGGTGCTGCCGGCCGACGAGGAGCAGCAGATTTGCGTGCAGCTCTTTGGCTCCAAACCTGATCAGTTTGCGAGCGCCGTGGCCGCCGTCGAGGAGCGCGTTGGCGATCGACTGTCTTTGATTGATATCAACATGGCCTGTCCGGCTCGTAAAGTCGTTACCAAGGGCGAGGGTTCGGCGCTCATGCGCACGCCCGACCTGGCGGAGAAGATCGTCGAGGCCACGGTGGGCGCGGCGCACGTGCCCGTGACCGTCAAGATCCGCAAGGGCTTTTATGCTGAGGACCGTAATGCCGCGACGTTTGCCCAGATGCTTGAGGGCGCAGGGGCTGCCGCAGTCGCCGTGCATGGTCGTTGCGCCACGCAGCTCTACACGGGCCAGGCTGATTGGTCGGTCGTCGATGAGGTTGCCGACGCTGTCGAGATTCCCGTGATTGGTTCGGGCGATGTGTTCTCGGCCGAGGACGCTGCTGAGCATCTGCACGGCTCGGGTGCCAGCGCGGTGTTTATCGCGCGCGGCATCTACGGCAATCCGTGGGTGTTCGGCGATGCCCGAGCCCTTGCATTCGATGGCACGCCGGTTCCTTCTCGCTCCTCGGTCGAGCGCCTGGAGGCTCTGCGCGAGCACCTGACGTTGACGCACGAGCTTCTGCCGCTCATGTCGCGTGCCCGCACGTACGCAAGCTGGTACTTAAAGGGCATGCCCCATGCCGCCGCCTGGCGCGCTCAGGTGGTGCGTTGCTCTACGTACGAGGAGTTTATGGCGCTGGTCGATGATATCGAGCGCGATGTGGTGGCCTGCGAGGCCGCGCTTGCCGCCGGTGAGTCGGTGCCCGCTCATCCGCTGGAGGCCTAAGGGTGGCCGTTACCGCGCTGTACGTGCACGTGCCGTTTTGCGCCCAAAAGTGCCGGTACTGCGACTTTGACTCGCGCAGTTTTGCTCCGTGCGACCTGAGCGCTGTGCTCGATGCCTATTTTGAGCAGCTGTATGCGCGCCTCGATGCCTTTGGAGACGCAGGCGCGCTTGCACAGATCCGCACCGTCTATGTTGGCGGCGGCACGCCGTCGCTGGCGGGGGAGCGCCTGGCGAAACTTGCCCGGCGTATCTCCATGTGGTGCAAGCCCGTTGAGTTTACTTGCGAAGCCAATCCTGAGTCGTTGACCGCTGAGCTCGCCACCGCGCTTGCCGAGGCGGGCGTCACGCGCATCTCTCTTGGCGTGCAAACCCTCGAAAATACCGAGCTGGCTGCTATTGGCCGCATTCACGATGCTAATCGGGCACTTGCGGCTATCGCGACGGTGAAGGACGCTGGCCTCGATGTGTCGTGCGACCTGATGTGCGGCCTTCCCGGGCAGACGGCCGCAAGCTGGCGGAGCACGCTCGATGGCGTGCTGGCGGCGGCGCCGCATCATGTATCGGTGTACCCGCTCACTCTCGAGGAGGGCACACCACTCTATCGCATGGCGTGCCGTGACGAGTCGCTTGAGCCCGACGAGGATTTTCAGGCTTCGTGCATGGACGCGGCGCATGAGCGCCTGGGTGCGGCCGGCTATCATCCGTATGAGGTGGCAAGCTACGCGCTCGACGGCCATGAGTGCGCCCATAACATTGCCTACTGGACCGGACGGGGCTACCTGGGCCTGGGTCGTTCTGCCGCGGGCATGCTCGACGACGAGGATTTCGACCGTCTTGCAGGTTTGTTCCCCGGCGTGTCTTCTCGAGGCGATGCGTACCGCGTGCGTCTGGTGCAACGTGACGATGACGCGACGGCGTTCGAGGCCGAATATCTGTCGCAGCGCGAGGCTGTCGCCGAAGACTTGATGCTCGCCTGTCGCATGACGCGCGGTGTTGCGTCCGACCTGTTGGTTCGCGCGGCTCGTGTCATCTCGGTCGATGAGCTGGCAGCTGCCTGCGATCGCGCGCTCGAATTGGGTCTTGCTACTTGGGTGCCCGAGACGCTCTGGGGTCATGAGGGACCCTTCACTTCGGCAGATGTCGTCGCGGGCCATGTTCGAGCTCGTCTGGCGCCGACCCATCTGGGTTGGCTCGATGGAAATGTTCTGTTCGAGCTGTTTTGGGATCTAGCTTAGGCCGCTCGGGTAGAATTACCGGAATATATACGCTGCTGTGAGCAGGAGGTTGCCGCGCATGGCGACGATGAACGAAAAAGATTACTACGAGATTCTGGGTGTCTCCAAGGACGCCACCTCGCGTGATATTCAAAAGGCCTTCCAGCAAAAGGCCCGTAAGCTCCATCCGGACGTCAATAAAGAGCCGGATGCCGAGGAAAAGTTTAAAGAGGTTTCCGAGGCTTACGCCGTGCTTTCGGATGAGCAAAAACGTGCGCGCTACGACGCCATGCGTTCTGGCAATCCATTTGCCGGTGCTCCTACGGCTTCGCCCTATGGTGGCGGCTACGCCGGCAACACGGGCTATGGCAATCCCTTTGAGGGCGGCTTTCCCTTTGGTGGCGCCTGGGGCCAGCAGCGTCGCGGCCAGGCTGCCTACAATCCCGAGAACGGCGCCAACGTGGTCGTCGATATCAAACTCGACGCCAAGGAGGCCAAGGGCGGTGCCCACAAGACCGTCCGCTACACGCGCTTCGATACCTGTGTTCACTGCGGCGGCTCGGGCTCTGTTTCGTCCGAGCATGCACATACCTGCCCGAGCTGCGGTGGCCGCGGCCACATCGACGTCGACCTGTCCTTCCTGTTTGGTGCGGGCACGTTCCAGTCGGTCTGCCCCGAGTGCGGCGGTTCCGGTAAGGTCGTGGCCGACCCCTGCCCCGATTGCGGTGGCAGCGGGCGAACCCGTGTGACCTCCGAGCAGACGATTGAGTTTCCTGCCGGCACGCATGACGGCGACGAGGTCCGCATTAGCGGTATGGGTCACGCCGGCACCAACGGTGCCTCGGGTGGCGATCTTGTCGGCCGCGCCCATGTTGAGGCCGAGCGCCTGGAAGGCAAGGCCCGTACCGGTTTTTACCTGATGGGCATCGTGGCGCCATTTTTGGTGCTGTCGGCCATCTCGGGCGTGTTCTCGGCCTTCGCCGTGATGTGCTTTATTCCGTTTACCATGGGCCTGTTCATGGTGCTTTCGGACGGTGTGCTTCATCGCAGCCTGCTGTGGTGGAAGCGCGGCGCGATGCAGTTTGCCAACGGTTTTGCCAACGGCTTCATGTTCGCGCTCGTGTCGGTTTGGTTCGCAAGTTGCTCGCAACGGGCCATGCTTTCGCCGTACCAAATGCAATAACATCAAACCCTCTGTTTGCGGTCGGCCCAGCTTGGGTATAGGACGCACTGTGACAATAATGAAAGTCGGAAGGATTCGGTCGTGTCGGAAAATAGGGATTACTACGAGGTGCTTGGCGTCGACAAGGATGCCGACGCGCGGACGATTAAGCGTGCGTTTCTAAAGAAGGCCCGTACCGTACATCCGGATGTTTCGGACGACCCCGAGGCCGAGGCCAAGTTCAAGGAGCTCAACGAGGCCTATTCCGTTCTTTCCGATGAACAGAAACGTGCTAACTACGACCGTTACGGCACTGCCGACGGCCCTGGTGGTTCGGGCTACGTCGATATCAACGATATCTTTGGTGGCATGGGCATGGACGACTTGTTCTCGTCGTTCTTTGGCGGCGGTGCCGGCGGAGGCGCCCGCAGCCGTCGTGAGCGTCGTCGCGGACGTGACATGGCCATCTCGCTTTCGGTGACGCTCGAGGAGGCGGCGCTCGGCTGCAAAAAGACGATCAGCTATGACCGCCTTGCTCCTTGCGAGGACTGCAATGGCACCGGTAGGGCAGAGGGCGCACAGGAAAAGCAGTGCGGCCGTTGCCACGGTACGGGCTACGTCACGACGGTTCAGCGATCGTTTTTGGGCCAGGTTCAGTCTTCCTCGCCTTGCCCCGACTGCCATGGCGAGGGCACGGTTATCGACCATCCCTGCGAGACCTGCGACGGTCAGGGCCGCACGCCTTCGCATGAAAAGATCGACATCGATATTCCCGCCGGCGTTTCTACCGGTCGCCAGCTGCGTGTGAGCGGCTTTGGCGAGGCCGGCCTTCGCGGCGAGCCTTCGGGCGACTTGATTGTCAACGTGCGCGTCGCCGACCACGAGCGTTTTAAGCGCAACGGTGACGACCTGTACCTGGTGAGCGATATCTCGATTGCGCAGGCTGCGCTCGGCTGCGAGATCGAGGTCGAGGGCATTATGCCCGACGAGGTCGTTAAGGTGACGGTTCCCGCCGGCGCCCAGTACGGCGACACCGTGAGCGTCAATAATTACGGCATGCCGCGCATTGGCGGTGGCGGTTCGCGTGGCCGCCTGATCGTGCAACTGCGCGTGGTCGTTCCCACCAATCTTTCCAATAAGCAACGCGAGCTGCTCCGTGCTTTTGCCGATGAGATGGGCGATGACGTCGCTTCCGGTAAGAAGTCGGTGACCGACCGTATCAAGAGTGCCCTCGACGATATCCTCGATTAAGGAGCCCGCGTGCTCGCACCCCATATTTCCGTCGTCAACCTCGGCTGCCGTGTCAACCGGGTTGAGTCTGACCGTATCACTGTCGATCTTATGCGCCTGGGCTTTGCTATGGTGGAGCCCCACGATGCCGATCTGATCGTCATTAACACCTGTGCCGTTACGGGCGAGGCCGAGGCCAAGACCCGTAAGGCCGTCCGTCATGCGCTGGCCCATCCAAACGAGCCCTATGTGGTCGTGACCGGATGCGTGGTCAATTTGCATCCCGAGGAGCTGTTGGAGCTTTCGGATCGCGTGATTGCCGAGCCGTCTAAGATCGATGTCGCCGAACGTGTCTGCGATGTGCTGGGCGTTGAGTCCGATAGCGTTCCCGCCTGCAGCGATGGTGACGTGGTCGATGCGCTCGGTCGTTCGCGGCTGGGCGTGAAGATCCAGGATGGCTGCAACCACCGTTGCACCTATTGCATCGTGTGGAAGGCCCGCGGCCCCGAGCGTTCCGTGCCCGTCGAGTCCGTGCTTGAGCAAGTTCGCGAGGCCCAGGAGGCCGGCGTGCCCGAGGTGGTGCTGACCGGTGTGAACCTGGGTGCCTACGATGGCAAGAGCGCGACCGACGAGCATGTCGAAATCGATGAGCTGCTCGAGGCCATCATGGAGCGCACGACTATTGCGCATGTGCGCATTTCCTCGGTCGAACCCATGGATATCTCTGAGCGCCTGCTTAAGGTTATGGCGCGCTATCCGCAGCGTATTGCCCCGTTTTTGCACCTGCCCGTGCAGTCCGGCTGTACGGCGACGCTGCATCGCATGGGTCGTCCCTATAGTGCCGAGGCTTTTGAGGACACGGTGCGCATGATTCGCGCCATCCTGCCGCAGGCGTCTCTTTCGTGCGACGTCATCGTCGGTTTTCCTGGTGAGACGGACGAGGAGTTCGAGGAGTCGCTGGCGCTGTGCCGCCGCGTGGGGTTCTCGCGTATGCACGTGTTCCGCTACAGCAAGCGTCCCGGTACCCTCGCTGCCGACATGCCCGACCAGGTGCCGCCCGAGGTTATGGCCGAGCGCAGCCGCCGTATGCGAGACGCGGCGCAGGAGCTCGCTATTGCCGATGCTCGTCGTCGCGTGGGCACTGTCGAGCGTGCCGTGCTCGAGTATGGTGACAACCTGACGCTCGGTTCGTTCCATCATGCCCGTCTTGACGATACCTGTGGACTTACAGCCCCGTGCCTGCTCGATGTTGCTATCATCGGAGTCGATGATTCCGGCTTGGTCCATGCGCGCAGGGAGGTCCATGGAAGCCTCGAAGATTAGACTTACCATTCCCGAGGGAATTGATCCCTCGCGTGTTTTGGGTTCCGGCGACGGCGTCCTTCGTGCGCTCGAGAGTTTGGTTCGCGCTCACGTGGTCGCCCGTGGCGATAGCATCGCCGTGAGCGGTGACCCGGACGAGGTCGAACTCGTGGCGCGTTTTTTCGAACATGCTTTCCGCGAGGCGGCCGCCGGGCGCACGCTGTCTGCCGACGATGTCTCTCGCTGCCTGGCCGTCTTGCGCGACGGTGAGCACGAGGCTACGTCGCTTCGCGATGACGTGCTGCTTTCGTATCGCGGCCGCGTCATTCGCCCCAAGACGCT
Organism: uncultured Collinsella sp.; assembly: GCA_934650095.1. Classification (GTDB taxonomy): domain Bacteria; phylum Actinomycetota; class Coriobacteriia; order Coriobacteriales; family Coriobacteriaceae; genus Collinsella. The sequence goes on from CAKUFT010000034.1 coordinate 10,311, forward strand.
CGGGCAAAAGCGCTATGTGGATACCATCCGCTCGCATACCATCACGTTTGGCCTGGGTCCAGCCGGTACCGGTAAGACCTATCTGGCCATGGCGCTCGCCGTCGCCGCGCTCAAGCGTCACGAGGTGGGCCGTTTGATCTTGACGCGTCCGGTTGTCGAGGCGGGGGAGAACCTGGGCTTTTTGCCCGGCACCCTCGAGGAAAAGATCGATCCGTACATGCGTCCGCTCTACGACGCACTTTTTGACATGATGGATCGCGAGCGAACCGATGAGCTTATGGAGCGCGGCGTGATCGAGATCGCTCCGCTTGCCTATATGCGCGGTCGTACGCTGAGCGATGCTTTCGTGGTGCTCGACGAGGCGCAAAATACCACGCCCGAGCAGATGAAGATGTTCCTGACACGCCTTGGATTCAACTCCAAGTTCGTGATTACCGGCGACCTCAGCCAGCGCGACCTGGTGGGTCGTCGTGGTGGCTTGGCGGATGTCGAGAAGATTTTGGGCCGTGTCGACGATGTGGCGTTTGCACACCTGGAGCGCGCCGATGTGGTGCGCCATGCCCTGGTGGGTCGTATCGTCGAGGCATACGATGCTTATGATGACGTGCGTGAGCAGCGCTCGCGCGACCGAAAGGAGTCCCGTTGAGTGTATTGATCAGCAACGATGCCGAGCTCGATACGCTGCTCGACGCGCAGGAGGTGGAGCACATCTGCGAGGTTGTGCTTGCCGCCGAGGGTGTTGGGCGTGAAGTCGAGATTTCCCTTTCGTATGTCGACGAGGACGAGATGCACGAGCTCAACCACGAGTGGCGCGGTATCGACCGCACCACCGATGTGCTCTCGTTTGAATGCGACTCGGCCTTTGACGAGGATATTCCCGCCGACGAGACGCTCGAGCTCGGCGATATCATCTTTGCCCCGCAGGTCATTGCCCGTCAGGCCCCCGGCTTTGGCAATAGCCCTGCCGACGAGTGCCGCCTGATGCTCGTACACGGCATGCTGCACCTGCTGGGGTACGACCATATCGAGGACGAGGAGGCCGAGGTCATGGAGGCCCGCGAGGACGCTATCCTGCGCGATCTGGCGCTCGAGCGCGGCGAGGACCCCAAACTCGTTCACGTCGGCCCCATCACCAATCATGCCCACGACTAGGAGCCGTTTATGATTCCCGGATCGAACAAGGACCATCCGTCCTTTTTAAAGTCGTTCTCCTATGCCATGGAGGGCTTCGTTACCGCCGTTAAGACCGAGCGCAACATTAAGGTCATGCTTGTGGCCGGTGTGTGCACTGTCATTGCCGGCTGCATCGTGGGGCTCGACATTGCCGAGTGGGGTACGGTCATCATCTGCTGCGGCTTGGTGATTCACGGCGAGCTGTGCAACACCGCCATGGAGGCAATCGTCGACCTGGCAACTCAGGAGCTGCATCCGCTGGCCAAGCGCGCGAAGGATATCGCCGCGGCCTCCGTCTACGTTCTTTCCATTACCGCCGCAATCGTGGGTCTTTTGGTATTTGCCCACGCGCTCGGCTTTATTTAGAAAGGGATTCCCATGTCCGATAACATGCAGCCTGCCGATGAGATTCTAGACGACGAGTCCCTGGACGCGGTGGATGCCGAGGAGTTCGAGGAAGTCGAGGAGTTTGACCCGTTTGAGGGCATGAGCGATGAGGAGCTCGATGCCCTGTGCGACGAGGACGAGAGCCTCGCGGGCTTTGGAGATGTTGAGCCGGGCTTCCGCAGCGGCTTTGTTGCCCTGGTCGGCCGTCCCAACGCCGGTAAGTCCACGCTGCTCAACGCCTGCTACGGCAAGAAGGTCGCCATCACCTCCCCGGTGGCCCAGACGACCCGTCGCCGTATGCGCGCCGTGGTTAACCGCCCCGGCTACCAGCTGGTCTTTGTCGATACCCCGGGCATTCACAAGCCCAAGGACGGCCTGGGCTCCGAGCTTAACAAGAGCGCTCTGTTTGAGCTCAACGACGTGGACGTCGTCGCGTTTTTGATCGATGCCACCAAGCCCATCGGCAGGGGAGACGCTTGGGTCGCCGAGCGTGTTAAGAATGCCCGCTGCAAGAAGGTCCTGGCGCTCACCAAGGCCGACGAGGCCGACCCTGCCCAAGTTATGGAGCAGCTCAAGGCTGCTCACGAGCTTATGGAATATGACGACGAAATCGTGACGTCGTCGGTCAAGAACTTCAACGTCGACGCGTTTATCGAGACCGTCGCGCACTTTTTGCCCGAGGGTCCGCGCTGGTTCCCCGAGGATATGGGCACCGACGCCTCCGACGAGACGCTCGTTGCCGAATTTGTGCGCGAGAAGGTCCTGCGCCGCACCCGCGACGAGATCCCGCACTCCGTGGGCGTCATCTGCGACGCGCTCGAGCAGACCAAGAAGGTCCTGCGCGTGCACGCCACGATATACGTGGAGCGCGAGGGCCAGAAGGGCATCATCATCGGCAAGGGTGGCGAGATGATCAAGCATATCGGCATCGACGCGCGTCGTGACCTTGAGCGTATCTTTGGCACCCAGGTCTTTTTGGAACTGGATGTGAAGGTCAAGGCCGGTTGGCGCGACGACGAGGCGCAGATTCGCCGCTTCGGGTACAACGCGGAGGATTAGTCCACGTCAATGGCAGGCTCTCGCACATATCGCACGAAGGTGCTCGTCCTCGACAAGACCAAGCTCAAGGAAACCGACCTGATCTTGACGATGCTCGACGAGCGGGGGCGGCAGGTGCGTGCCGTGGCAAAGGGAGCGCGTAAGCCCGGCGGTCGCCTGGCGGCGCGCTGCGAGCTGTTCTGTACCGTGGATATGCTGCTGGCGCATGGGCGCTCGCTCGACGTGGTCTCTCAGGCGGAACTTATGGAGGCGCCGCTCGGCGCTGCGCCCGATTACGAGGCGACGTGTGCCGCAAGCGCGATTGCCGAGGTCGCTCGCGTGTGTTCGTTCGAGGATGCCGAGGACCCCTTTACCTTTGCCATTACGCGGCGGGCGCTCGCGCTTGTTGGCAGTGGACTCGATTCGGCACATATGGACCTGCTCGTGGCGGCGTTTGTCTTTAAGCTGCTATCGCATATTGGCTATCGGCCCGATTTCTCGGCTTGTGTCTCGTGCGGCGACCCCATGCTCTCGTATTTTTCGGCTCAGGTGGGCGGGCTTCTGTGCGGGTCGTGCGCCTCGAGCGTGCCTGGCGCCGAGTTGGTATCGGTCAGTGAGGTCGCATGGCTGCGCGCCCTTATGTCCATGACGTTCGATGCCCTTATGGCCGAGCAGATCGATCCGCATACCGCAGCGTTTTTGCTGGGGCTTTCGCATGTTTGGGCCGCCACGCATACCGATCAGCGGCTCCGTGCGATGGAATTCATGTTGGGTCGGTGATGATGCGCAGGCGCGGGCTGCTTGTGGTAACATACCGACCTGTTGGTACCTCGACCTTGGATGCTCGCTCCACCGGCGGCTTCCCAGTCCGAGGCGAATAGAGTCGCCCGCGGGCGACGCGAAACGAAAGGTGAAACAATGACTGTTTCCAAAGAGCGCAAGGCGGAGCTGACCGCCCAGTTCGGTAACTCCCCGGTCGACACCGGTAACCCCAAGGTTCAGGTCGCCATCCTGTCCGAGCGCATCAAGGAGCTGACCGAGCACATGAAGTCCCACCAGAAGGACTTCCACACCCGTCGTGGCCTGCTCATGCTCGTCGGCCGTCGTCGTCGTCTTCTCTCCTACATCAAGAAGAACGACATCGTCGAGTACCGTGAGCTCATCAAGGCTCTGGGCATCCGCGACAACATCCAGTAGGATTTGTACATGCTAAGAGCGTCCTGCGCAGCGGGGCGCTCTTTTTGTGTAAGGGCGTGAACAATCACGCTCTACAGCGTGGCGGGGGCAGGGGGCCCGCGTCACATGAGAAGCCCGCAGGCAAGGGGCCTGTGGGGTAAAGGAGAACAATGACACTCGTATCCAAGACCTTTGAGCTGTACGGCAAGACCTACACCTTCGAGTCCGGCGAGCTTGCCAAGCAGGCTACCGGCGCTTGTCTGGTCAAGCAGGGCGACACTACGATGCTCGACACCGTGGTCGTTTCCAAGGAGCGCAAGAACTACGACTTCTTCCCGCTGACCGTCGACTTCAACGAGAAGATGTACGCTGCCGGTCGCATCCCGGGTGGCTACCTCAAGCGTGAGGGCCGTCCCAGCGAGAAGGCCACGCTCACGGCCCGTATGATCGACCGCCCGATCCGCCCGAGCTTCCCGGACGGATTCCGCAACGAGGTGCACATCGTCGCGACCTCGCTCGTCGCCGACCAGGTTAACCCCTTCGACGTCATCAACGTCATGGGTGCCTCCCTGGCCATGACGCTCGGCGGCGTGCCCTTCGAGGGCCCGCTCGCCTGCGTGCGCATCGGCCGTAACGTGGAGACCGGCGAGTTTATCGTCAACCCCACCTATGAGGAGCGCGAGAACTCCGACTTGGACCTGGAGCTGGGCGGTTCTGCCGACTTCATCTCTATGGTCGAGGCCGGCGCCGAGGAGATCTCCGAGGACGACATGCTCGCCGCTATGAAGTTTGGCCAGGAGGCCCTCGCTGCCTTCTGCCAGGCTCAGGACGAGTTCGTCGCCGAGTGGGAGCAGGTCAACGGTGCCATCGTCAAGAAGGAGTACCCGCTCGACCAGCCCGTCGAGGAGGTCCAGGAGCGCATCTTCGCCCACTACGACGAGATGGCTGCTGCCCTGCGCGATGCCGACAAGCTTTCCCGCATCGGTAAGGTCGAGGCTCTGAAGGAGTCCATCCGCGCCGAGTTCACCGAGGAGGAGCAGGCCGCTTGGGAGCGCGAGATCCCCGTGGCGCTCAAGAAGCTCGAGAAGAAGGCCATGCGTACCATGGTCGTCGAGACCGGCGAGCGCGTCGACGGCCGTGCCGCCGACGAGATCCGTCCCATCATGGTGAAGGACAACTACCTGCCGCTCGTTCACGGCTCTGGCTTGTTCCAGCGCGGTCAGACCCAGGTGCTCTCCGTCCTTTCGCTCGGCATGCTCAATGAGGGCCAGCGTCTGGATACCATCGAGCCCACCGAGGGCAAGCGTTACATGCACCACTACAACTTCCCGCCGTTCTGCACCGGCGAGACCGGTCGTATGGGCAGCCCCAAGCGCCGCGAGATCGGTCACGGCAACCTGGCCGAGCGCGCCTTGCTCCCGGTGCTCCCCGACGAGAACGAGTTCCCCTACGCCATTCGCGTCGTCTCCGAGGTCATGGAGTCCAACGGCTCTTCTTCGATGGCTTCGACCTGCGGTTCCACGCTCGCCCTCATGGACGGCGGCGTGCCCATTAAGCGCCCGGTCTCCGGTATCGCTATGGGCCTGATCCAGGAGGAGGGCAAGACCGTGGTCCTGTCCGACATCCAGGGTCTCGAGGACTTCCTGGGTGACATGGACTTTAAGGTCACCGGCACCACCGAGGGCATCACCGCCCTGCAGATGGACAACAAGGCCACCGGCCTTACCTTCGACATCCTGGCCCGCGCCCTGCAGCAGGCCAAGGAGGGCCGTGCGTTCATCCTGCAGAAGATGCTCGATGTGATCCCCGAGCCGCGTCACACCACGCGCAGCACCGCTCCGCGCATCGTCTCCATTCAGGTTCCGACCGACAAGATCCGCGACGTCATCGGTTCCGGCGGCAAGGTCATCCGTGGCATCCAGGATGAGACCGGCGCTTCGGTTGACATCCAGGAGGACGGCACCGTCTTTGTCGGCGGTACCGGCGAGTCCGTCGACCAGGCCGTCGAGCGCATCAAGCTCATCATCAAGGTTCCCGAGCCGGGCGAGGAGTACACCGGTCGTGTTGTCTCCATCCAGCCGTTCGGCGCCTTCGTGAACCTGCTGCCCGGTAAGGACGGCCTGCTGCACATCTCCCGCGTCGCCAAGGGCCGCGTGGAGAAGGTCGAGGACGTCCTCAATGTGGGCGACGAGGTTAAGGTCGTCGTCATCGAGGTCGACGATCGCGGCAAGATCTCGCTCGATCGTCTTGACAAGCCCGAGGCCCCGGCTCGTGCCGAGGGTGCCTCCGAGGGCGACGGCGAGCACTTCCAGCGCCGTGAGCGTCCGCGTCGCGAGCGCTCCGAGCGCAGCGACCGTCCGCGCCGTCCCGGCGACAACGGAGGCCGCAAGCCCCGCCGTCACCACGACGCCGAGTAACAGC
>CAKUFT010000035.1 GCA_934650095.1 uncultured Collinsella sp.
CGCTGTAGTCTACTGCGCATCGCATCATCTTCGATGTTTTTAAAGGGTCGGAAGCACGCTTCCGACCCTTTTTCTATTCCTCGTCAACCTGCTCTGGACAGTTAGTTCAGATACGTATTTATTTAAAGCCCCAAAGGGCCGTTCGGAGCTTTCTGAGCTCCCCGGCGGACGCTATGCCGCCCAAAACTCATCGTTTTCGAGCATTACCGCTGCACATTTACCCTCAAATCGTCCTCGAGGGCCCTTAGAAACGCCTCGAACGCGCGATGCCTTATACGTATCTGAACTAACTGTCCAGCAGTTGTCGTCAACCCTCGCGGAAGAGCTCGATTTCCCGCAATCCCCTCAACCAATTCCTCCGACTTCATAACACCCAGCCGTTCATGGCACACAACACCCCACTGAGCGAAAAGAACGACGCGGCGACCGCGTTTCGCCAACGGCTTAGTACCTTGTAGTTATGACGACCGTGATTTCACATCTCTCCGCCCTCCGCGCGATTCGCCGCGCACGACGGGCTTACTCTGCGCTTCCGTGGGACTCCATCGACGTCGGACAGCAATCACAAGCTCTGGCTGGCTGCATCCCCAATAATGACGCCATAGACTTTGACGCGCTTTCGATGCTCGATGCCTGGAATGAAGACGATTCCGAACTGCTCGATCTTCTCGTTTCAAACGAAGACAACAGACGTCCCGACAAGCGACTTCTTCAGCATATTCTCTCTGCCCCGCTTCCCGAAGGGGCGATTATGCACATCGAGGCTGACATCTATGCCACATCCCCTGCCATGACGGCCCTGCTGTGTTCCAAAAATGAATCGGTTACCAAAACCTTAATGCTTCTCATGGAGCTGCTCGGAACGTATTCTCTTCCGCCCGAGGCAACCTACCCCATCGCCTATGACGACATCTGGCCCAAGGCCGACACCTTCGAAGCGACGAACGATCTCGATTGCCGGAGCGACCAGTCGGTGGCCGAGCAGCAAAATGAAACCCGCTACGAACAGGCGCACTACAAATGCGAGCCAGCCACGACCATCGAGGAGCTCGAGGCGATCGCACGGTTCGCAAAAAGCAGCTCATATACCTCGTTTCGCACAGCCGTCAAACTTGCCCGACCCGGATCTGCATCCCCAGCCGAATCCCTAATGTTTGCTGTTCTCGGAGCGCCCATGCGCTTTGGCGGATTCGGGTGTTGCAGCCTGCCCATGGGCGGCCTGCTACTCAACTATCGAGTCGACTTCGACACCCTTGCGGTCAACATGTCCTCGGGCATCCCCTACGCCATCTGCGACTTATATTGCCCGGCAGCCGGTGTCGACAACGAATACAACGGAATTGGGCATGAGCTTCAAAACGCTCGCATCCACGATGGCAATCGAAATAATGGCCTCAAGGCAATGGGCATCCACGTCCTGGTTATCAATCGCGACCAGATGAAAGACCTTGTTGCACTCGAAGCCTTCGCCCAAACGATGCATCGACTCGCGGGAGTCCGATTCCGTTACCGTATCAAGGGCTATCGCAAGCGCCAGGCCGCTTGGCTCAACGCTCTGCGGGCCGGAATCGGCCTTGCGCCGGTCTAAACGGCGAATCGCCCGTGCGCCGTCGAGCAGGGCTGGACAGTTAGTTCAGATACGTATAAATAGACATACTGAATTAGGCTATTTTGCAGTCATCTCTATACCGTTCGTCCTATTTGAAGGCCGGGTAGACTTCAAAACAGCGTCATATGGACTAACTGGAGCACCAATACAGCGCCGCGGCATCGAATTAGGCAATCCGGTGGCCCAAGCTTTATACGTATCTGAACTAACTGTCCACCTCGGCTTTCGACGGCCGCCCAAACGCACCCAAATAACCTCAATTGCCCACCATTTGACAGCAGCAACAGGGTCGCTCACCATAGCAGGCGACAAATCGACGAAAGGACAAACATGGCAGCTGCGCAGCCGCTTAAGATTCGCATGGTTGCCGGGCTTGGCAACCCGGGCGAGGAATATGCCGAGACCCGCCACAACGCCGGCTTTAAGGCAATCGACGAGCTGGCCCGTCAGGCCAGCGTCACGTACTGGAAAAACCAGGCCGGTGCCGAGGTCGCGCTCATCAACATCAACGACCCCGAGGAAGAAGGCGGCAAGCGCCAGATTGTGCTGGTCAAGCCGCAGTCGTACATGAACACCTCGGGCGGCCCCATCTCCAAGCTCTGCCGCGAGTACAAGATCAAGGCCGAAGAGCTGCTCGTGATTCACGACGAGCTCGATATTCCCGCAGGCGACGTGCGCGTCAAGGTGGGCGGCGGCCATGCCGGCCACAACGGCCTGCGCTCCATCATCGACAAGATGGGCAGCCGCGACTTTAGCCGTATCCGCACCGGCATCGGCAACCCTCCTGGCAAGATGGCCGTCGCCGACTACGTGCTTAAGCAGCTGCGCGCCCGCGAGGCCGAGGACTTCCAGGACACCTGCGCCCGCGCCGCCGACGCCGCCGGCCTGGCAATCGTCCACGGCGTGGTCTATGCCCGCGACCACGTCAACGGCGCCGCCTCCGCCAACGGCAAGCACTAAAACCTGCCATTTAGGGACAGGTTTATTTTGGCAGGTTTTATCTGCGGAAACACCCCGGTTGCCGCATCGCAATAAACCCCGCGCCGCCATACATACGCTGCATCCCAAAGGGGCCGGTCTCACCGCAACGCGAGACCGGCCCCCTTTGCCGTTTTGCCTGATAAAACCGACCAAAATAAACCTGTTCCTTTTTGGTAGGCCAGACGGGATAAACCGTTTTCCCACCTGCCGAAGAAACACGTAAACGGCATGGCCATGAGGGTATAATTTGCACCGTATGTCTGCACAACGCCTGTGCGCGTACGGTTTTATTCGGGCTACCGTCCATTTCCGTGGAGGCACGGTTCGGCAGCCCTAACAAGAGAGGGGTTCTATGTATAAGATCCTGGAGAAGACGCAGTTCTCGGAGAAGGTGTTCAAGTTCCGCATCGAGGCGCCTGCAATCGCCAAACATGCGCACGCTGGACAGTTCCTCATGGTTCGCGCCAACGAGACGGGCGAGCGCGTCCCGTTTACCCTGGCCGGCTGGAACGGTGACGAGGGCTGGGTCGAGTTCATCTTCATGGTGATCGGCAAGACCACCGAGATGCTGTCCACCTACGAGGCCGGCGAGTCGCTGCGCGACGTCGTGGGCCCGCTGGGCGTTCCCACCGAGATGGCCGAGGGCCCCTGCGCCGTCATTGGCGGCGGCGTCGGCCTGGCAATTGCCTTCCCGGTCGCCAAGCACCTGGTCGAGACCGGTCACGAGGTCCACGCCATCATGGGCGCCCGCACCAAGGACCTGCTGCTCATGGAGGACCAGTTCCGCGAGCTGCTCGACGAGGGCCACATCCACATCACCACGGACGATGGCTCCTATGGCGAGAAGGGCGTCGTCACGGCACCGCTGGAGCGCCTGCTCCAGGACAAGGCCGTGAGCCAGGTCTTCTGCGTCGGCCCCGTTCCGATGATGAAGTTCTCGACCCTCACCGCCCAGAAGTACGACACCCCCATCACCGCGTCGCTCAACCCCATCATGGTTGACGGCACCGGCATGTGCGGCTGCTGCCGCGTCGAGGTGGGCGGCGTGACCAAGTTCGCTTGCGTCGACGGCCCCGACTTCGATGCCACCCTGGTCGACTGGGATGACCTTCGTGCCCGCCAGGCCGCTTACCGTTCCGAAGAGGGCGAGTCCCTCAAGGCCTATGAGGAAAAGAGCTGCGCATGCCACTAGTTAACGGTCGTTTCGTTGCCGATATGAAGTCGCCCCGCACCCCCGATAACGAGGAGCCGGCTGCCGAGCGCGCCTGCGACTTCCGCCCCGTCGACAAGGGCTTCACCGAGGAGATGGCGCTGGCCGAGGCCGAGCGCTGCCTCAACTGCAAGAAGCCGTTCTGTGTTGAGGGCTGCCCCGTCAACATCAACATCCCCCGCTTTATCGAGCAGATCCGCGAGAAGGACTTCGGCGGCGCTCTCGATACCATCCGCGAGGACTCCATGCTTCCCGCCATCTGCGGCCGCGTCTGCCCGCAGGAGAACCAGTGCGAGGGCAAGTGCATCCGTGGTAAGAAGTCCGAGCCCGTGGCCATCGGCCAGCTCGAGCGCTTCCTGGGTGACCGCCCCGAGCTCGCCTCCACGCCCAAGATGGCCCCCAAGAACGGCAAGAAGGTCGCCGTCGTCGGCTCCGGCCCGTCCGGCATCACCTGCGCCGGCGAGCTCGCCCGTAACGGCTTTGACGTCACCGTCTTCGAGGCTTTCTTCACCGGCGGCGGCGTGCTGGTCTACGGCATCCCCGAGTTCCGTCTGCCCAAGGCAGTCGTCAAGCGCGAGATTGACGGCCTGGAGGACATGGGCGTCAAGTTTGAGTACAACTCCGTCGTGGGCAACATGGCTACGGCCGAGGAGCTCTTCGAGCAGGGCTTCGACGCCATCTACGTGGCGACCGGCGCTGGCCTGCCCAAGTTCCTCAACGTCCCCGGCGAGAACCTGCCCAACGTCTTCTTCGCCAACGAGTACCTCACCCGCGTGAACCTGATGAAGGCCAACAAGTTCCCCGAGTACGACACCCCCACCAAGCACGGCAAGAACGTCATCGTCTTTGGTGGCGGCAACGTGGCTATGGACGCCGTCCGTACCGCCAAGCGCCTGGGCGCCGAGCACGCCATCATCGCCTACCGCCGTACCGAGGACGAGATGCCCTGCCGTCGCGCCGAGCTGCACCACGCTAAGGCCGAGGGCGTCGAGGTTCTGCCGCTCGTCTCCCCGCTCGAGTTTGTCGCTGGCGAGGACGGCTCCGTGTGCGCCGTCAAGGTCCAGAAGATGGAGCTCGGCGAGCCCGACGAGTCCGGCCGTCGTCGTCCGGTGCCCATCGAGGGCGCCATCGAGGAGATCCCCTGCGACGTCGCGATCTCGGCTATCGGCACCAACGCCAACCCCTTCGCAAAGAAGATCGGCGGCAAGATGGAGCTCAACAAGTGGGGCTACATCGTCGCCGACGAGGAGACCGGCCAGACCACCGATCCCCGCATCTGGGCCGGCGGCGACATCGTCACCGGTGCCGCTACGGTCATTCTGGCGATGGGCGCCGGCAAGAAGGCCGCCGCTTCCATCACCAAGAGCCTGCTGGGCGAGTAATCACCCGCAGCACTAGCCATCAAACGGCAAAGTCCCCGTCGAGCACACGCCCGGCGGGGACTTTTTCTATGCCGACTGCCCGACCACCACGAAGGGGACAGGCACCTTTGTGGTGGTTTTGGACTTGGCCGGCCGGTTTGTCTCGATCTGTAACACCTGGAGCCCGTTGAGCATCGCAGTTGTTACAGATCGAGATATTGCTCCAACCGCCTCCGCTTTGTCTCAATCTGTAACAGTTAGAGGCCAAATTCCTCGCTGCATGTTACAGATCGAGACGTTAGGTTGGCGGCCGAACAGTTCATCTCAATCTGTAACATCTAGAGCCGTTTTGGGCAGTTTGGTGTTACAGATTGAGATTTTGCTGAGGCCGAGAACGAGAGCCGTCACCCAGCTCTAGCGCTTGCGGCGCTTGGTCGCGGCGAGGCCGGCGGCGGCTACGGTCGCGCCGGCGATGCCTAGGGCGGCGACCGTCATCGCGGTGGTATCCCCCGTGGTAGCCAGGACAGCATCGCTCTTCTTGGCCTGCGTGGTTTTCTCAACCGTCTTGGTCGTGGCGGTTGTCGTGGCCGACTTGGCCGTGGGTTTGGTCTCGGGCTTCACCTCGGGCTTAGTCTCAGGCTTCACCTCAGGCTGCGGCGTCGGCTTGGGATCCGGCGTAGGCTGCGGATCGGGAGTCGGCGTGGCCTCGGGCGTAAACGTCAGATTAGTACTCAACCATAGCGTGTAGATCCAACCGCTGTCGGGATCGATCTCGCTTGCCTCGCTCGCCTGATATCCGCACTCCACGCCATTGACCATCAGCTTAGTGTTCGGCGTAAAGTAGAAACCGCGCGCCGGCTTAAAGTACAGGCCGTAACGATAGGTCACACCAGGCTTAAAGGCATCGATGTGGTTGGTGATGTTCTGGTCCCAGAACTCAACGGAATTTACGTCGCTGCCGTCGCTGCCCGTCCAGAACTCACACTGGAGAATAGAGTCGGAACCCGCCGGAGTGCCCGCCGTAAAGACCGGCTTATCGCCTGCCTTGAAGGTGGTCGTGGCGCCGTTGACCTCGATAACGTCGATGGCACGCCATTCGTCGATCGGCTGCTCGCACAGCATATTGTCAGCGTTTGGCGCGAAGACGCCGTTGTCGGTCTTGATGTGGTGCGCCCAATGACCGTTGACGTTCATATTGCAGTCATCGGCCACGGTATTGTCGCCCTTGAGCCTCAGCTCAACGGAGTACATGTAGAACTTGCCCTCTTCGAAGTGGTCAATCTTCTTCATGCCCGGCTTGTACTCTGCGGGATCGGAATACCAGAAGGCGACGGGCTTGAGCTCCGCAGGGTCGCTGCCATCCATCTCTTCCCAGCACTCATAGGCAATCTCATACTTATCGGCATCGGCGGCAGGAATCGTCGCGGTCGCACGCGGCGCCTCGCCGGGCGCGTAGACGATTTTCACATCGTTGACGTTTAGATTCTCAAGAGCTTCGTTTTCCGACGAAGCAGGCATCGTAATTGTTTTAATAGCAGGGACATACAGGAATTCTCCGCTTAGACTCGACTTTACGGTTTCCCCGTTTACGGTAACAACGGTTTCATCGCTGAAGGAATATCCGTCTTTTGGCTTCAGCATAAGAGAATACACGTACTCTTTCCCGCTTTTAAACTTTGTAATAGTCGGCAGGGAACCATGTGAGCCGTTATCGGAATACCAGGCAGCAACGGGTTCGTTGTTTTCAAATTCCTGCCAGCATTCATAAGCGATTTCGTATTTATCTGCATCGTAGTTAGGGACACCTGCCGTCGCCTGCGGACCAGTATCCAGCTGCCAATTGAAGTTCGTATTCTGAACATTGGCAAAGGAGATGGATTCCGATTCTGATTCCGCTGCCGGGATAACAAGGCACGCCCTCTCGTAGACATGGGTGCGGGTGTAGTAGTCATCCCGGATCTCGTTAATAGTGGGTTTCCCGGTCGCCTCGGTGTCTCCTTTAAAGGCGTCGTCCGGATCACCGATGATGATATTCCCGGGCTCTGTACCCGTATACGTAAGCTTGGATCCATCATAGGTGGTCGTCATCTTGGACTTATTCTCCTTGTACTCCGTAAAGTACTTCTGCTCCTCCTTCTGTCTCTGAATCTTGCTGATATCCAGGGTAAGCGTTGTTTTATTGCTCGCACTGTCATACGCCGCATGGACGATCAAGTCCCCCAGGCCGATAAAAGTCAAAGCGCTACCATCGAGAGCAGACTGGTCTCCATCTACAAGGGCAATCCCCTCCACATACTCAATCGTTTCTTCTTTCTTGATGTCGGTGTAATTGTTCCGCACCGTAGTATTGACCCTAACGCCGCTGCCGCCAACAACATCGGTCACACCGCAGGGCATGATGGCGTCATTCGCCGGCGTGGCGGCGTTGTCGCTGGGAGTATTTTGTTCAGCGGGTGCCGCATCGTTGGATTCATCGGTGGCGCCAGTCGGGGCCGTCTGCTGAGGCTCAACGGTGGCTTGCGCCGCCGGAGCAGCATCGGTTGCAGGCGCGGTCGAAGCAGCTGGTGCGGTCGTTGCGGCCGCATCCTCCGCAACCGTCGGCGTCACCGGAGCCGCGGCAACCTCGTCCATCGCACCGACGGGATCGGCACATTCCGTCGCCAGCGCTACGCTCGGCAGCAGCAGCTGACCGACCATAAGCGCACATGCGCCGGCGCAAGCGATTTTGGCACCCACACAACGCCAGGTACCGTGAACCAGCGAGCAGGTGGACTCACGTTGAGCTTGCTTGTCAAAGTGGCTTCCGTTCATAACGGCCTCCTTGGTCGTAGGGACATACCACCACAAAGGTGCCTGTCCCCTTTGTGGTGGTCCTGTACAACCAAGATGTGCCAAAAGACTCCGTATGCCTAGGTTCGTAGATGCGAACCTAGGCCTCTACCTGCGGAAATACAAAGAGCCGCCGCGAGGGCATTTGTGCTCGCGCGGCGGCTGAAAATGGCTATGAAAGCTTGCGCTAGCGGTTGCGGCGCTTGGACGCGACGAAGCCGGCGCCGATGACGGACGCACCGGCAATGCCGAGGGCTGCCGCCGTCGTCGCGGCGCTATCGCCCGTGGCGGCCAGGGCGCCGGAAGCGTTTTTGGCCCCAGCTGCAGTCTTGGTCGTAACGGTCTTGGTGGTCTTTGCGTCCTTGTCTACGGGTTTGAGGTCAGGCTTCTGCTCGGGATTGGGCATGGGATCGGGCTCCGGAGCCGGCTCGGGGTCCGGCGTTGGGTCCGGCTCCTGCCCGTCTCCAAAATCAATCGCCACATCATGGGCGACCTCGGCAGAACCGACGATATCCGAAATCGCAGACGAACCGGCAACACCGATGACCTGTCCGCTCTGGGAACTAGGCCATTGCCCCGTATCGACAACCTTCTTCACATCGCGCACGGCACCGTCCGTCGGAGTCGTAATCATCGCGTTCCCTCGTAAATCGATCATCGCGGCATGGTACAGGGTCGCATTCGCGCCGTTGCGGTTGATCGCATAGATTCCCGCAGTCGCGCCCGAAGCCTCAATCTTCGATTTGAAAATCTGGATACGAGGCGTTTCAAACCTGGTATTTGCCTCTGCCATGATTCCAAAACTTTGATTGCGATCGGCGTCGATGCCGCTTGCGGCAGACAGGCTTCGAGACGTGAGGTTCGACTTCTCGACAAGCATCCACACCGCACCGGCTTGCGAGCGTGCGCTGATACCCGCCGAGAGCGAAGCCGCACTACCAGCCGAAAGCGTGACATCGGCTCCGTTAACGATTTTCATGAGGGTATTCTTCTTGATACCAAACGTATTGATGCACATGGAAGCCCACGAGGCATCGCCAGTCTTAATCGACAGACTGGCGCCATCGACGGTGACATCGCCGCCGTGCTCATAAGCGGAATCCGGCTCTTCCTGCTCGCCTTCCTGGGCAGCGTGTCTGTTTGGAATGTTATCAGCATGGATACCGCAGATGATCTCCATTGGACGCCAAGATCCTTCAGGCGATTTCGCCTCGATTTTGACATCAGCGCCCTTATCGATTGTCACGCTGCCGGCCGTCGCGCGAATGCCCGCCACGTTTTCCGCTGCACCCGAAGCCGTCGCGTTGACGCTGACGCCGCTGATGGTCACATCGCCGCCGGTCCTGCCGTCTCCCGACGCTGTAATTACATCGTTCTGGCCCGTCGCATTCAGGGTGCCGTCGCCGGTAATGGCAAGGTTACCGTTCTTAACAGCAATGGCGCTCTGCCCGGCGTCGGCCGTGACGGTGTTGGTGCCCGTCACGCCGATGGTAAGGTTGCCCTTGGCGCCGATGGAGCCGCCGTCGTAGCCGTTGAGCTTCATGTCGTTAGCGCCATCCCAAGACCAGGTTCCTGCCTCGTCGCCGGCAGCGGTGCCCGCGTCGTACTGCGTGCCGCCCACGTTGACCCAGTCGGCGGCGAGCGCCACGCTCGGCAGCAGCAGCTGGCCGGCCATGAGCACACAGGCCCCCGCGCAGGCGAGTTTTGCGCCCACGCGGCGCCATGTTCCGTGGGAGAGCGAGCACGCGCGGCCGTGGTCGATTGAGTTGTCATGGATTTGCGTTCGCATGTGAGCCTCCTTGTCGTAAGGGGTGCTTCTGTAACACCATGTTACGGGAAGATAGCCGGATCCCGGGGCACAAATTCTCAAGTGACGCATCTGCCAGCGCAAAAGGCAACGAGTATGCGATTGCCAAGCGCGCCCCGCCCCCGAAAGGCCCGCCCCCTAACGTCATGGTCTACAATCGAGGGCACGATTATTCCGTCCACCCAAAGGACCGTTCTTGAACCTGAGCAAGCCTAAAATCAACGCACTTTTGGCGCTCGCGCTCTTTGCCTTCGTTTTCCTTGGCGCCGAGTTTCGCTTCGACATCAATGTCGGGTTGCTCGCCGGTGCCGAACGCGTTGTGCTCGCGCAAGGCTTTATCCTGGGTGCCAGCGTTATCGGCTTTATCGGATACGCGCCGTTATTGGCTCTTGCCCAACGCAAAGGTCAGGCCCAGGCAGCCGCCAACGCCGCCGTTCCCATCGCTATCGTTGGCTTGACCCAGATTCAGGTCCCCACAGGTCCACTTGCGCTCGAGATTCTGGGGTGCGTGGTATTCTTTGGGCTCGGCCTGCTGGGCGACGCTGCGCATCGCGCCTTTGCGTTGGCGTTCCAAGACGATCCCAAGCTCGCCACGGGCGCGGGGGCGGCCTATGCCGCAGGCATCCTCCTGCAGTTTGCCCTTAACCTGCTCGATTGCGGCGGCATCGTTGAGCTTATCGTTCTTGGCGTGGCAACAATCGCCATCTCCGCTCTCTGCGGCGCCCCTCAAGACACGGCCACGGCCGCGAGCCCCACCGTCAATCCCTTTGTCGAGCCCTCGCACGCACTTGCCAAGCAGGCTTACTGGAGCATCGCACTCGTCATGATTCTCGCCTGCCTGTTCTCCACGCTCGATAACGTGGTCACGTTCTCCAACGCCCACGGCACCATCGCCGTGCAGACTTGGCCACGCCTCTTTTTGGCAGCGAGCGGCCTGGTCGCCGGCATCGTCTTTGACCTTGCCGAGCGTCGCTACATGGGTCCCGTCATGCTCGGTGTCACGGTGCTCTCCACCATCTCAATCTTGGCCGTGGAAGCTGGTGCCGATCCCAACCTGGGCCTTATCGTCTTTTATCTGAGCTCGGGCTTTTTCGTCACATTCTTCACCGCCACGTTTACACAGCTGGCACCGCGTATGCACACTCCGGCTTTGTGGGCTGGCATGGGCCGCGCCGCCAACAATGCATGTGCATTCACCACATCGGGCATCTCGCTGGCACTGGTCACCTCGGGCAATGTCGCCCTCATCATGATCGGCGCGCTCGTGCTGCTTGTGGCGGCGAGCGTGGCATTTGTAGCTGCGGGGCTGTTCCGTCTACCCCAAACCGAGCAGGAGCGCGAACATCAACAGCTCGCCGAGGAGGCACTCGCTGCACCCAGCATCGAGGAACAGCGCCAAGCCTTCATCGCCGACCACGGCCTCACCCCGCGTGAAGTCGACGTGCTCATGGCCGTGACCCAGGACGAGCGCCCGCTCAAGCAGATCGCCGAGGAGCTCGGCATCTCGATGCGCATGGTGCAGCGTCACCTGAGCTCCATCTACCAGAAGACCGACACCCAAACCCGCGCCGGTCTCACCAAAGCCTTCCCCTCGCTCTAAAACAAAAACCACCACAAAGGTGCCCGTCCCCTTTGTGGTGGTTTTGACCATCTAGCCTTCGAGCTGAGCTACTTTGTAGCGGTAGGCTGCGGCGATGACGTCCTTGCAGCCCTCGCGACCCAGCTTGACGCGGTTGACGACGATATCCTTGCCGCTCGTCATCTTCCACTTGCCGGCGCTGTAGCGCTTGTAGAATGCCTCGCGCGCCTTCTGCTGCTGTTTGACCAGCTTGGCACCCTTCTTTTTGTTGAGGCCACGCTTCTTGCGCACGATCTCGACGCGGTCCTCAAAGGGGGCGGTCACCAGCACGGCGATGTGGTTGGGGTTATTGCGCAGCAGGTAATCGGACAGGCGACCCTCGATAATGCAGCTCTCGGTCTCGCCCAGGTCCAAAATCACCTGGCTCATCTTTTGGAACAGCTTGTCCGAGTACGAACGGGCATCGTAGCGGTCGGGCAGAAACGCCATGTTCTCCACGGCCAAGCGCTCGTCGTAGGCCGCCATCTTATCGAGCGACTCGCCCGCACGCAGCGACGCGCGCACCAGCAGCTCGTTGTCGTACAGCGGAATCCCCAGCTCGTTGGCGAGGATACGGCCGATCTCGTGGCCCTCGGCACCAAAGTCACGCGCGATGGTAATGACCACGGGGCTCTTCTTGTTCACCAGATCGCTCATCGCGATTCCTTTCTAACAAATGAGAAATAGGCTGTTTATCGCCTTTTCCCACGATAGCGTACCTGGGTTTTCCTGGTGCCCAAGATTGGCCTGAAAGAGGAGCGACGCGTACTTTGGTACGCGAGCGACGGTTTGAAGGCCAAGGTTGGGTGCCAGGGAAAGCCAGGCTATGCGGCTACGATACGACGCTGATATGCTCGGACCAGTAGCGAAATGCCAAAGTTGAGCGCAAAGTACATCGCAAACACCAGGCCGTAGAGCATAAGCACCTGCGACAGGTCGATTGCATGTGCCATCACGACGTTTGCCGTGTACATGAGCTCGGCCACGTTAATGCCCGAAAGATACGAGCTGTCCTTGATGACGGTCGTGCACTGGCTAAACAGGGCCGGAATAATCGTCTTGAACGTCTGCGGCAGGATGATGTAGCGCATGGTGGCAAAGAAGCCGAAGCCCTGGCTCTGCGCCGCCTCAAACTGGCCGCGCGGAATCGAGTTGAGGCCGCCACGCACAATCTCGGCCATAACGGCGCTGGTAAACAGCGTAAAGGCGATGGTCGAAATCACAATGTCCAGGCCCTGCACCGTAAAGTAGATAAACAGAATCCACAGCAGGTTCGGCGTGCAACGGAACAGCTCAATATAGGCGCTCACCAAAATACGAAACGGGCGGGGCGCATAGCTCTTGACGAGCGCCAGCACCGTGCCAAAGATGAGCGAGAAAAAGATCGACAGCGCCGAGATCTCGATGGTCTTAACAAAGCCGCCCCAGATGTAGAGCAGGTTGGTCGCGTTGAAGATTTCCATGCGCTAGGCCTCCTCTACGTTGTCGAGTCCCAGCTCGGCCAGGCTCACGCCGCGCGGGCGCTCCTTGGAGCGGCGCTCGAGCCATTGCACCAGCATGGCGAGCGGGAAACAGATAATGAAGTACATGAGGCAGCAGACGATGTATCCCTGCAGGTAGCCATACAGGCTTACGAAGTTGTCGGAGCGATACATAAGGTCGCCGCCGGCCACGAGCGCCAGCACCGAGGTGTTCTTGACCAGGTTGAGCGCCTGGTTGCACAGCGGAGGCAGGATGATCTTGAACGTCTGGGGCAGCACGATGTACCAGTAGGCCTGCGCGCGCGTAAAGCCCTGGCTCTGAGCCGCCTCCATCTGACCGCGCGGAACGGCCTCGATGCCGGTGCGGATGACCTCCGAGATGTAGGCTGCGTGATACAGGCCCACACCCAAAAAGCCCAGCACAAACGGTGCGATGCGCACCGGCTGGTCGGCGCCGGTTATGGCCTGCAAAAACTGCGGACCAGCCATGTACATAAAGAGCACCTGCACGGGCAGCGGTGTGTTCTGGTAAAACTCCACGTACACGCGGCTAATGGCGCGCAGGACGCGCGAGCGGGTGGTCGAGAACACACCCAGCAGCGTGCCCAGCACCAGCGACAGCAGCAGACCGGCAACGACCACCTGCAGCGTCACGCCAAAGCCCTCCCAGAAGGGCCCCATGTTTTGGAATGTCGTCGACCAGCGGTCGGCGTCAAACAATCCTTCGAGCATTTGATTCCTTCCTTGGACGAACGATTACACAAGACCCCAGGTCTTGACCTCTTTATCGAGCCAGCCGTCGGCCAGGCGATCGCAGACCACCTGATCGACCACGGCCGAAAGGTCGCAACCCTTCTTGGTCGCCACGCCGTAGCCCTGCTCGCCAAACTTGACCTCGGGCTGCAGCAGCTCGACGGTCTCGTTCATGTAGCCGGCCAGCGTGGAGCGGTCCATGGCAAAGACGTCGATATTGCCGGCGTCGAGCGAACTCTTGATGATGGGGTAGCCGCTAAAGGCCCTAAACTCGGGTTCGCAGTGGAAGCCGTTGTCCTTGATCATCTGCTCAATCAGGCCCTGCGTGGTGGCGCCCTGGCTCACGCCGATGACCTTGCCGTCCAGATCCTCAATCGAGGTAAAGCCCGAGCGCTTCTTGACCATGAGGCCCACGTAGTCGGTGCGGTACGGCGTCGAGAAGTCCCAGCTCTTCTTGCGCTCGTCGGTGATGGTGTAGGTCGCCGCGACCACGTCGAGCTGGCCGTTATCGATGAGCGGGCCACGCGTCTTGGGCGTTACGTCGGTAAACTCGACAAGCTCCTGGGCGCGGGCATCCTTGTAGCTCACACCAAAGACGGCAGCGGCGATCTGGTAGCACAGATCGACTTCCATGCCCTCAAAGCGGCCCTTGGCGGTGTCGTAATAGCCATAGCCGGGAACGTCCTTCTTAACGCCGGCATTCAGATGGCCACGCGACTTGATGGCCGCAAGCTTGGACCCCTTGTCGGAACCCTCGCCGCTGGTGGAGTTGCCGCAACCGGTAAGCGCGGTCCCCGTCAGCGCAAGCATGCCGGCGCCAGCCAGCTGCAAAAAGTGACGGCGCGACACGGCCGCCCTCGTCATATCCGTCATGTCCATCACCCGCGCCTAGTGCAGAATCTTGGACAGGAACTCGCGGCAGCGCGGGTTCTCAGGGTTATCGAAGAAGTGCTCGGGCGTGCCCTCCTCCAGGATGCGGCCGTCCTCCATAAAGATGACGCGGTCGGCCACCTGGCGCGCAAAGCCCATCTCGTGCGTCACGCAGATCATGGTGATGTCCTCCTGCGCGAGCTCGATCATAACGTCCAGGACCTCCTGGACCATCTCGGGGTCGAGCGCCGAGGTCGGCTCGTCAAACAGGATGATGGGCTGCTTGGTGCACAGGGCGCGGGCGATGGCGATGCGCTGCTGCTGGCCGCCCGAGAGGTTCTGCGGATACTCGCCGGCCTTGTGCGCCATGCCGACGCGCTTGAGCGCGGCGATGGCGATCTGGGTCGCCTCTTCTTTGCTCTTCTTTTGCAGCTTGATGGGTGCAAGCGTTAGGTTGCCGAGCACCGTCATATTGGGATACAGGTTGAACTGCTGAAACACCATGGAGCTGTACTTGCGAGCCATCTCCAGGTGATTCTTCTTGGTAAGCGGCGCACCGTCGATAATGACTTCGCCCGATGTGGGCTCCTCAAGATAATCGACGCAGCGGATGAGCGTCGACTTACCCGAACCGGACGGCCCGATCATAACGAGCTTCTCGCCGCGCTTGACGGTGAGGTTGATATCTTTGAGCACATGCAGGTCGCCAAAGTACTTGTTGAGATGCTTGATCTCGATCATGTCTGCCATGAATGTCCCTTCCCTGCGTTTACACGAGTTGAACTATTGTACGGAAAGAACCACATTTCCGCAGCCCACACTGCATTCCCGTAAAGAACCCGCAACCTTTCACCCACTCATTAGGCACTCATTGGGGACAGACTTAAATGAGTACCCAACGAGTGGGCACTCATTTAAGTCTGTCCCCAATGAGTGCCCTTCAGCTGCCATCAAAAAAGGGCGCGACCGCGATGGTCACGCCCCCTCAACATCTACTATGCGTCGGCCAGCCCTTACGCCAGCTTGGCGCCAACAATCTTGGCTGCTGCCGGCTTGTCGAAGTTGCCGCCGGTGGCCTTGCCCAGAGCGCCCATGACCTGGCCCATCTGCTTCTTGGAGGTCGCGCCCAGCTC
>CAKUFT010000036.1 GCA_934650095.1 uncultured Collinsella sp.
TCGCGCGTGCGGCGCCACGGAAGGTCGCGATAACGCAGGACCCCTTCCGAACGAATCATCGAACGAAAGGGGTCCTGAATCATATCTATGCTCCTTATGCGGCGCTATTCCTCCCGGCAAGCACATGCACAGGCGGCGTACTCGGGAAACGCGTCGCGGTCGGCGAACTTGGAATCGACGGCCGGGAACTGGCGGTGAGCGACGATGTCGCCGAGCGAAACGGAATCGAGGTAGTCGCGCATCAACGCTTGAGCTCCGGCCCACAGGGGATGATAGCAGCACGTGCCCATGCGTGCACAGTCGCCATCGGGTGCGGTGCAATCATTCATAACCATAGGGCCCTGAACGGCCTCGACGACCTGACGAATGGTAACGTCGTCCGGACTGACCTTGAGACGCATGCCACCGTGGACGCCACGCAGGCTCTCCACAATACCGGCCTGGACCAAACCGTGCTGAATCGAGCGGGCAAACGAATACGGGACATTGA
This sequence comes from uncultured Collinsella sp., assembly GCA_934650095.1. Classification (GTDB taxonomy): domain Bacteria; phylum Actinomycetota; class Coriobacteriia; order Coriobacteriales; family Coriobacteriaceae; genus Collinsella. The sequence continues at coordinate 491 of CAKUFT010000036.1, forward strand.
CCTCTTCGGCAGCGGTGCGAACAGAAAGCAAACGCTCCGGATCCTCGGCAAGCATCGCCAACATACGAAGGGCGTAATCAGTCTTCCTCGATATGTCCATTTTTCCCCTTTCAAGGAATACGAACAGCTCGAACGAGCTCCGGGGCCGAGCTTGTGTCGAGACGCTAAATGACCGCAGGACATCCAAATGGTAAATCGGATATCCACTGAGCGCCGCGCTTGGAGCGAAATGCATCAGATGCGGCCTACAGTGCAATTTAGTATAACCTAACCCCCTGTCTCGTTGAACAGGTGTTGCGCAACAAAGCTGTTGTTCAGACAAATATACTTATTAGATTTTACTTGCGTTCCCGAAGGCGCGGGGATTCTGGGCGAAGATGCGCCAGGGCGATCGTTCTATCGAAACAAAGTGCATCAAACGCAAAAAGCCACGTCCGAAGACGTGGCTTTAATTGCGTTGGCGGGAAGTACGGGGCTCGAACCCGCGACCTCCGACGTGACAGGCCGGCGCTCTAACCAAACTGAGCTAACTCCCCAGGCAGGCGTTCGCGTTTGTTTCCGCTCGCGTGCGCTGCGGGGATTAGTATACACAGAAGTCTGTCCGGCGCGCAACAACTTTTTTGAAAAAATTTTTCAGTCCCTCCGGGAGGGTCTCCGGGGCTGAGGGCGGGGGTTAAGTTTGCTGCTCTACAGTCCTGCGCAAGACGGAAAGCACATTAAGTGCTTTCCTTTGCGTGCGGAACTCGCGACAAACTTAACCCCCGCCCTCAGCCCCGGAGACCCTCCCTGCCGTCACATTGTTCGAACCGCTGTTGTTGCTCGCCGCTTCGCGGCTCGGCGGCCCCGTTCTCCGCGGCGGGGTTTGTCTAAGGATCTTGCTGAAGCTCCGCCTTTGGCTCAAATGGAAACGGGGGACGCATCTGCATCCCCCGTTTTTGTTGCGGTTAGTCCAAGTCAATAAATTTAGTGCTTAGAATCTTGCCGTCTTTTACTAGCATTCTGGCCATGGTGGGGCCTCGGGTGCCTCTGGGGTAGCTGGCGCTGCCCGGGTTGAGGACTAGGCAGCGGCCCACTTGGGCTTCTTTGGTTACGTGGGTGTGGCCGTTGATGGCTACGTCTACGGATCCCACCGGAAGGTCTTCGCGGTAGTGGGCTACGGCGAATTTGAGGCCTTCGTAGGTAAAGAGCGCAAGACGGTCTACATCGGGGCCGTAGTCGCGGTAGTAATCGTTGTTGCCCAATACGGCCCGCACGGGGGCGATGGTGCATAGGTGCTCGTAGTCCATCTCTGACGTAAGGTCGCCGGCGTGGATGATCAGGTCTGCGCCCTCAAGCTCATCCAAGAGCGCAGGCGATAAATAGCCGTGGGTGTCCGAGATGATGTCGATACGCTTGGCGCTTGCACTGTTCATGGGATCCCTTCCGCAAAAAACGATTCGGCAGATACATACAAAAAAGGCCCCACGGCCCCGCAGACGATGGGTCTACAGGGCTGCGGGGCCAGTGTGCTAGAGACTCAGAGCCTTCTTGAGCGGCACGACGCGGCGGCGCGAAACCGGCACGCGTTCGTCGACGCCCGTAATGCCCAGCTGGATGGCGCCCGAGGGCACCGTCTCAACGTCCGTGACGCACGCCAGGTTGACGATATAGCGGCGGTGAACACGGAAGAAGCCAAAGTCGCAGAGCTTGGCCTCAAACTGCGCCAGCGAGGTCGTCGACAAAAAGCGATCATCGACGGTATAGATGCAGGAGTAATCGTCCTTGGCCATGATAAAGCGAATGTCATCCACGGGAATGAGCACCTTGCGGCCGCCCTTTTCCACCGGGATACGCTCGATGGTCACCTTGCTGTCCGTGACCGGCTTGGCGCGCTGCATAACCTTCTCGATCGCGCGATCCAAGCGAGCTTCCTCGACAGGCTTCATCAGATAATCGACGGCATCCACGTCGAATGCCTCGACCGCATGGTCGCTATACGCAGTCACAAACACGATCGCCGGCGGATTTTTGAGCTTATGCAGCGCCTCGGCAAGTTGCAGGCCCGAGGCACCGGGCATCGAGATATCGAGAAACACGACATCCACGCGACTTTCCATAAGCATCTCGATGGCGGAGCGAACGCTCGACGCCTCCGTGATCGTGCCGATCTTGCCCGTTTGCTCGAGCAAGAAGCGAAGCTCCGAGCGAGCCGGCGCCTCATCATCCACAATCATCGCACGCAGCATAGGGATAAAACCTTTCGTCAACTAACTACGCCGGGCATCCGTCGCATGACGTTGAGCCCGTAGCCTTTTATTTTACTCTTGAATGTCAAAGATGCTCTCTGACAAATCAAGATGAAGAAGCACTTTGGTGCCCTTGCCCGGCGCCGATTCGACACGTGTATAGGAGTGTGGCCCATAAAAGCGATGGATGCGTTCCGAAATATTGTGCATGGCCACACCGGCGCCGCCACCCTGGGGAGAGCTGGCGTCGGGACGGGCGGAGCGCTCGTCAAACAGTCTGGCGGCGGTACCCTCATCCATGCCCACGCCATTATCGGCCACGGCAATCAAGATTGCATCCTCGCCGTCTTGGTGAACGGTCACGTCGATCCTCAGGGCGCCGTCATCGCCCATACCATGACGCACGGCGTTCTCGACAATCGGCTGGATCACGAACGCCGGCACCAGCGTATCTTCCACATCCTCGGACACATCGAAGGTCGCCAGCACGCGATCCTCGCCAAAGCGCGCCTTCTCAAACGTCAGGTAGCGCTTGGTCTGTGCGACCTCGCGCGAAACCGGAATGAGCGATCCCGAGTTGTCGAGCGTGGCGCGGTAAAACGATGAGAACTCGCGCAGCAGCTCGCGAGCGCGCAGCGGATCGGTGCGCGTAAACGATGCGATGGTGTTGAGCGTGTTAAACAGAAAGTGCGGATTGATCTGCGCCTGCAGCGCACGCACCTCGGCGCGGGCCGTGAGCTCCTTTTGCACCTCGAGCTCATGGATGGCGAGCTGCGTAGACAAGATCTCGGCAAAACCCGAGGCGAGCGCGTACTGGGTACGGTCGACGGCGCGCGGGGTCTTGTAGTAGAACTTGAGCGTGCCGACGGTGCGGTCGCCCACCTTGATGGGCGCGATGATACCCGCCGGGACCTGGTTGTGCGAACCGTCCGAGCCCACGACGTCCACGACGCGGTTGAACGACTGCACGATACCGTGCTCGATGACGTAGCGCGTGGCAAGCGTGTGAATGGGAGAATCGGGCAGCAGCTTTTCCTCAAACTCGCCCGCGCACGCCAGCACGTTGTCCTCGTCGGTAATGGCGACGGTCATGGCGCGCGTCTCGGGCAAAATGCGCTGGCACACCAAACGCGCCGACTCCTGCGTCAGACCGCCCTTAATGTCCTCGAGCATGGCCGAGGCCACCGAGAGCGTCTCCTCGGTGTACTGGGAGCGCACCGAATCGGGATTGAGCGTCAAAAAGATAAAGATGCACAGAAAGATGCACAGCAGCGCGCAGGCAATCACCGTGGCGATCGGCTCGATACCGGTCGCCAGGGCAAAGACAAAGTACGCCAGCACGCAGACGGCGCAGGCAACGGCGATGATGCGAAAGATTGATATTGAACTATCGCGCTGGGCGCGGCGGTCGATCATTCGGCCCCCTCCAGGATACTGATCAGCTGTGCGTCTCGCCAAAGCCCGTCCATGATCTTGGGCCAGAAGCTCTGGAAACGCAGGTAACTTGCGGCGTTTTGGCGCGCATACGCCTTGGCCTCGTCGATACCATGGCGCCAGATACGCAGATAGCCCTCGTGCTCGCGGGTAAACACGCTGCGGACCATGGCGGTCTTGCGCACACGGTCGTCGAGCTCGCGCGAGATCCACGGACCCGGATAGGGCATGAGCGACGCCGCCGTAACGGGAATGAGTTCCTTCTGGTGCGCGGCGAACGTCAGCTTGGCCCGCTCGTAGTACCAACGGTACACGTCCTGCATAAAGCGCGGCGAGCGCTTTTCGGACTCCGGGGGCAGATGGCGCACGGTCCACTCGTTATCGAACCACACGTCGTAGCCAAACATGCGCATGTTAAACAGGTAGTCGAGGTCCTCGCCACGGGTGATAAACGGGTCGAAGGCCACACGGGTAAAGGCACGGGCGTGCAGGGCCATCAGACCGCCGCACACGTAGTTGGAGCGCGAGATGCGGGTGCCCGAGAGTGCCTTTTTCATCCAGCGATTAAACTCAATGCGCTTGGTCCACCAGCGATGACAGATGCCCACCTTGTCCGTAGGGGCCAGCGGCGATCCATCGCGGTCGTAGAAATAACCGCTTTTGACCAAGATCGGCAAGCCCTGGCGCGTCTGCTGCCCCAGAGCATAGGTCGCACGCTTCATAAAGTCGGCATCGATGACGGTCTCGTCGTCATCCAAAAAGACAACCGCATCGTGTCCCAGCACGGCGGCGCAGGCCAGCCCCATGTTGCGGATGGCACCGTAGCCTCGCAGGCTCACACACTCGCCCGAACCCTTGGGCGCGATCTGAGCAACCCGGTCTGCGATGCGCGAGGCCTGGGTGTTGGTGACAACGGTGACCTTGAGCGTGGGATGCGCGTCGACAATCTCGTGCACGCGCAGCGACACATCGGCTGTGGCAGAAACGGGACAGACCACCAAAAGGATGATGCGCGGGATGTCGCGCACCTGCTCGAGCGAGGCCAGGCAGCGGTCGAGTTCGGGATTGTCGGCGTTGAGTCGTGTCGAATGGTCATAGGTGCCAGGGGCGTTTGCGCGAGCGTCATCGCCCGCCCAATACGTTGGAATCACGACCGTGGCGTTCATGCCTTACCCTCCCTGCAACACAAAAACGGGACGCCGCCAAACACAGGCGACGCCCCGCGACCTAGCTGACTCCATCATACCCACTTGGGCTAATCATTGTTCGAAAGTCAGAATGTTTATTGCGGATAACCCCAAAAGAGTATCGCGGCGGACGCAATTACCGGCAAGTTCCTATGCGGCATGCTCTGCCGCCCGAGTCATGCGGGACAGGCGGACCAGCAGCATAAAGCCAACGACCAGCAGCACACCAATGGAAAGGACGCCCAGCGACGGGTTGCCGGTCAGCGAGGTGACGACCGACACCAGGAAGGTGCCCATAACGCTTGCATAACGACCAAAGATATCAAAGAAGCCGTAGTACTCGTTAGACTTTTCCTTGGGGATGATGCGACCGAAGTAGCTGCGGCTGAGCGCCTGCACGCCACCCTGGAACAGGCCGACCAAAATGGCGAGTACCCAAAACTCGAAAGCGGTCTTTAAGAAGAACGCGGCAAAGAGCACGATGCCCATATAGGCGGCGACGGCAACCATGATCATGTTGAGCGTGCCCACGCGACCGGCGAGCTTGCCGTAGATAATGGCGGACGGGAAGGCCACGAACTGCGTGACGAGCAGTGCCAGCACCAGCTGGGTCGAGTCGATACCCAAAGCCGAGCCGTAGCTGGTGGCCATGGAAATGACCGTGTGCACGCCGTCGATGTAGAAGAAGAACGCGATCATGTAGACCAGCACGGTCTTGTTGTGGGCAATCTCACGCATGGTGTGTCCCACCTCGGAAAACACTCCGCCCACGATGCGACCGATGGTGTCCTCGGGACCGCGCTCGCGACCGTACTTTTGCTTATAGGTACGGATGAGTGGCAAGGTAAAGATGAGCCACCAGGCACCGGTGATGATAAACGACAGGCGCGTGGCGAGCATGGTGGGAATGCCCAAGGCCGGACCGCCCATGATGAGCGCCAGGCAGACGATGAAGGGCACGGTCGAGCCGATGTAGCCCCACGCATAGCCCGAGCTGGACACGGCATCCATACGCTCGTCGGTGGTGATGTCGGGCAACATGGCGTCGTAGAACGTCATGGACGAGTTGAGGCCGATGGTACACAGCACGTAGACGGTCAGAAACGCCATGGCAGACATGGGGATGGCCTGTGCCAGGCAAAGAACCAGGCCCGTCAGGAAAAAGCCCATGAAGAACTTGATCTTATTGCCCGCGTAGTCGGCAAGTGCGCCCAGAATGGGCATGAGCATAGCGATGACCAGCGAGGCAATCGTCTGCGCATTGCCCCAGGCGACCACCAGGTCGGCCGAAGAAGCGCCAGTATTGATAGCGTTGAAGTAGATGGGCACCACCGAGGTGTTGAGCAGCACGAGGGCCGAGTTGCCCACATCGTACATAACCCAGTTACGCTCGAGCTTGGTGTATTTCATGAACAGGGCCCCTTCGTATTCGCCCGATATGCAGTTAGTTCATCGTACCCCAATTGTCCAGAACCGCTGGTAAGGATTCGGCAAAGGGGCACGCGCGGGCATGCAAGTCGGCGGGACAGACCCGCATCCCAAACGCAGTTGCGGTGAAATAGTTCCTGCTTGGAAGCCTCGGAGGCCAAAACAGGAACTATTCCACCGCAACTTATTGGAAGGCGTGGACGAGTTGGCTTGCTATTCCTCGCGGTCGAACTCCTCGTCGGCATCGAGCACGCGGCCGCTGTAGTTGACATGGCCGGTCACGGCCTCCATGTCACCGGTCTCGATAAAGCGTGCAACCGTGCACTCGTAATCGACCAGCGCGCGATCGAAGACCTCGGGGAAGCTCTCGTTCGAGACCTCGTCGGTAAAGGGATTCTTCCAGGTCAGATGACCCAAGTTGCCAGTACGCTCGGGCAGCTCGGTCGTCACGCGATGGGCAAGGCCATCGAGCAGCGAATAGTCGTGCACTATGCCTTCGACCAGGGCAATTGCACGCGTCTTGGCCGAGCCCGCCGGCTCAATCGTGCGGTAGAGCAGCTGCATGTCCGAGACGGCGGCACCGTACTCCCCCGCCGGGATATCGATGCCGTACACGCGGCCGGCAACATAGCTCATCAGTACGCCGGCAACGCGATTGATGCGGTCGGTGGTGACGATCTCGCCCGCCGGCGGATAGTCCTCGACCGTGGCGCCATCGCGTTTGAGCTGCAGCATCAGCACATCCAGGTCGCTTTCGAGTACAGCATGGACCTGGCTGCCCGAATCCTCCAGATCGAGATCGGACTCCACGATGCCAAACTGCTGCTCGTAGACAAAGGGGTGCGCATTGCGGTCGAGCACGTAGTGCGACAGCAGACCCAGCGCGAAGGCGCGGCCCAGGTTGGCATCGCGCGGAAGCAGATGAGACACGCCGTCGCGCAGGCACGAGAACTGGCGCGACATACGCGAGCGGTGCATAACCTGCGCCAGCAGCGTGCAGTCGGAAACGCGGGGCGTCAGGATGTGGAAGAAAAACGGGTCGGGACCCTGGTTGCCCAGGATAAAGGCGATGCGCTCCTCGTCGGACGTGATGACGCCCTGCGGAAGACGGTCAATGCTTTCCTCGCCAAACAAATGATGGGTGATAAGCGCAGGCATGATAATCCTTTCGATTTCATTCGATGCAATCCATTATGCCCACCCCACAGCCATGCCAAACCTACGGTGCCAAACGATGACACGCGGGCTCTTATGCAAGCCCCAAGTGCGACTTGACCTCGGCGGCGCGACGACGGGACACCGGCACCGTCGAGTCCACGCGATCGAGCCTCAACTCCATCAGGCCCGTGGAGCCGACTTCAACGTTATGCACGTCCTCCAAATTGACCAGATAACTGCGATGGACGCGGATGAAGCCCTCGAGCGCCAAGCGCCGCTCAAGCGAGGAAATCGATTCGTTGATGAGGTACGTCCCCTCGGGACAGATGGCGTTGCAAAAATCGGCGCGCGCCTCAAAGTAACAGACATCCGCAACGGGAATGAACACCTTCTTGCCCCCGCGATCTGCCGTCAAGCGCAGCGGCTGGCGCGGAGCCTGGACGACGCGGCGGACGCCCAAGGCAGCCTCAATCTTGTCGAGTGCCTTCGTCAGGCGCGCGTCCTCAACGGGCTTGACCACGTAGTCGACGGCATCGAGGTTATAAGCATCGGCAGCGTACTCGGCAAACGCCGTCACAAAGACCACCAGCGGCGGTCTTTTTAGGTTCTGCAACGTCTCGGCAAGCTCAATCCCCGAGCGGCCCGGCATGGTAATGTCCAAGAACAGCACGTCGGGCTTGTTCGACAGAATCGATTCCACCGCCTCGGTAACATTGCCCGCCTCGGCAATCTGTCCCACGCGCGCATCCCTCTCTAACAGATAGCGTAGTTCAGCCCTAATGGGAGGCTCGTCATCAACCACTAGGATGTTCCAGCCCTCGGACATGTCCGCTTCCTCTCTTCTCAATACACTCGCATGCTACGCCGTCATCGGCGCCGGCTCATGCGGTTCACCATTCAACTCAACGATGACCTGCGTCCCCACGCCCTCCTGGGACTCCACGCGCATGCCGGAATCTTCTCCGTAAAAGAAATGGATGCGCTGAAGAACGTTAAAGAGCGCCAGCCCACAGCCTCGTTTAATGGAGCCGTCGGCAGTAATGCTCTCGGGCTCCTCCCGTCTATGCTGCTCGAACAGATGAGCGCAGACTTCCTCGCTCATGCCGATGCCGTCATCTTCGACGATAATCTCCAGGCCGTCATCGGTCTCGAAAGCCCTTACATGAATAGAAAGCGGCTCGGTCTCGCGCTGCGCGTGCTTGATGCAGTTTTCGAGCAACGGCTGCAAGATAAACGGCGGCACCATGCTGTCGCGCACCTCGAAGTCGATATCGACCGAAACGCGCAGACGGCCGTCGCCATAACGGGCCTGCATAAGATTGATATAACGAGTGCCCTGTTCCACCTCGTGCTCGAGCGTGGTGAGCGTATCGGAGTCAGAAAGCGTCTGACGGTAATAATTGGAAAAGTCGATGAGCAGCGACCTGGCCTTGTCGGGCTCGGTTCGCACGAGCGACACGATGGTGCTGATGGTGTTGAACAGAAAGTGCGGATCGACCTGCGACTGCAGGGCGCGCAGCTCAACGCGGGCCGTGAGCTCGTCCTGGCGCTCGAGCTCAAAGCTCGCGAGCTGCGTGGAAATGAGGTCAGCAAAGCCCGAGGCAAGGGCCGTCTGGCGCATATCGATGCTGCTCAGGCGGGGATAGTACAGCTCGAGCGTGCCCACGCAATGCCCGCGCACGGTAAGCGGCGCGACAATGCCGGCGCGCAGGCGGGGAAAGTAGCCACCCGTCTCGGACGAGGCGTCGCGCGAAAACACACTCTGCTCGCCAGACTCAATCACGTTGAGCGTGGTCTTGAGCACGACCGGGGTGCCGGCGGGGCACTTTGCCGAATCCTCGCCCCAGCTTGCCAGCACCTGCCTGCCGTCGGTAAAGCAAATGGCCGAGGCAAAGGTCTCGGACAGGATGATCTTGGAGGCACCCAGGGCCGCCTCGGGCGTTAAGCCGCGCGAAGTATAGGCGAATATTTTTGAGGCGATGGCGAGCGTGCGGTCGGTAGCGCTCGACGTGAGGTCGTCGGGCACCACAAAGACATACGAGAAGAAAAAGCACAGCATGACCAAGCCGGCAATGACGACAACGGCCGGAACGGGATTGGGATTATCGGTTAAATCCCAGATAAGCAGCAGGATGAGCAGCGGAACGACAACGCCAAGCAAAATAGCCTGGACCACATGCTGAGCGGTACGAAAGACCTTGGTCGAGTTATAGCTTTTGCCCAAGATCAGCCTATTGAAATCCACCGTCATCCCCTTCTGACTAACGCACCCATAGCAATAAAGAGGGCCGCAAGCGACCCTCTCCATTGCATTATGCAATCAATTTCTTTGATTTACATCCAGCCATCGACGAACGGTAGCCTACGCGCTGTACTTGTTGGCTTCGCCGAAGGTGCCGGCCTCGACAATCCAACCGTCCTTCATGATGACGTCCATGTTGTCGGTGTTGAGCACGTGGATGTCGGCAGCAACGTCACCGTTGACGACCAGCAGGTCGGCGCACTTGCCGGCCTCGATGGAACCGGTCTCGTCCTCGATGTGGCACATCTTGGCACCGTTGAGGGTGGCGCAGGTGATGGTCTCGACCGGGGTGAAGCCGATCTTGTCGACGAACTCGTACATCTCCTCGATGGAGCAGTTGCCGTACGGGGTGACGAAGGAGAAGGAGTCGGAGCCGATCGTCATGACGACGCCGCGCTTCTTGGCCTCGCGCAGGCAGTCGTAGTTGCGCTGGAGCTCCTTCTCGACCAGGGTGCCCTCGTACTTGTCGTGCAGCTCGGGGACGTAGACGGGCGGATAGGTGGAGTACCAGGTGGGCAGGAAGGCAATCGTCGGGGTAAAGAAGGTACCCTGCTCGGCCATGAGGTCCATGGTGCGCTCATCGATGTCGAAGCCGTGAATCAGCTGCTCGCAGCCAAAGCGGACGGAATCGTAGGCAGCGGCGTGGTTGTTGTAGCAGTGGCTCCACACGGGAATGCCGACCATCTTGGCCTCTTCGACCACGGCCTGGATCTCCTCGGAGCAGTAGTGCTGGTCGCGGCCGGAGTCCCAGCGCCAGATGCCGCCACCGGTAGCCCAGATCTTGATGGCATCGGGGTTCTCGCGCAGGCGACGACGAACGGCCTTACGCAGATCCCAAGGACCGTCGACCTGGTCGCCCCAGGGGTGCGATTCCTTGTTGAGCTCCTGGGTGCAGTGGTGGGAGTCGCCGTGGCCGGCAACGCGGCAGAAGCCAAGGCCGGTAGCCAGAACGCGCGGGCCCTTAAAGACGCCCTTGTCGATGCAGTCGCGAATCTGGATGCCAAAGCGGCCGATCTCGCAGACGGTGGTGAGGCCGTGGGTGAGGCAGTCATAGGCCTGCTTGACGGCGACGGCCTGCTTCTCGAGGAGTGGCTGCATGACCCAGTCGGTGTCATCGTCGGTCAGGTTGCCCGAGAAGTGCAGGTGGGTGTCGATCAGGCCGGGAAGGACGGTCTTGCCGGCGGCGTCGATAACCTCGACGCCCTCGGGAAGGTCCTGCATGGCGCCGGCATACTCGATCTTGCCGTTGTCGTCGACGAGAACGAGAGAGTTCTCGACCGGCTCGGCGCCGGTGCCGTCGATGAGCTTGCCGCCAACGATTGCATACTTAGTGGACATGGTTCCTCCTTATGGATCCATATAGTGGGCGAGGCCGTGTTGGGTTAAGGCCTCACAAAGCTACCCAAGTGGTGCCGGGTTCGGTGCGCAGAAGAGAGGGTCCCGCGCACCTGATCCGCCCCGGCTAGGCGTTACTTTTTGCGGGAATTGGTGAAGGCCATGAGAGCCAGGCCGACGACCAGCCAGCCGATCACGATGCTCCACTCCACCATGTTGAGAGAGGCGGGAGAGAACGGAATCACGAGCAGGCCGATGATGATGGCGCAGGCAGCGATAGCGAGGCCGATGCCAAACTTGCCGCCGGGCACCTCGTAGGGACGAGGCAGGTCGGGCTCGGTGAAGCGCATGCGCAGACAAGCGAGGGCGACCATGCCGCAGGAGAAGATGAAGGCGAGAGCCGACACGTTGGTCAGAGGGATGAGCATGTTCTTGCCCAGGAACGGACCGACGACGGTGATGACGCCCAGGACGACGCAGGCGAGCTTGGGAGCGCCGGAGTTGGGATCGACCTCGGCGAACTTCTCGGGCAGCTGGCCCTTACGGCCCATGGCGAGCATGATGCGGCTCGTGGCGCCGTAGAAGGAGTTCATCGGGCCCATGGGTCCAAGCGTGGCAATGACGAGCATGGCCAGATACAGGAGCATGTTGATGCCCTTGAGGCAGGCGAGCGCGGGAACCGGGCTCTTAACGAACTCGTGCCAGTCGAGAATGGTGCCGAACGAGTAGATGCAGACCATGTAGAAGCCGCCGGCGGCCAGCAGAGCCAGGGAGATGATCTTGCCGAACTTGTTCCAGTTGAGGCCCTCGGCTGCTTCCTCAGCCTGCTGAGGAATGGTGTCGAAGCCGGCGTAGAAGAACGGGGTCAGAACCAGAACCGACACGATGCCGGCGAACAGGCTGGTGCTTTCGGTAGCGGCCTTGCCGCCGCCGGCACCGGTGACCTGGGAGAACACGGGCATGGCGTTGTCCGGCGAACCGGTGAACAGCGAGACGCCCATGGCGAGCAGCATGCCGCAGAGCAGAGCCTTGGTCAGGAAGGCCTGGAGCTTGGCGGCCGAGCTGGCACCGCGGAAGTTGAGGAAGATGACGTAGACTGCAAAGCCGAGCGCGATCAGCGTCGGGAACAAGTAAACGTCGGCGCCCAGGATGGTGTAGAGCTTGACGGCGCGCAGCCACTCAAGACCGGGCAGGCTGCCGAACATCTCGGACACGAGGGTCGAGATGGCGATGGCCTCCCACGGGCACAGGATGCCGTTGCCCAGAGCCAGGAGCCATCCGGTGATGTAGCTCAGCGTACGGCCAAAGCTACGGTCGACGTACTCGACGATGCCGCCCGAGATGGGGATGGCAGCCGTGAGTTCACCGAAAACAGCTCCGACGGGCACGAGGAAGATTGCACCCAAGAGGAATGCGATCATAGCGGGAACGGGGCCGCCGCCCACGACCATCCAGTCGCCGACCTGCAGAACCCAGCCGGTGCCTATGATGGCACCAAAGCCGATGGTAAAGAAGTTCCAGAGCGAGAGCGTTTTCTTCATGCCGCCGTTATCCTCGACTGCAACTTCTGCGTTCTTGTCCGCCATTGTTCCCCTCCTTTCCTTTTTGACGCCCCTTGGCGTCACCCCTTGCGTAGCTTGTCTAGCTGCGCGTTTTTATTTCGTGGCTTTACAATACGGCCTTGGAGCCGCGGCACCGCCTATAGCTCGACCGAAGGCAAAACCGCGTAACGAACGGCGCCGTTTTTGGGACGAACGGCTGGGGAGACCATTTGTCTTGGATGCCCATTTGCCTGTCTTTGAACCGACGCCGCCACAGCAGCCGACGCGCGGCGCGGCAACGTTCATACCGTTTGTAGGGCTTTTGGCGCACATACCCATGCGTCGTACATCTTTTTATGTAGGATAGACAAGTTACACACGAGGCAAGGTGATTCGAATGGCATACGGATACAACGATGGCGACCAGCGGCCACAAAGTGTGCGCCTTGCCGGTCGCACTACGCCAACGCCCAGAAGCACCTCCGACAACGACAGTCCGCAACGGCCACAAGAGCGGCCCGGGGCTTCGTCCCGGCAACAGAGCGGTACTGTGAAACAGCCAAGCAACGTAAGCGCGGGCACGCGCCAACGCCAGGCCGACGCATCGCAGCCACGCCGCTATGATCGCCGTAAGACCGACTACTACGTTAAGCGCTCCTTTTCGCAACCCCAACGCGGCCGCGGCAGCTCGGGCTCTCGTCCCGCACCACATGCCAATAGCCATGGACTGCCAGTCCGCCGCCTTCGCCTTGCGCTTTGTTCCATTGCCGCCTGCCTGGCCTTTTTGTTCTTGGGGTCCTGCATCTCTCACGGCTCAGCCGGTCTTGAACCGACCGCCGAGGATAAGCTGCTCAAGGCCCCGGTCGCTCCCGGTTATTCGTTTGCGTTCTCGACCCCGCGGTCGCAATGGCAGGCCGGCACCATGCCTCATATCTACCAGATCGATCCCGCATGGTCGGAGCTCCCCTACGCCGGCGGCACCATTCGCGAAAATGCCTGTGGCCCCACCTGCCTTACCATGGTCTACATATTTAAGACCGGCCACACCGATAAGACGCCGGTCGATATATGCGCACTGGCCGAAGCCGGCAATTACGCCCCCACCGGTGCCACCGAGTGGTCGTTTATGACAAGTGGCGCGTGGCAGTTGGGGCTCAACGGAACGCAGCTCTATAACGATCGCGACTCGATGACCCAGGCACTTCGCTCGGGTGCGCCCATCATCGCCGCAGTGCGCCCCGGCACCTTTACCAACGTGGGTCACTACATCGTGCTCTACGGTATCGACGACGCCAACCAGATTGGCGTCTACGACCCCAACTCGGCCAGCCGCAGCGCCCGCCGCTGGGGCGTCGTAGAGGTCCTCAACGAAGTCGAAGCCATGTGGGCCTACTACTAGTCATTGGGGACGTTCTTAAACGACTAGTCGTTAGGGACAGTCTTTGCGAATAGCCGAAAAGAGCTGTCCCCAAGTGCCGGGCTTGCTCGCGACAAGAGTGTCCCTTTTGACTAGTCGTTTAAGAACGTCCCCAATGACTAGGTGGATAGTAAAAGCCCCCCACCAGCGTTCCCTCGCCAACAGCCAACTCAACAGCAAAAGCCCCGCAGTCGGAGCGGACTGCGGGGCTCATGAAGAGAGGCTAGTTTGTGGGCGCTTTGCCTAGCGCCCACGAGAGAGGCAACAGAGTAGAAACTACTCGTGGATGCGGGTACCGGAGAGGCCGGCCATGGTCTCGGCGGCCTTGTCCAGGGCGCCGATGATGCAGGTGCGGCCCTTGCGGGAACGGGCGAACTTGATGGCGGCGCGGACCTTGGGCTCCATGGAACC
>CAKUFT010000037.1 GCA_934650095.1 uncultured Collinsella sp.
CACGCGAAAGGGTTTCCCATGGCCGAGATCTCGTCCTCCCGCATCGTCATCACCGTCCTTGGCAAGAACCGCCCCGGCATCGTCGCCGGCGTCACCCGTGTCCTGGGCGAGGCCAACGTCGACATCCGCGACATCACGCAGTCCATTATCGAGGACATCTTCACCATGACCATGCTGGCCGACACCGCCGAGTCCAAGCTCGACTTTGCCGAGCTGCAGAAGGCTCTGGCCGAGGCCGGTGAGCTTTCGGGCGTCAACGTGTCTATCCAGCGCGAGGACGTCTTTAACTTTATGTACCGCCTGTAGCGAACAAGCCGCCCGGGGACAGCCTGGCGCATCCGCGCCCAAGCGCGCCGTCCCGACGCGGCCCGGAGAGGAGCGCGCATGGCCTACGATGCCAAGAAAATCTACTACCGCTTCGACGACCATCTGAGCCGCCTGGTCCTAGACTACGAGGCAAGCCGCCAGATAGCGCCCGAGAGCGAAAACCTGTATTACGGCCTGCCGACCGACCCTTATGACGAGGGCCTGTTTGTCGAGCACAATGTCAAGCGCGGCCTGCGCAATGCCGATGGCTCGGGCGTGGTCGCGGGCCTCACTCGTATCTCGGATGTGCACGGCTACAACAAGGTCGACGGAAAGGTCGTGCCCGATCAGGGCAAGCTCACGCTTCGCGGCTATAGCATCGAGGATCTGGTCAACAATGCCCAGGCAGAGAATCGCTACGGCTACGAGGAAGTCGCCTATCTGCTTATCACGGGATCGCTGCCCAACAAAGACGAGCTCGAAGGCTTTTGCGGGCGCCTGGGTGCGTTTAGGCATCTGAGCGACGAGTACGTCAAGGAGTTCCCGATGACCACGGTGTCGTCGAGCATCATGAACGTGCTTCAGCGCGCCGTGCTGCTGCTCTATGCCTTCGACGCCGAGCCCGACGTGATCACGCCCGAGCACGAGATCGACGTTGCCATTTCCATGCTCGCCCGTCTCCCCCGCATCGCCGCATTCGCGCACATGGCCTCGGTCGCCAAGCGCCGCGGCTCCGAGGTGCACGTGCCGCACCCCACGCCCGGCCTCTCTACCGCCGAGACCATTTTGCAGGTGCTGCGCGGCGGCATGGCGTTTACCCGTGACGAGGCAATGCTGCTCGACGTGATGCTTATGCTCCATGCCGAGCACGGCGGCGGCAACAACTCCACGTTCGCATGCCGCGTGCTGTCGTCTTCGGCAACCGACCCGTATTCTGCCTACGCCGCGGCCATCGGCTCGCTTAAGGGCCCGCGCCACGGCGGCGCCAACGCCAAGGTCGTGTCGATGCACGAGGACATCCGCGCACATGTTTCCAACTGGGAAAACGAGGACGAGGTCGCAGCCTACCTGGGCAAGATCCTCGACAAGCAGGCCTTCGACGGCACGGGCCTCATCTACGGCATGGGCCACGCCGTCTACACGCTGAGCGACCCGCGCGCCGAGGTCTGCCGTCATTACGCGCGCACGCTGGCAGCCAAGAAGGACCTGGGCGAGGAGTTCGCACTCATCGAGCGCATCGAGCGCCTGGCCCCGCAGGTCATGCGCGACCACGGCATGACCAAGCCCATCTGCGCCAACATCGACCTGTACACGGGCTTTATCTACAAGATGCTCGGCGTGCCCGAGACGCTCTTTACGCCGCTGTTCGCCGTCGCGCGCATGGCGGGCTGGTCGGCGCACCGCATGGAAGAGCTCTTCTGCGCACACCGCATCATCCGCCCGGCATATCGCCCGGTGATCGAGCCGCTGGAGTACAAGCCGCTCGCCGACCGATAGGACGCGGACCGTTATAGATCTTGAGCGTGGCCAGGGCACCCAAGCCCTCGGCCACGCTTTTTATGTCTCTTGGAAAGGACCACATCAGATGATCGTGTTTTCCGATATGGATGGAACGCTGCTGACGAGCGACAAGCAGATGAGCGACGCCACCTGGGCGATGCTCGACGAGCTCGCACGTCGTGGCATTGAATTTGTGCCCTGCACGGGCCGTCCGCTGTCGGGCGTCTTTGAGCCTATCCTCGCCCACCCCGCCGTGCACTACGCGGTCTGCGCCAACGGCGCCAGCGTCTGGCAGCTCGATGACGATGTGCCCACCGATGCCTCGCGCGCCACGTGTATCCTGAGCCGTCCGCTCGATCGCGGCATGGCCCACCGCATCCATCACATTGCCGCCGGCCACGACGTCACCTTCGACATCTTCGCCGACGGCCAGTGCTTCCTCCCCCGCTCGCTCTACGAGCGCCTGGACGAGTTCTGCGGCGGCGACCCGCACATCGCCGGATCGCTCAGACGAACGCGCACGCCCATCGACATGGATGTCGACAGCAAGATCGACGAGGTCGAGACGCTCGAGCGCATCGCCATGTACTGGCACGACCCGGCAGACCGCGACGCCATCGCGGCGGCACTCGGCACGCTCGACGGCATCGAGGTCACGCGCTCGTACGAAATGAATATCGAGGTTATGGGTGCGGGCGCTACCAAGGGAACGGCCCTGACGTGGCTGTGCGAGCATCTGGGCGAGTCCCTTGCCGATGCCTGGGCCTTTGGCGACAACATCAACGACATCCCCATGCTGCAGGCAGCGGGTCACGGCATGGCGATGGTCAACGGCGAGCCGGAGGACCGCGAGGCAGCAGCCGCCATCACCGAATTCGACAACGACCACGACGGCGTAGCCCGCACCATCATGGCCGCCCTCGCCTAGCAGCAGCAACCCGGCAGGGTAGCTAATTTGGGGACACTCTTCGCGGGGCGCCGCAAGGACTGTCCCCATCTGCCGAATTAGGCGAGACTCTCCAGCACGCGACGGAGCTCCTGCTGGACGGCGTGGTCGCGGTTGCACCCCACCACGCGATCGGCGACTGCCTTGAGCGCGGGGCGTGCGTTTTCCATCGCGCAGCCCGTGCCGACAAAGCGAATGATCTCGTAGTCGTTCATCGAGTCGCCAAACGCCATGACCTCGTCGCGTTCGACGCCATAGTGCTCCATGAGCTGTGCGATGCCCGAGGCCTTCGACACACCGGGCTGCATGGCATCAATCCACGCGTTGCCCGAAGGCGCAAAAGTAAAGAGCTGACCAAGTTCGCGCTGTAGCACGTACGCACTGTCCATAACCGCACTGTCGTCGCAAAAGATACTCGCTTTGATGATATTTACGCTGGGATCGGGCAGCTCCCAAATGCGCTCGGCATTGGGAAGGTCCTTATCGACCTCACGCACGAACTTGCACTCGTCATCGAGCAGGAAGGACTTGGTTCGGTCAAAAAGCGCAAGATGCAGATTGGGAAACGTCCTAACGGCTTGGGCAAGCCTTCGAATCGCCAGGTGCGAATACACCTCACGGTCTACCATCTTACCGTCGGCGTAGACCTGGGCGCCGTTAGCTGCGACAAAGTCCATCTTGTCGCGAACGGGCGCAAAGAACTCGCACAGGCGATCGTAGCGACGGCCTGACGATGCGGCGAAATGCACACCATGCTCGTGTAGCGCCAGAATCAGCTCGTAGGTCTCGGGAGGCACCTGGCCGTTTTCGTCAAGCAGTGTGCCGTCCATATCGGATGCAATCAGTTTAAACATAGAAAAGCTCCCTTCGGGCTTGTTGGAATCGAACGTGTATCCGATTCCAACGTACCCAAAGGGAGCTCAAATAAGACTCCGCGGGCGTAAACGTTACAAGGACCTGGCAAATAGCTCACACATGCCAGAGGTCCTACGGTCGCGGCGTCAGGCGACACGCCACCCCGACGGCCAGTCGTTTAAAAACGTCCCCGATGACTAGTCGGCGTAGGTGAAGGTCGTGACGTCGAACATACCCTCGGGGCGGATGCGGAGCGTCGGGATGACCGGCAGGGGCAGGAAGATGATGCCCATGATGGGGTCGAGCGGCGGCTCAATACCCATGGCGCGCGCCTTGACCATAAAGTCGTCGTGCTGCGCGGCAACGTCCTCAGCCGTGCCTTCGCTCATCAGGCCGCCGAGCGCCAGCGGAATACGAGCCACGACCTCGCCGTTGCGCACCAGCACGTGACCGCCCTGGCCCACGGCCTCGACAGCAGCCATCATATCGGCGGCGTTGTCGCCCACCACGCACACGTTGTGCGAGTCGTGGCCGATTGTGGAGGCAATGGCGCCACCGGTGATGGTAAAGCCACGCACCCAGCCGCGACCGATATGCTTGCCGACCAGGCCCAGGCCAGCGGGGCCATCGCCGTCGGCGCCCTCGGCCTGCAGCGACACGCCGCGGCCATGGCGCTCAATCAGCATAATGCGACGCAGGCCCTCGGCGCTCTCGGGGCGAGCCATACCCGTGATGGCCTTACCCGGCACCACGTCGATCACGGCCTCGCCCGGCTTAAAGGCATAGTCGAATACGTCGAGCGAAAGCTTCGGCAGCTTAACGGAGGCGCGCAGCTCATCGGCAAGGGCCGTAACCTCGGCCATCTCGGGTGCAATCTCGCCCACAAAGGTGCCGTCCTGCGCCACCAGAGCACCGGCGGCATATACGCGATGCGGAGCCGTGGCAAACGTCAGGTCATTGAGCACCAGCAGGTCGGCACGTTTGCCCGGGGCAATCGCACCGCGTAGTTCGTGCGGGTCGCGGCAGCCGTGATCTAGCCCAAACGCCTCAGCCGTGGAAAGGGACGCCATAGAGATGGCGACCACCGGGTCGACGCCGGCCTCGATGGCCACGCGGCAGGCGTTGTCGATCATGCCGGTCGAAAGCGCGTCGGAGGGAGCGCGGTCGTCGGTCGCAAAGCAGCAGCGGCGGGCGCGGGCGGGGTTTTCCAGCAGCATCGGAGACAGGTTGGCCAGGTCATGGCTGCACGTGCCCTCACGCAGCATCACATACATGCCGCGGGACAGTTTATCGAGCGCCTCCTCGGGAATCGTCGACTCGTGGTCGGCGATAATACCCGCCGCGGCATAGGCGTTGAGGTCCTTGCCGGCAACGAGCGGCGCGTGGCCATCAACCTGCTTGGACGGCGTCTGGTTGGCAGCATCGATGCGAGCACAGGTCTCGGGGTCGGCCATAAAGACGCCCGGCAGGTTCATCATTTCGCCCAGACCAAAAACGTCGCCCGGATGCTCGGCAAAAAACTCCTGCATATCGGCGGCGGTAATCACGGCGCCGGCCTGCTCGTCGGGCAGCGCGGGCACGCACGAAGGCATCATGTACTTGATGGAGATGGGCGCGCGGCGGCCGTCCTCAATCATAAAGCGCAAGCCGTCGAGACCGGCAACATTGGCAATCTCGTGGCTGTCGGCAATGGCGGTGGTGGTACCGCGCGTCGCCGCCATGCGCGCATACTCGGCGGGGCGGATGTTCGAGGACTCAATGTGCAGATGCCCGTCAATAAAACCGGGAGCGAGATAGCGACCCTGGCAGTCGATGACCTCAGTTGCCTCGTAGGTGCCAGCGGCATCGTCGCGACCATCGTAGAGCACGCCGACGATCACACCGTCCTTGACGGCAACGCTGCCGGGCGCCACACGCTGACCATACACGTCGACGATCTGCGCATTGGTAAACAGCGCGTCGACGGGCACGCGCCCCTCGGCAGCATCGATCACAGATCTCATGACCTCAACGGACATACATACTCCTTTAACCGTAGAAAACAGCTGCGGAGCGGACAGGCCTTCACCGCAGCAAGCCAACAGCCATTGTATGCCCAAAAGGAAGCCCCGCTAACACCCCTTCCGCTTAACGGCACCGCCAAATGATCCCTCCGTCCCCAAGGGATCGTCGTAACCAAAAAAGCCGCAGTCGGGAATCCCGGCTGCGGCCTTATTGCAACTTGTAAGGTCAACTCGCTCGTTAAATCAACTTAAAGCCCTTGCGCTTGCCTACGGAGAGGGTGTCGCCCAGCTTGAGGGCGCTCGGATCGATGTTGTAGCTCTTGGGAGCCACCGCCTCGCCGTTGATCTTGACGCCGCCGCCGTCAATGTCGCGACGGGCCTGGCCGGCGCTGGCCGAAAGGCCCAGGTCCTTAAGCAGACCTGCGAGGTAGATCTGGCCCTCGTCGTTGACGGTCAACTCGACATGCTTCTCGGGGAAGTCGGCAAGCTGACCCTCCTTGAACACGCGATCGAACTCGGCCTGAGCCTCGTCACCGGCACCGGCACCGTGATAGGTGTCGCACAGGTCGCGGCCCAGTGCGCGCTTGAGCTCATAGGGATCGGCGGAACCGTCGGCCAGGGCAGCGTCGATCTTGTCGACCTCGGCCGGGGTGAGCGAGCTGGCCAGACGATAGTACTTGCCGATCATCTCATCGGGGATGGACATCGTCTTGCCAAACATATCCTTGGGAGCATCGGTCAGGCCGATGTAGTTGCCGTAGGACTTGGACATCTTGCGCACGCCATCGGTGCCCTCGAGCAGCGGCATGGTAAGCGCGATCTGCGGCTCCATGCCCATCTTCTCCATGAGCTCGCGGCCGGCGAGCAGGTTGAAGAGCTGGTCGGTGCCGCCCATCTCCACGTCAGCCTTAATCATGACCGAATCGTATGCCTGCATCACGGGGTACAGGAACTCGTGCAGGGCAATCGGCGTCTGGGACTGGTAGCGCTTGGTAAAGTCGTCGCGCTCGAGGATGCGGGCGACGGTGAACTTGGAGCACACCTGCAGCAGGCCGGCCAGGTCCATCGAAAGGATCCAGTCGCCGTTGTGCACGATGGTGGTCTTCTCGGGATCCAGGATCTTCATAGCCTGGCTCACGTAGGTCTCGGCGTTGGCCTCGATCTGCTCCTGCGAAAGCTGCGGACGCGTGGAGTTCTTGCCCGAGGGGTCGCCGATCAGCGCGGTGCCGTTGCCGATGATGAGGGTGACGTTGTGGCCCAGGTCCTGGAACTGACGCATCTTGCGCAGGGGCACGGCATGGCCCAGGTGCAGGTCGGGGCTGGTGGGATCGACGCCGAGCTTGATGTTGAGGGGCTCGCCCTTCTCAAGCTTCTTGCGAAGGTCGGCCTCGGGGACGATCTGCGCTGCACCCGAGGTGATGATACGCATTTGCTCGTCGACAGACAGCATTGGGTATCCTCCTTTTGCTATAGCACCCTCACCGGATACGGCGGTGCTGGAAGTTCATAAACTCTCTTATGATAACCAAAACGGCGCGGCCGAACACCTACGACAGGAAAATCCTCGTCCTGCCGCATGCGTCGATGGCAACTGGCAGACGCGTGCCGTCACGCTCGACCAGATAGCGCACCTGCCGACGACGCAAGCAGCCGCGGCAACGGACCTGCCCCGTCGCATCGGTGGCGCAGACGCCCTCGGCGGTCAGCAGGCAGTGCTCGCACACCATGAGCTCGGGACGGTCGGCATCGACAGGCCCCAAGACACCGGAACAAGCGGCAAGCCCGGCAATACGCTCCGCATCATTGCCGAGCAACTCGGCCGGCAAGTACACCCGCCCCGCACCAAGTCCGCGCAGCCAGGTAAGCGTGGCCCGATTCGCGCAGAACACCGGCGCCGCCACGTCAAACGTCACGCCCAGCTCGCGAGCGATCACCACCTGTCCTAGGTTGCGGCAGACGACGCGCCCGGCACGCTGCATCAGTGAGCAGGTCCGGTCAGCGTCACCCGTGCGGCACACCTCGTCAAGCACCACAACGGCGTCGGACAAATCGAGTTCTCCGCGCGGGTCGGCATCCATCAGCTGCCAAGCAAAAACCATGCGAGTGGGAACCGCGCACTCCACCAACTCCGTCGACGCACCGCCATCCACCGCAACGTCCTCAAAGGGCAGTACCTCAACGACGCGTGCGACAGGCGCGACCGCGTCCGCCTCGGCCCGCATGCGCTCCAGCACCGTCGCCGTCTGCTCCAGCACACCGGCGCTGCGAATCAGATAGACCTCGCAGCCCGCATCCACCTTGCGTTTGCAATGCACGACAACGCGCTCCCCTGCCGCGGCATTCACCGGACAGGGCACCTGAGGCCAGCGCTTGGGCACATCGGGCTGCGCGTCAGCGCCCGGATAAAACCGGATCTCGAGTGTATCGCCCGCAGCCACGGCGGCATCGAGCTCGACGGTCACCTCTTCGTGGCCCACAGCCACCAAGCGGCCCACGCGGACACCCTGGTTAATCGCACGCTCAAAGCTCATGAGCTCGGCACCCGAACGCCCTCGCAGGTACGCATCGGTAAACCCACGGTTAAACGACCTTCCCAGCTCGCGCTCAAGCTCTTCCACGGTACCGGGGTCCCACGCGCCGTCGCGCAGCATATCGAGCGCCCGGCGCCAAACCCGCACCACGTTGAATACGTAATCGGGGTTCTTCATGCGCCCTTCGATCTTGAGCGACGCAACGCCAGCATCTACAAGCTCGGGCAGATGCGCAATACCCAGATAGTCATGCGGACACAGCAGACGATCTCCCTCGACGGCGACAACGCTCTGTCCCGCCTCGTCCACTAGGTCGTACGCCAGACGGCACGGCTGTGTGCAGTCGCCGCGCATCGCCGATCGTCCACGCCGCAGGGCCGAGAACTCGCACGCCCCCGAGTAACCGATGCATATGGCACCGTGGCAGAAAACCTCAATCGGCACGCCCGTAGCGCACAGCGCAGCAATCTCGTCGACCGTCAGCTCGCGCGCGGTCGTCACGCGCTCGACTCCCAACTCGTCGGCAGCCAGTCGCACGGCGCCCTCGCTATGGACGCCCGCCTGCGTGGACAGGTGAATCTCGACCCCGGGAATCGCCGTGCGCAGCGCGCAAGCCAGCCCGGCATCCGCCACGATCAAGGCATCGGCGCCCAGCTCCAGCGCATGCGCCCCCAGCGCCACGGCATCGGCCAACTCGTCGTCGAACACAAAAACGTTGAGCGTCACGTACACACGCACGCCATGGGCATGCGCCACGTCGCAGCCACGCGCAAACTCGTCGTCCGTAAAGCCATGCGCGCTCACGCGGGCGTTGAAACCGCCTAGGCCCGCATAGATGGCATCGGCGCCCGCCGCAACAGCCGCAAGCATCTGGTCGAGTCCGCCCGCCGGCGCCAGCAGCTCGGGCAGCGCCGCACTGACAACATCCAATCCAGTCTCGTATTGTCCGCTCGGCCCCATCGCCCGAATCGCCATCGACAAACTCCTTACCAAGGTATGCATTCACTCTGAAAAATGCCGTCTTCCAGCATACACGAGGCCTCGCGCGCCCCGTTTGGTTTATCGTGTAATAACTTATGTCCATCCTGCCCCGACGGCACATCCACCGTCCGGCACGACATACCTGGAGGTCAATATATGGGTCCTCGCCAACGACAGGGACACAGCCGTTCAAAGACGCACGCCCTGCCCATAATCCTACTCTCGTTTTTGGGCTTTCTGCTGATTGCGGGCGTGGCGTTTGGCATCGGCATGGTCGGCAATGTCAACCGCTGGCTGTCCGATCTGCCCGACTACACCGACGCCAACGCGTATCTGGTGAGCGAGCCCACCGAGATCGTCGACTGCAACGGCAACAAGATCGCGAGCTTCTACACGCAAAACCGCAAGTCCATCACCAAGGACGAGGTCTCCCCCTACGTGCTGCAGGGCACCGTTGACGTCGAGGACGAGCGCTTCTACGAGCACGGCGGTATCGACCTGTGGGGTATCGCGCGTGCTGCGGTGGCAACCCTCGGCGGCGGGCACGAAGGCGCCTCGACTATCACCCAACAGCTGGTGCGCAACACCATCCTGCAGGAGGAGCAGTTCGACTCGACCATCGAGCGCAAGGTGCGCGAGGCCTACATCGCCGTCAAGATGGAGGACATGTACTCCAAAGACGAGATCCTCATGATGTACCTCAACACCATCTATTACGGCCACGGCGCCTACGGTATTGAGGCCGCGGCCGAGACCTATCTGTCCAAGAGCGCCGCCGACCTCACCCTGAGCGAAGCCGCACTGTTGATCGGCCTTCCCAACTCGCCCTCGCAGTACGACCCCACGGTCAACCCCGACCTGGCGCTGTCCCGTCGCAACAAGGTCCTCGACAACATGTTGCGCCTGGGCCACATCACCCAGGAGGAGCACGATGCCGCACAGGCCGAGCCCATCACCCTCAATGTGACCGAAATCTCGGGCAGCGGCGTCGACGTATACTCGCAGCCCTACTTTGTCTCCTACGTCAAGCAGCTGCTGGAGCAGGAGTTCTCGACCGACGTGCTCTTTAAGGGCGGCCTGACCGTCAAGACCACCATCGACCCCACGATGCAGCAGGTGGCAGAGAATGCCGTCCGCGAGCAGCTCGACACGCTCTCGCTTGACGGCCTGGACATGGGCATGGTCGTCGTCGACCCCAAGACCGGCTACATCAAGTGCATGGTGGGCGGCTACGACTACAACGCCGACGAGAACCACGTAAACCATGCCACGGCCAAGCGTCCCGTCGGCTCCACCTTTAAGGCCTTTACGCTGGCAACTGCCATCCAAAACGGCATGAACCCCAACGTTACCCTCAACTGCAACTCGCCGCTCAAGGCCAAGGGCACCACGACCGAGGTCCAAAATTACGCCAACCAGAGCTATGGCAACATCACGCTTAAGCAGGCGACGGCATACTCCTCCAACACCGGCTACATCCAGGTGGCAGAAGCCGTCGGCAACAGCAAGATCATCTCGCTCGTCAAAAAGCTCGGCATCGACCCCGCCAAGGACAACATCGAGGACGTTCCCGTCATGACCCTCGGCACCGGCTCGATCTCGCCGCTCGAGATGGCCGCCGCCTACGCGACGTTTGCCAACGGCGGCTACTATCGCCAGCCGATCGCCATCACCGAGATTGACTCTCGTACCGGTTCGGTGCTGTACCAGCACACCGACAATCCCTCACAGGTGCTTACCGAGGGCGAGGCCGCCGCGGTCACCGATGTTCTGTCCGGCGTCATGAAGGGCAGCGGTACGGGTGCTGCCGGCGCCCTGAGCGTCAACCAGCCCTATGCCGGCAAGACGGGCACCACCGACAACACCACCAACCTGTGGTTCTGCGGCTATACCCCGCAGCTGGCGTGCGCCCTGTGGACCGGCTATTCCGCGGGCGAGATCCCCATCCAAAAGTACGGCACGGACCTGCTGGGCGACAGCACCAACCTGCCTGTCTTTAAGCGGTTTATGAACACCGTCCTGACCGGTACCGAGCGCGAGGAGTTTGCGACCGGAACGGCGCCCACCTACAAGAACAACAGCGTCTGGAAGTTCTACGGCACCAACAACACCAAGAAGTCGGAGAACGACGACAAGGACAAGGACGAAGACGAAGAGGAAACCACCACAACGACTACCACGACGACCACGACCACCGAGACCACGGGCGGCGACACCACCGGCGGCACCGGTACGACCGGTGGCTCGACGGGCGGCTCCACTGGTGGTTCGACCGGCGGCGATGGCGACACTCCTACGCCCACGCCCACTCCCGACCCCTCGCCCACGCCTGACGATACGGTCGGCTAAGAAGTACGCGACTAAAGCCAACAAGGCCCCGAGCAGCTTATTGAACTGCTCGGGGCCTTTTAGTTTGAAGCGACCTGGTGGGCGGTCTTTATACCGGCAAACAAAAAGGGGTACCGACCAACGTCGATACCCCTTACAAGCCACTATGTCAGCGCACACAATGCCGAGCGCACGACCCGCACGCCTACTTGCGAGAATTGCTCAGCTTATTGATCAGCGCCTCGAGACGCTCGCCGTCCTCGGCCGTCTGGGCAATAACCAAAATCGTATCGTTGCCGGCAAGCGAGCCAAGCACATCGGGCAACTCTGCCGCATCAACGGCGGCGGCGATGCCGGAAGCCGTGCCAGGCTGAGCCTTGATCATAACCAGATTATCGGTACGCAGGACGCCCGTTACGAGCTCGGAAACCATACGCTGCAGGTGCAAGTCCTCTGCCAGAACATAGATGCCCTCGGGGAGCTTACGCAGCCCCATGTCGGCAATATCGCGAGAGACAGTCGCCTGCGTGCAATCAAAGCCCATAGCACGGAGCTCATCAACCAGCACGCGCTGCGTGCGGACATCCTTATTGCGCACAATATCTCTAATGGCATCCTGGCGCCCATTGCGTTTTTTAGCCATACAAACCCTCTCTCCAAAAGATGGCGGAGACAATCAATCAGTGATTGAATAGTTTAACGCTATTTGAAGGCTTTTGTGTATAAGAACGCATTTCGAAACAATTCTATGCAAGTTTGTTTCGTAATGAGCCGTTTAGGCGGTTTTTGCGCCCGTCCGGTTAAGAAAAGCTGCCAGATGCGTACACATCACGCAGCGCGCGGGCTTGGCGCTGGCGATCGGCCCAAACAACAGACCCAGTCCCCGATGGTTGTCCTTGAGCGCGGCGACCATCTGACGGGTTCTAGGCGCCTCGAGCATATCACGCATGCGGGCGGAACGCTCGATTGACGACACCCCATGCGGGCTCAGACACAAATTCTCGATGCAGGCGACCAGTCCGGCAAAGTAGAACTTTTGGCTTGCCAGCTTGAGCCGACCACCGCTATCTGCTTCCGAGAGTGAGTCCGCAAGCTCGTCGAGCGCTCGGGCGTCATCGGCTACCCTAGCATACATGGTGGGATCAAAGGCATCTGTAAGCTTAGGCGCCACCGCGTGGAAACAAGCGTCGCCGCAGCCGGAGACGCGCTGCGCCTGCGAGAGCGCATATGCCATAAACTCAACCGTACGGTACGCCTTGCCGTGTGACAGGCATGCCTCAAACAGCAGACGGCTATACATCACGCCAGAGGTCTGAACGACTAGGCCGCCTAAAATCAGCTGGGGCAGCCCGGCCACCATCGAAGATTTGCTATCAATGGAAATATGAGTAGCATCCAAGACGCGCGAATGGCGCTCTCGATGTGCATCATAGCGATCGAGCGACACCGTGGGGAACACTATGTCTGCCGCAGTATCGCACGCGATATCGACCATCTTGGAAAGGGATTGCGGAGCAAACCACTCATCGGCGTTCATGGCGATGATTTGAGAGCCGCGCGAGGCAGCAAAACCGGCACGAAGACACGCGCCGCGCTTCGCGTCCTCGACGTCAATCAAATCAATATGGATGTCCCTGTCGGCAGCAACTTGAAGCGAATGGCGCACACCGGGCGCAGCATCGCGGCAGACAACGACAATCTGCAAATCGTAGAGGTCTTGGTTCTGGATACTCTCGAGCGCACGCATCGCATAGCTGGGCGAACCTTCTACCACAAGGATCACCGAAAGTCGCGGATGCGAGCCACGTCGAACCAAATTATCCGTCCTCTCGACAGCAATGAATCAAACCGTGGTTCATGGTACACCCCGGCAATAAAAGCAATGAGACACTGGTTGTATTGCACGCCAAGAACAGATGTTGCACACGCGCAGCCCACAGATGACAGGTGTCGACGCACGACGCGTCGAGCCCTCCCCTACTCGAGCACGACAAGCTCGGCGGGATCGTAATCCACGCCCATAAACGTAAGGCCGCAGGCAGGAGCCGTGGGACCCGCAGCGGTACGGTCGCGAGCATTGATAACCTCGCGCATCCACTCGGGTTCACGGCGATGCATGCCAATCTCGACAAGCGTGCCCACGATCGTACGGACCATCGAATGCAGAAACGCATTGCCCTCGATGGTGAACGTCAGAATGTCCTCGCCAAACGCAACCTCATGGCCAAATTCGGCACGCATCACGCAGCGATGTGTGGGCTTGCCAACGGCCGAAGCAACCTTGCAAAAGCTTTTAAAGTCCTGCTCGCCCAGCAGCGCAGGGCAGGCGGCAGACATAGCCTCAACATCCAAGGGATAGCGATGCCACCACACGGCACCGCGGGACAGCACGGGGCGTGCATCTCGATCGGCAATACGGTACGTATACGTACGGGAGCGCGCGTCAAAACGCGCAGAAAAGCCCTTACGAGCCTTGTAGACCTCGTTTATGGCGATATCTTTGGGCAGGAGGGCATCCATAGCCCGCAGCCACCTACGGCGCGTCAGAGCAAGCTCAGCGTCCGTTACGGGTACGCTGATGTACTGAGCCACCGCATGTACGCCGGCATCGGTACGTCCCGCACACGTCAGGTCGATCGGGCGGCGCAACAGCGTCTCGATAGCGCGACGAAGCTCGCCCGCAACCGTCGTCTGTCCCGGCTGCTCGGCAAATCCGCTATAGGACGAGCCGTCATAGGCCACACGAAACACCAACGTGGCATCGAGCTCGGGAATCGAATTGAAATCAGACGGCGCGGTCATGGGCGCTCCCAACAAACAATCAACGGTATCGCGACAAAAAAAGAGGGGTACGCGAACGTACCCCTCGAATATAGCCTATGCAGACGGAATGTCTACTCAGCGGTCTCCTC
>CAKUFT010000038.1 GCA_934650095.1 uncultured Collinsella sp.
ACGCAGCAAAAACGCACTACGGAGGTTTCCAGCTACATGAGGATCGATTCACGAAAACCGAAAGCCGCCGCCCTTTCCGCCGCTCTGACCGTGGCACTTTTGGCGGGCGCCGGCGCAACTGATGCCCACGCGGCGACACTATCCGATACGGTCGGATCAACGCCGTCCGAGGCGACGCTGGTGCAGCCCGTCGACTACCGCGGCGATGGTTATGGTTCCATGCAGGAGTGGAACGCCTCGATGGAGGCCAAGCGCGATTCCCTTGAGATGCGCGCTCAGATCATTATGAATATGTATGGCGACTATGCTACCGATGATGAGCGAGCCGTGTTGCAGGGTTGTATCGATGGTGCGGGCAGCCTTTTGACGATGGGGGAGGTCGACGCGAAGTCGACCGAGCTCGATGAGCTGCGCGCTGCGCTTGAGAATGCCAAGCGCGAAGCGCTCGAGGCCGAGGCCGCCGAGGCAGAGGCTGCCGAGGCCGCCCAGGCTTCGTACTACAACGCCGGCTACACTCCGTTCTACGCGTCTGCCGCGTCCTACGCGAACGGATCGGGCCTGACGCGCTCTGCGGGTGTCAATAACTACAACGGGCGCCGCGAGACCTATTACAGCAGCAATGTGCTTTATCACTATCGCACGGGCGAATGGACTCAGGATTCTGAGGGCTTCTGGCGCGATTCCGACGGCTATTACGTTGTTGCCGCGGGCGATATGGCACAGGGCTCGACCTTTACGGGCTCCAAGGGTGATTGCAAGGTCTATGACTCCGGCTGCGCCGCCGGAACCACCGACTACTACACCGGTTGGTAATCTGCCATCAGAGCAAAATAGGCACATGATGGGCGGGCGTCTTTACTGAGCTTTTAGGCAACGTAAAGCCGCCCTTTCTTTATGTGCGTTTGAGTTAACAGAGCCCTTACCGTGGCGGTACGCTGGGCGTATGCATGCGGGGCACACTGGTTCATGAGAAATAAGGTCTTTCTCGTGGAGGAAGTGGTCTCATGAACGCTCGAGATATCGCTATCGCCGCCGTCGCATTGGTACTTGGCTGTCTTGGCCCTACAGCTGCGTTTGTCGCAGGCATGCAGGGCTCGTGCGGGGCTGCTCCTATTGTGGTCGGCGCGCTCATCGCAGCAGCGCTGCTGGGCAGCGCGGGTGTGGTCCTTTGTCGCGATGACGAGGACGAGGCTCCGGAGTCGCAGCTCTAACCGTCGGAACGCCGACTACTGGTTATAGATGAAGATGAA
Source organism: uncultured Collinsella sp. (assembly GCA_934650095.1). Lineage (GTDB taxonomy): Bacteria > Actinomycetota > Coriobacteriia > Coriobacteriales > Coriobacteriaceae > Collinsella. The sequence goes on from CAKUFT010000038.1 coordinate 1,251, forward strand.
AGCCGCCGCAAGGGGAGTGCTCCTTGCGGCGGCTTTACTGTCGAGTCTGTTGACGTGGCGAATCGGGCGCTACCAGCTTGCCTCGATATCGCGAATACGCTGATAGAGCCATTCGTTTTGCGGCACCTGGATACCGTGCTTGGCCGCGAGGCGGCAGATGGTACCCGCAAATTCCTCGACCTCGGTTCTGCGTTGAGCGATGCGGTCTTGCGCCATCGAGGGCATGCCGGCGGGATCGAGCCCTTTTATGAGACGCACCATCTGCGTCAGGTCTTCCTCGGTGAGCTCGATGCCCTCGGCATTGGCGACTGCAAGTGTCTCGCGCATGGCGGAGACAAAACTGCGGAGCTGCTCGGAGCCCTGCTCCGTAGCGCTTCCGTAGGTGCCGCCGTAGGCCATACAGGTCTGGTTGATGCCGTCGTTGAGCATGAGTTTGGCCCACATGCGATGTGCGATGTCGTGCTCGACGGTATGGGCGATGCCGCAACGCGTGTAGAGCTCGTCGATGGCGATAACGGTTGCGGGGTCGGTGCCCGCTGCCGCACCAAAGCGGATCTCGCCGGCATTGGTATAGGTGAGCTCCCCGTTGAGGAATACGGCGTCCATGCCCTGGCAGATACCAAGGACGGTGTGCTCCCAGCCAAAGCGCTCGGCAATCTTCTGCTCGCTCGTGATGCCGTTGCACAGCGACGCGATCAGCGTGTCGGGTCCCACGACGCTTTCCAGGGTTTTGAGCGCCACATCGAGCCCGGTTGTCTTGACCGTGAGGATGACCAGGTCGACGGGCGTCGCCTCGCTCGCGCGGACGGACTTGAGCGCGCAGGGCTTGCCGTTGACGGTGAGCGCATCACCCGCGTGGCGCTCAAAGCGCGCGTCGTCCATAACGTATTCGACGGCGTCGTTGCCGAGCGCTTGGGCGATCATGCTGCCGTAGAGCAGGCCCACGCCGCCCTTGCCGATGAAGGCGACCTTGTTGATCTGCATATGAATCATCTCCCCATAAAAAGGCGCCCGCGTATGGGGCGCCTGATGGATTGTATGCCGCCGGGCCATGTCGCGTGCACCGGATGGCCGTATTTAGAAGAACAAACGCATGGGAACTTATGACGCGGGGCAGACCGCAAAGACACGTGCGGGATATCCGACGCCATCACGCACCTTGGGGAAGGTGCAGAAGATGACGGCGCCCGTGGCGGGAAGCTCGTCCAGATGGTCCATGACCTCAATCTGGTAACGGTCGACCGAGAGGATGTACTGTTCGCCGGGGTAGGGGTAGGCATCCTCGCGTGTGGTCAAGGTTGCGGGGTCGGTGTCTGCCGGTTCGTGGCCGATGGCACCGATGTTGCGCTCTTCTACAAGCCATTTGATGGCATCGAGGTCCCAGCCAGGGTAGTGGGGCTGGCCGTCTTCGTCCTTGTTTTCGAGGTCGGCGAGCTTGGACCAGTCGGAGCGGAAGGCGACAAAGGCGTCCTCGGGAATGCGGCCGTGCTCGTTCTCCCAGGTCTTGAGGTCATCGACGGTCAGAATAAAGTCGGGGTTTGCGGCGCACTCCTCGTGTTTGTCGATGACGCAGAGCGGATGCATAAACTCGATAGGTTCGATCTCGCCAAGGGAGCGGCCATCGACATGGAAGTGGCGCGGCGCGTCGACGTGGGTGCCGTACTGCGAGGCGACCGAATACTGGAAGCAGCGCATGGGCGCGAGCATGTCTTCGGGCGTGTCGGGCAGGTAGTCGAAGAGTTTGGTGGACTCAAAGGGCTTAAAGCCAAACCAGTGCGGAGTGTCGCACGAGAGCGTGTGGGTGAGGTCTACCCAGCGATAATCGGTGCTTTTGAGCTGGGATGCGAGATTCCAAAGGTCGAGCGTGGGCATGGGTGACTCCTTTCATCGGGCTTTTTGCTGATGTTAAAGCGGTGCCGTGACAGCTCGATTTCTGCTGCGTTACGATACGTTCTCGATTGCGATTCCACGATGTTTCGGCCGCGTGACCATTGTGTTTCGCCTTGCCGGGGCGCTGATGGCGAAAGGAGGGGCCGTGCAATACCGCGTTGACCCCAAAAGTGGTAACCGAATATCCGCTCTGGGTCTGGGCTGCATGAGATTTCCCGGTGCGCCGGGACACCCCGATGCGAAGACAGCCGATGCCATCATTTCCCGTGCGGTGGAGCAGGGGATTAATTATCTGGATACCGCGTATCTCTATCCCGGTAACGAGGTGTGCGTGGGCGCCTCACTTGAGCGCTTGGGGCTGCGCGACCGGGTGTTGCTGGCGACTAAGTTGCCGCACGCTTCGTGCAAGTGCGCGGAGGATTTCGACCGGTTTTTCGACGAACAACTGCGCCGCCTGCGGACCGATCATATCGACTATTACCTTATGCACAACATTACCTCGCCCGCCCAGTGGGAACGCGTGGTGGCGTTGGGTATCGAGGACTGGATTGCGCACCAAAAGGCTGCGGGGCGTATTCGCCAGATAGGTTTTTCGTACCACGGCAGTGCGGTGGACTTCCTCACGATGCTTGACGCGTATGACTGGGATTTTTGCCAGATCCAGTACAACTACGCTGGAGAGCGCTACCAAGCGGGAACGGCGGGACTCATGGCAGCCGCCGAGCGCGGGCTCGCGGTGTTTGTGATGGAACCGCTTTTGGGTGGACGCTTGGCGGGCAAGCTGCCTCCGCGGGCCCGCGCCGTGCTCGATGACGTACGCGATCCGTACCTGAAGTCGCCGGCTGCTTGGGGCCTTTCGTGGGTGTGGAACCATCCTCAAGTCACGATGCTGCTTTCGGGCATGGCCGATACCGCGCAGGTGGACGAGAACGTGGCATTGGCGGATCGCGCACTGCCGGATTCGATGACGACAGAGCAGCTCGATACCATCGCACGTGTGCTGGGAGAGTTTGAGAAATCGAATCGCGTGCCCTGTACGGGGTGCGGCTACTGCATGCCGTGCCCCAAGGGCATCAATATTCCCGGCTGCTTTGGCGCCTACAACGCGAGCTACGCGCACAGCTGGTTTACGGGCCTGTCGCAGTATTTTACGGCGAGCGCGGTGCGGACGAACGAGCCCAAGCTGGTGAGCAATTGCGTCAAGTGCGGCAAATGCGCACATCACTGCCCGCAGCACATCGATATCCCCGAGCGTCTCGATGATGTGCGCCGCCGCTTTCAGCCTGGCCCCGTGACGGCCGCGCTCAAAGCCTTCGGCAAAACGCGCTCCTGATGCCCCTTTTATATCTTGCGGTGGAATACGGTCTGTTTGCGCCAAAATAAGGCACCAATAGACCGTATTTCACCGCAACTGATGAGGGGGAGTTGGAGATGCTAACGATCGGGTGTCATCTTTCGACGACGAAGGGCTATCGGGCAATGGGGGAGACGGCGTTGTCCATTGGTGCCAATACCTTTGCGTTCTTTACGCGCAACCCGCGCGGTGGCAAGGCAAAAGACCTTGACATGGATGACGTGGCGGCTCTGCGCGAGCTTATGGCGCAAAACGACTTTGGACCGCTGGTGGCGCATGCCCCGTATACCTATAACCCCTGCTCCGCTAAGGAGCGGGCGCGGGAGTTTGCCTTGGAGGCTATGGCGGAAGATTTGCAGCGTCTGGAAGCGCTGCCCGGCAATTACTACAACTTCCATCCCGGTGCGCATGTGGGACAGGGGGCAGACGCCGGCATTCAGATGATTGTCGACACGCTGTGCCAGGTGATGTTTGAGGGACAGCAGACGACGGTATTGCTCGAGACCATGGCGGGCAAGGGCACCGAGGTGGGCCGTAGCTTTGAAGAGCTGGTGCGCATTATCGAGGGCGTTGCCGCCAAGTGCCCAGAGCTGTCCGATAAGCTGGGCGTTTGTTTGGACACCTGCCATGTGAGCGATGCTGGCCACGACATCATCCATGATCTGGACGGCGTACTCGACGAGTTCGACCGCGTGGTGGGTATCGATCGCCTGCATGCCGTACACATCAACGATTCGAAGAACCCTTGTGGCGCCCATAAAGATCGCCACGAGCGCATCGGCAAGGGATACCTTGGCAGTGAGGAATTTGGCGGCGGTATGCAGGTTATGCAGAAAATTGTATCGAATCGCCGTTTGCGTGCACTGCCGTTCATTTTGGAGACACCGAACGAACTTGCAGGTTATGCAGCTGAAATCAAACTATTAAAGTCATTGCAACAGTAATAACTGTCACAAAGCGGAATACTTCATTCACGTTATAGGTTTGTTTCAATCAGTTTTCTAATTGCAGATTCTTACAAGCGGGTGCATAATAGCCCTCAGTTTTTGCAGACCTCTGAATCACGTGGGGTCATTGGAAGGAGACTGATCATGAAGCTTAAGAAGCTTGGCGCATTTGCCGCCACGGGTGCCATGGCACTCGCTCTTGCACTGACGGGTTGCGGCTCGTCCAACGCCACCTCTGGTTCCGATGCCGGTTCCAGCAGCTCTGACGACGCGAAGGTCGAGAAGGTCGACGGCTCCAAGGAGTACGCGCTCGTCAAGGACGGTACGCTGACCGTCGGCACCTCTGCCGAGTACGCTCCGTTTGAGTACAAGGACGACAACGGCGACTACCAGGGCTTTGACCTTGAGCTCATCAAGGCTATCGGTGACAAGCTGGGTCTGGATGTCGAGTACGTCAACAACGACTTCGACACGCTCGTCCCCGGCGTTGCTTCGGGCGCCAAGTATGACGTTTCCATCGCGGCTATCACCGACACGCCCGAGCGTGAGAAGGAAGTCACTTTCTCCGATTCCTACTACATGGACGATCAGGCTATCGTGACCAAGGTCGATAACACCGACATCACGGCCGACAACTACAGCGAGAAGCTCAACAACGCCGACGCTACCATCATCGTCCAGTCTGGATCGACCGCCGAGGCCTTTGCCCAGGAGAACTTCCCTAAGGCCAAGATCGTCCCCTACAAGGACGCCACCGAGTGCTTCAGCGCCCTGCAGTCCGATAAGGGCGATGCCGTAGTCACCAACCGCTCCGTTGCCAGCCAGCTGACCGCCGAGCAGTTCAACACCTGCCAGACCATCAAGCAGATCAGCACCGGCGAGGAGTACGCTATCGCCATCAACCAGGGCAACACCAAGCTCAAGGACGACATCAACCAGGCCATCAAGGACCTGACCGACGACGGTACCGTTGACGCCCTCATGGCTAAGTACAACATCAAGTAAAATAGTCACTTGATTGCGCGCGGGCCCTTTCCGTTTTGCGGAGAGGGCCTTTGCGCTTTTCTTGACGGAGAGCGTTTCCGTCTCGTTTTGCCGGCAACTTCTACGATAGGAGCCATCTTGTCTCGACTGAACAAAGGAGCCGCGGAGCAGCGTTTTCCACTGCCCGCCTTGCTCCAAAAGCTAGCCTGCGTCATGGCCGTGGCGCTCGCGCTGGTGTGCGCGGGGGCATATGCGCCCACGACCGCCCAGGCGCTTGAGACCGCAAAGATTACCGCCCGACCCAACACCGGTTCGGGCAGCACTGTGGTCGGCGGCACCGAGACGCGCATTACCTGGGAAGTTCAGGCCGATGCCGACGAGGAGCTGAGCGGTCTTTCGCTGACGTTTGTCGACGGCACGACGTTTGGTACCGATGACACGCGATTGACGATGCTCTCGGGCGAGGACCTCATGGATCGTACGCCCATGAAGCCCACGTGCAAGGCTGACGGCCAGACGCTCAAGATCGACTTTGGCGAGACGGCGTCTGCCGGCGGCTATTTCCGCGTCGAGGTCTACGGCGTGACCTTCCCCGTCGAGGGTGGCGACGAGGCCTTTAGCGGCACCTACACCTTGGCTGACGGTTCAACCAAGAAGATCTCCAAGATTCCGTCGGTGGAGATCAAGGGCGTGACGGCATTCGATAACTTCCTAGCCGACCTTAAGGAGCAGCCGTGGGTCGAGGCATGGAATTCCAACATGTTCCTTCGCCTGTTCCTGAACCCGGTCATTTTGGTCCAGAGCCTGCCGATCGTCTTCAAAGGCTTCCTCATGTCGCTCTCGATCGTGCTCGTGGCGTTTCCGCTGGCAATTCCCTTTGGCTTTGCCTTGTCGCTCATGCGCATCTCCAAGTCGCGCATCCTGCGTTGCCTTGCCGGCATCTATGTGAATATCATCCGCGGTACGCCGGCGTTCCTGCAGATCTACATCGCGTTCTTTGGCCTGCCGCTTGCCGGCGTCAAGGTTGACGACTATGTGCTGGGTGTCATCGTCATGGCCATGAACTCGTCCGCCTACCTGTGCGAGATCTTCCGCGCCGGTATTCAGTCGATCCCCAAGGGCCAGAACGAGGCCGCGCGCTCGCTGGGCATGAACGCCTTCCAGACGCTGCTCTACGTTATGATTCCGCAGACGTTCCGCAATGTCCTGCCTACGCTGACCAGTGAGTTCATCCTGCTTTACAAGGATACGTCGCTGCTCGCGGCCGTGGGCGTGGTTGAGATCGTCATGAACGCCCGTACCATCGTGGCCACGACGGGTTCCATCACGCCGTATGTGGTTGCCGCCCTGTTCTATCTGGTCATCACCCTGCCGCTTGCGCGCTTGGTGAGCGGTCTTGAGGCGAGGCTTTTGGGTACGGCCGAAGCCAAGAAGAAGCGTCCCGCCAAGAGCGCCGGACAGGTCGTCGCGACGCCCGCCGATCACATCGCCGGTCTGTAAGGAGGTCCTATCATGAGCGAAACCAATAACTCGAACGAGGTCGTCGTCAGCATCAAGAACCTCCAGAAGGCCTTTGGCGATAACGTGGTCCTGCGCGATATCGATCTGGATGTGCACAAGGGTGAGGTCGTCGTAGTCTTGGGTCCTTCGGGCTCGGGCAAGTCGACGATGCTTCGCTGCATCAATCGTCTAGAGCATCCCACGAGCGGCTCGATTGTCGTTGAGGGCGTGGACGTGTGCGCCAAGGGCGTCGACCTTAACAAGGTACGTACGCATCTGGGTATGGTGTTCCAGCAGTTCAATTTGTTCCCGCACCTGTCAGTCAAAAAGAACGTCATGCTCGCGCAGCAAAAGGTACTCAAGCGCAGCAAGGAAGAGGCCGAGAAGATCGCCGTCGAGGAACTGACTAAGGTCGGTCTGGCCGAGCGCATCGATTTTATGCCGAATCAGCTTTCGGGCGGTCAGCAGCAGCGCGTGGCCATCGCCCGCGCCCTGTCGATGAACCCTCACGTCATGCTCTTTGACGAGGCCACGTCGGCGCTCGACCCCGAGCTGGTTCGCGACGTTCTTGGCGTTATGCGCGATCTTGCACGTGACGGTATGACCATGATCGTCGTGACGCATGAGATGGGCTTTGCCCGCGACGTCGCCGACCGCGTCGTCTTTATGGACGGCGGCGTTATCGTGGAAGAGGGTACGCCGAGCGAGGTTTTCGACCATCCCAAGAGCGAACGTACAAAGGCGTTTTTGGGAAATATCTCGTAGCCGCTTTATATGACTGACATAACAGAAAACGGGAGCTGGATGTGATCCGGCTCCTGTTTTTGTTGGGATGCGAATGTGTTTTGGTGCAGAGCGCGTTACGGGCGGAGCTCATTGCCGCTAGGCGAGCTCGGCTCCAAGGGCGCGGCAGGCCGCCTCGCCCTCATCGTCGGGTGCGTCGTAGCAGATGACGGAGTCCACGACGTTAACGCCGGCCTCGTCGGCGTCGGCCTTCCAGTTGTCCATCCACTCGCCCTCGGCCCACGAATAGGAGCCAAAGAGGACGACCTTCTTGTCGCCGAGGTTCTCCTTGACCTCGTCCCACATCGGCTGGAACTCATCGTACTCGAGCTCCTCGGAGCCCATGGCGGGGCAGCCGAAAGCGAAGGCATCGTAGCCGGCTGCCTTATCTGCAGAGAAGTCGGCACAGGGGATAACTTCGACCTCGGCGCCTGCGGACGTGGCGCCCTCGGCGACGAGATTTGCCATGGCCTCGGTGTTGCCCGTGCCGCTCCAGTAGACGACGGCGATCTTGCTCATGTTTTGTCCTTTCGGTTGTGCGGCGCGTAACCGCGGCTTGTATGCTCTATCGGGTTGCCTGGGCAAGTTGCGCCAGGCTGCAGCCCTGCTGATAGACGAAGGTGAGGTATTGGGTACAGGCGCGGTAGGCATCAAACGTCGCAAGCGCCTGTTCGACGTTGGTGTAGACCTTCCAGGCCCCAAAGACCTTGTAGTTCTCGCCGCGCTGGGCGATAAACTCGTGCACGTCGTCGTAGGGGTATCCCAGGAAATAGCCTATTTCGTGCGGAAACTCGCAGGTGCAGTCGTTGCTGCAGCTGGCTTGCTGGGCCAGCGCGCATCGAGCCTGACTACAGGCACATTCCGCGGCGTTATTGCTCGCGAGTGTGATGCGCGATGCCAGATGCACGAGGCATGTCGCGAGGTCGCCCGTGTCGTAGCCTTCCTTGGCGAGCGCCGTCTGGGCGCGCGGGTCCGCGAAGTAGGCGGCGAGGCTTTTGGGTCGGTACACGTAAACGAGCGCTCCGCAGGGCCGCCACACCAAAACGCTCAGGTGGATGCCGAGTGGGTCAAGTTCACGATTGCACTGGGCGATAACGTTGAGCAGACGTGTTCGGCGTTCTGCGATGGTTTCGGTTGCAGTTGAGCCGTCCCCGTGGGCGTAGGTGCCTGGATAGGTAAAGAGCGATGCCGGCTTGATGCCCGCGAGCGTAGGGGAGCAGTTGCGCACGACTGCCGCCTGAAACGTCGGGATGTCTATGGTTCGAGTCATGGCGTCGCTGTCCGTCCTTTCGTGTTAGCCTAGGAAAACTTATACACGAAAGTAAGCCATGGTCAACAAAAAAGTTTGATGAGGGAAACTAATTGACCGAACAGACATGTTTTTGAGGTAAGATGGGGACACCCCATGGGGGTATCTGGATAAGGCTACATGGAAAGGGGAGCGCATGAGCGACTTGCTCAACCCCGCGAATCTCATCGTGCTGGTCGTCATTGCCATCGGCATGTTTTTTGGACTGCGCCGCATTGCCGCCTCGACGCGCGGGAAAAGCTGCTGCAGCGATGGGGCGTGCGGCAAGAAGGCCAAAAAGGTTGTTGTGGCGGATACCGATGCGTCGCACTATCCCTATAGCGATGAGCTGCTCATCGGCGGCATGAGCTGTGACGGCTGCGCTCAGAACGTGGCCAATGCGCTGAATGCGCTGGACGGCGTGTGGGCAACGGTGACATATGCGGACCACACGGCACGCGTGCGCGCTAAGCAGCCGATCGATCGCGGCGTCCTCGAGGCGGCCGTGAAGGACGCGGGCTACTACGTCATGACACTGTAGGGCGCGTGCTTGGCGCAGGAAACGTCGCTAGGCTCGTCCGCGCAGCTCAACGTCTTGGATATCGTCGAAGTCGATGGTGATGTCTTTGAGCTTGAGCAGCTTGAAGGCGGGGAGTACCTCGTCGAGGATGCCGGTGCGGGCACGATAGCCGTACGTATCGTAATAGGTGACTCGAACCAAATCGCCGCGTTTGAGGCCCTCGAGCTTTTTGGAAAGCTCGAGGGCTTTCTCCTCTGTGAGCTCGCACTTGGGCTCGACAGTGATCTCTTGTTTGCGTACGAGTTCGTAGTATCCCGTCAGTGCAGCAAAGGGCATAAACTGTGCGGCGCGGTTAGCGCGGACGGACCCGCTGGCGGTGAGCTTTGGGTCGGCGGCGCGACGCCTCCCCTCGGGGTCTGCCAGACGCTCAAAGGCCGTCGGCGGACGCATGGGCTGTTGCTTGGGCTTAGGCACGATGTCCTCCTACCTGGTCGTTGCGCTCACGCGCGGTGGCGCCGGCGGTAAAGCTCAACCCTTTCACCAGGGCGTTCTTGCCGTATTTGCCTTTTACGGCCAGCACGGCGCGGGCTAGGTCGCGTTCACGCTCATCGGCTTCCACGTCGCTAAACAGGTCGATGGTGGCGAACTCTTCGGGCATCAGGTTGCCAAAACCAAGGTTGATGCGTTTGACCGGTCGCTTGGGATCGACAGTCTGTGCCCATAGGTCGTCAAAATAGCCCATGATCTTCTTGAACGAATTGGTGCGCTCGGGCAGCTTGCGCGAGGCATTGGAGTGCGCGAAGAGCGCAGCGTAGCCACCACGCGGCTTGCCGCCGTGCTCGCCCACAAAGACGCCGTCGATCGCTTGTGCTTCTCGCACCAAACGACGTCGTTCGTCATCCTGCTGAACGGGTTTGGGGGCACGGGGCGCGAGCTCGGGGCCGTCAGTCGCTGCGGGTTCGATGCCCGACGTGCTCGAGCGCAGATGCCCACACCCGTCGACGTATTGCGCCGTGCCGCTGGCATCGAGTCGGCGGATGTCGGCGCGCTCGCTCGCATAGCCCACAAAGAGCGAAATACTGTCGCACACCACGTGTTTATCGACCAAGTCCAGCACGGCGGCATCGACCATTTCGCGCAAAACGGTATAGGCTTGCTCGTAGGCATAGCCCTTCGAGAGCACCTGTCCCGTGGTGGTCGAGGTTGCCTGCGGGCGGTAAGCCTGAATATCGGCGATGGTCGTTGGTTCGCGTCCAAAGGCGTGGTCGATAAGGTACTCGGCATTGACGCCGAGTTCGTCGTAGAGCAGGTTCTCGTCGAGTGCGGCGACGCCCATCAGGTCGTAGACGCCGTATTTCTCGAGACGGGCCGCCACGCCGGGGCCGATGCCCCAGATATCGGTGATGGGACGATGGGGCCAGATCTCCTTGCGAAAGGTCTCGTCGTCGAGTATGCCGATGCGGCTGGATACGTGCTTGGCGGTGATGTCGAGCGCTACCTTTGCCTGGAATAGGTTGGGGCCGATGCCGACCGTTGCCGTGATGCCGGTGCGTCCCAAGACCTCATCGCGCAGCATGCAGGCGAAGCCTTCCGCATCGGTGTGATAGAGGTCCAGATAGGGTGTCACGTCGATAAAGCACTCGTCAATTGAGTAGACGTGAACGTCTTGCGGACTGACGTATTCCAGGTAGATACCGTAGATCTGCGCCGATACCTCCATGTAGTGCTGCATGCGCGGTACGGCCTTAATGTAGTCGATGCCATCGGGTATTTCGAACAGGCGACAACGGTTATGAATCCCTAGGCCCTTCATGGCTTGGGTGATAGCGAGGCAGATGGTCGTACGCCCGCGCGATTCGTCGGCAACGACCAGGTTGGTGGTGAGCGGATCGAGCCCACGGTCGACACACTCGACGCTGGCGTAAAACGTCTTAAGGTCGATACAGATATAGGTATGCTGCTCGTGCGCCATGGGCTCCTCCCATCAAACACATGTTCTTACCGAATGCTTGTTCGATAATACCCGCTCGCCCGGACATCGTCAAAACCTGTCCCTTTTGGCGGGTTTACATCGTGCTTACGATGGGCTGGTAGCCTTGATGTGCTGAATGTGCTGAAGGGATATTGATGGGCGTCGATATGGGTGATCCTGCACTTTTGATGCTGGCCGCGCAGTGTTTTGTGGTTTTTGCTTATCTGCTAATCAAGGTGCTCAAGGGTAAGACCATGAGAATCGATGAACTGGGGCACTTGGTTTTCGTTGAGAGGCTTCGGTCGCCGGTGCTGGCGATTGCGATGAGAGGCATATCGAATCTGGCGTCGGTGCCGTTTATTGTCGGCGTGCTGGTCGCGTCAATGCTGTGGGTGCCTTGTCGGGTCCATGTTATCTTGGCCGCCGTCAACGTTGGCGCCATCAGTGCAATAGACCAGCTGTTGAAGATTCTTGTGCGCCGGCCTCGTCCCCAGGGATTTCGGCTTGTCGAGGCACTAGGGCTCAGCTTTCCCTCGGGCCACTCGATGGCGGCCATGGCGTTTTATGGTTATGGCATATGGTTGGTACGGTGTGGCACATGCGGGCTGCCGCTCGGTGCTGCCATCGAGGTCGCGCTCGCACTCGTCATCTTTGCGGTGGGCGTTAGCCGCATCTATCTGGGCGTGCACTATGCCTCGGATGTACTGGGCGGTTTCTGCCTTTCGTTTGCTTGGCTCGTTCTGTTTGTGCATCTTGTCGCCGGGCTTTTGACGCCTTGATCGCTCGGTTGCCCTCCGTAAAGTCGCATCGGTTTTTAACGCAGCCCTAAAGAGCGCGAAACAGCTCGGAAAAGCTTGCTTCGTAGCATGAGCCTAACGATTAATGCTATCTACAGGCACGGAAGGGTTGTGGGGATGATGGTCAACTATGGGTTTGGTATGCCGACGCGCTTGGTTGCGGATGGAGACGTGGCTCGCTGGTGTGGACGGTTGGTCGCCCACTACGGTGGCACCAAGGCGCTGGTCGTGCTGGGAGGCGACAAACATACGCGTGACGAGCTCGTCTCGGCGGCACTTGGTTCGCTCGATCGCGCCCTGCTCGAACGCGTGCTCTTTCGTTG
>CAKUFT010000039.1 GCA_934650095.1 uncultured Collinsella sp.
GAATGCTCAAGATTATTGCCTGCGACGACGACGTCGCTTTTCTAGATAGACTGCACCGGATGATCGACCGTTGGTCGAGCGAGACGGGCACGGCGGTCGACGTTGCGCTCGCCACGCGCGGCGAGGACCTGCTGGCCCGCCACGCCGCGTCGCGCGCCGACATCATCCTGCTCGATATGATCATGCCGCTCGTCAACGGCATGGACACCGCACGCGAGCTGCGCCAGTCCGATACCGCCGTGCGCCTGGTGTTCCTCACCTCGTCGCCCGAGTTTGCGCTGGAGTCCTACGAGGTCCGTGCCTTCGACTACCTGCTCAAGCCCGTGGCATACGAGCGCCTGGCGCAGCTGCTCGACGAGCTTTCGAGCATGCGCCCGTCGGCGACCGACGAGCTCGTCATCAAAACGTCTTTTGGCTACCATGCCCTGCGCCTGTCCGACATCGAATATGCCGAGGCGCGCAACAAGCACGTGGTCTTCCATCTGCGCGACGGACGCGATATCGAGGCGCTCGAGTCGTTCCGCAGCGTCGAGGACCGCTTGGCGCAGAACGCGGTCTTCTTTAAATGCCATCGCAGCTACCAGGTCAACCTGCGCAACATCGATCATTTCGATCGGACGGAGATCGTCATGCGCTCGGGCGCGAGCATTCCGCTTTCGCGCAGCAGCAAGCAGGGATTCCAGGACGCCTACTTTGCGGTGCGCTTTGAGGGCGGGAGGCGCTGATGCCTGCATCGGTCGAAATGGTTCTTTGGGCGATTCACCACGCCACGACGCTGCTCTTTGGCGTTTTTGCCTCGGCAGCGCTCTGCGGTGTCGAAATCAATCGACGCCATGCGCTCGAATTGCTGGGGATCGGTGCCGCAACCGGCGCCGCCTTCTCGATCGCTAACGCCGTTGGCGGTGAGCTGTTTGCGCGGCAGGCTTACCCGCTCGTCGTGCACCTGCCGCTTATCGTCTACCTATGCGGGCGCTACCGCTTAAGTCCGCTGCTCGCGGCATTGGGCGTCACCAGTGCCTACCTGAGCTGCCAGTTTAGCAACTGGATGGGTATCGCCGCATTCGCAGTCACCGACTCGCAGGTTGCATACTACCTTGCGCGCATTGCGACCACGCTCGGCGTCTTTGCCGTCCTCCTGCACTGGGCCGGCGATATCGGCCCGCGCCTGGCGATTAAAAGCCCCACCGAGCTGGGCATTCTTTTAATTCTGCCGCTCGTCTACTACATTTTTGACTATGCCACCAACGTCTACACCACGCTGTTCCACTCGGGCTCGGTGGTGACCGTTGAGTTTTTGGCCTTTGCCCTTTGCGCCTTCTACCTTATGTTTCTCGCCGTCTACCTGCGCGAATACGAAGCAAAGGAAGTCGCTGAGCGTGAGCGATGGATGCTCGAGACGCGCGACAACTCCGCCATCAAAGAGCTCGAGGCCTGGCGCCAATCCGGACGCGAGCTGTCGATTCTTCGCCACGACATGCGGCACTTCCTGCGCGGCCTGGCCGTTTTAATTGAGGAGGGCCACACCGACGAAGCGCTCGATCGCATCGATGAGCTCTGCGAGACCAACGACCGCACCGCCGTGCGCCGCTACTGCGCCAACGAGACCGTCAACATCGTGCTTTCGTCATTTAGCTCGGACATCAACAAACACGGTATCACCGCCGACCTGCGCGCCGCCGTGCCCGAAACCGTTCGCGTGAGCGATGCCGACCTGTTCAGCGTACTTTCGAATGCCCTGGAAAATGCCATCATCGCCGCAAGCGCCGCCCCCGAAGGCAAACGCTTTGTCGACCTCGACCTGCGGCTTGAGGACGGCCAGCTGCTGCTTTTGGTTTCCAACACGTTTGGACGCGCGCCGCGCATGGTCGACGGCATGCCCGTGACCCAACACGCCGGCCATGGCTTTGGCACCAAGAGCATCAAGCTTGCCGTAGAGCGCATGAACGGCAACTGCCAGTTCCGCATCAACGGTGACCGATTTGAGCTGCGCGCTGTGATGTAGGGGCGCGATGCGCGGCTTATGGCGCGGCTCAACCGCCCGGGTCGCCTTGCCGGCGCAGGCCTGCTACAGCGGAGCCGCCGCCGGGGTCAGCTGCTTAATGTAGGCCCACATGCGCTGCTTGGCGGCCTTGTCGGCGAGCGCCGCCTCAAAGCCATCGAGCGCGAGTACGCGGCGGCCCTGCACGTGGGCGACCAGGCCGGGCTTGAGCATGGCGGTGTCGAAGTCATCGATTGCCACGAGCATATCGGCATAGGTCTCGCGCATGACATCGGCCGCGCTGTTGTCAAGCAGCAGCACCGCTTCGGGGTCCAGGGCCTCCAGCGCCTCGCGGAACAGCTCACACGGCAGGGCCTCGCCCACCGCGACCGTCCCGTCGCCCGCGCCGGCAACGCTTGCCAGCGCGCAGAAATCCTCGGGCGCATAACCGATGGCCCCGAGCGCCTTGCGCAGCGCGGCACCATCCGCGCCGGCGGCAAGCTCGCCGCCTGAGCGCTCGGCCTCATCCAAATCGCCTTTGACCAGCACGATCGGCGAGCACGCATTGCCCGCGATGCGCACGCCACGCGCCGCAAGCGACGCGAGCTCCTGCTCGGTGGCCTGGGCGATGACTTCTTTTTTCTGGCTTTGTGACGTGGGCATGCGCTCTCCAATCGTTTGCGTGCCCACCATTATATAAAAGAGCCGCCCGCGAGTGGTTGCTTTGCGGGCCGCTGGGTATAAGCACGGTCGTACTGAGTTTTACGCGGCTGAGCCGCGTCACATTATGGAGGTCACCATGGCTGACATTAAGCAGATTACCCCCGAGAACTTCGATTCCATCGTTAACGGCAGCCTGCCCGTGCTGGTCGATTTTTGGGCACCGTGGTGCGGGCCCTGCCGATCGCTCTCGCCCATCGTTGACGAGGTTGCCGATGAGCTGGCGGGCAAGCTTGCCGTTGCCAAATGCAACGTCGACGACAATCAGGACCTGGCCATGAAGTATGGCGTCATGAGCATCCCCACGCTGATCGTCTTTAAGAACGGCGAAGAGGTCGACCGCTCGGTCGGTGCCTTACCCAAGGCAAGGCTTCAGGCGCTGCTGGAGAAGCATCTGTAATACGCCTGTTACGTATCTGCCGTCCATGAGCGGTTTTGCACCGCTCGCCGGAGCGCCGGGTGCAGGGCGCGCGACCACGGATAGTATGGAAGACACAAACAGCCCCCAGTGAACGGGTGCGGGTCAGACGGACTCGCACCCGTTTTCTTATGCGGCGGCGCTCAGGGCGGGCGTAGTAGAATCTGAACCACTGGATTGCCCCGTACAAAAGGAGATTCCCATGCATGACGTTGGAATGAACATGAGCCAGCTTGCCATGAGCGTCAAGCAGGTCGACGACACCATCGAGCTCGCTCACGAGTGGAGCCATCAGCTGCTGCATGCGACCGAGAACTTTGACATGGAGCGCATCGGCGCCAAGCTCGAAGCCGCCATGGCCGCGCTGCACGAGGCGCATGCCGCGCTCGAGGGCTACGAGGACGCCATCGAGGCCGACCACAACTCCGTCGGCTCTGTGAAGCTGGTGTAACGTGGCCGAGCACGAGCACGCGCACGGCTGCGAGCACGTACATGTTCACGGCGCGGGTGCCGAGGCGAGCTGTCGATGCAGTGGCTCCAGCTCCGAGCTGGTCCGCTTTTCGGTCACCGCGCCCGATGACCTGCTTCGTCGCTTTGACGAGCAGATCGCGCGCCGCGGTGACGTGGCCAACCGCTCCGAGGCCGTGCGCGACCTGATTCGCGCCTCGATCGCCAAGGAGCAGATGCGCACGCCCGACGAACAAGTCATCGGTTCGCTCACCATGATTTACGACCATCACACCGGCGACCTGACGCGCCGCCTGGACGAGGTGCAGCACGACTACACCGACGAGATCGTCTCGACCATGCATGTGCACCTGGATCACCACAACTGCCTGGAGATTCTGGCGCTCAAGGGTCGCGGCGAGCGCGTCTACGAGCTGGCCGACCGCCTGCTGGGCCTGCGCGGCGTTAAGCACGGCGAGCTCACGTGTGCAGCCACCGGGCAAAGTCTAGAACTGTAGCGCACCTGCCAAAAAGGGACAGGTTTGTTTTGGCAGGTCTAACGTTTTACCTACCAAAATAAACCTGTCCCTTTTTGGTCGGTTTTGATGAGGGAGAGCCGCATGCGACATGTGCATATTCATGTGACGGGCATTGTGCAGGGCGTTGGCATGCGGCCGTTTGTGTATCGCGAGGCCATGGCGCACGGCATCTGCGGCTGGGTGCTCAACGCGGGCGACGGCGTGCATGTCGAGGCGCACGCTTGCGCCGAGGCGCTCGACGGCTTTGTCGCCGCGCTGTCGGACCACGCGCCTGCGGCAGCCCGCGTGGAGCGTATTGACGTTGCGGATTTGGAACCCGGCACTTGGGATGCCGCCGACGGGCAGGGCTTTCGCATCGTGGCGTCACAGGATCAGACTGCGCATACGACGCTCATCTCGCCCGATATCGCTACCTGCGACGACTGCCTACGCGAGCTGTTCGACCCCGCCGACCGACGCTATCACTACCCCTTTATCAACTGCACCAACTGTGGGCCGCGCTTTACCATCATCCGGTCGCTGCCCTATGACCGAGCGGCCACGTCCATGGACTGCTTTCCCATGTGTCCCGAGTGCGCTGTGGAGTATGCCGACCCACTTGACCGGCGCTTTCATGCGCAGCCCGATGCCTGCTTTGACTGCGGGCCGCATATTACGTGGCGCGAGGCGGCGCGCGGCATGGAGCTCGAAAACTCGGGGGCGACGCCGGCTGTCGGCGACACGCGCGAGGCCAGCGACGCCATTATCGAGCGCTGTGTTGAATTACTTGCGGCCGGTGGCATTGTTGCCATCAAGGGCCTGGGCGGATTCCATCTGGCTTGCGACGCCGCCAACGAACAGGCGGTGACCGAGCTGCGCCGTCGCAAGCGCCGCAGCAACAAACCGCTTGCTGTTATGGTGCGCGACCTTGGCGGCGCCGAGCGCCTGTGCCATGTCGATGATGCCGAGCGCGACGTGCTGGCCGGCAGCATCCGCCCCATCGTGCTGCTGCGCCGGCGTGGTGCTGGCGAGGGAGATTTCTCCGATGCTCTCGAACTCGCACCGTCCGTTGCGCACGATCTGCCCGAACTCGGCGTCATGCTCCCCTATACCCCGCTTCAGCATCTGTTGCTTGCCGCGGCAGAAACCCATGGCATGCACGCACTTGTCATGACCAGCGGAAACTTGAGCGAAGAGCCTATCGAGACCGACGACGATCTTGCTTGGAAGCACCTCGTTGCCACCGGCATCGCCGACGCGTTGCTCGGCAATGACCGCGCGATCCTCTCGCGCTACGACGACTCCGTAGTACGTGTGGTCGACGGTGCCGTTATGCCCGTGCGCCGCGCTCGCGGGTACGCCCCGCAGCCGTTGCCGTTGCCGGCACTCGCCAGCGCCGCGCCTTGCGTACTCGCCTGCGGCCCGCAGCAAAAGGCCACGATCGCACTCACGCGTGAGGACTCGGACGGTCCTGCGGCTTGTTTTGTGTCGCAGCATATTGGAGATGTCGAAAACGGCGCGACTTTCGATGCGTGGAACGCCGCGCGTGCGCGCCTGGAAGACCTTTTTGATCTGGCGCCTGCCGCGCTGGCCTGCGACCTACACCCCAGTTACCTATCGAGCCAGTGGGCACGCGAGCAGGCGCGGGAACAGGGCCTGCCGCTTATCGAAGTCCAGCACCATCATGCGCACATCGCGAGCGTGATGGCCGAGGCTATCGCTGCGGGCCAGTTTGCGCCCGACGCGCGTGTGCTTGGTATCGCCTTCGATGGCACGGGCGCCGGCACCGACGGGACCATTTGGGGCGGCGAATTTCTTGTCGCCGGCCTCGCCGATTTTGAGCGCGCCGCACACCTGCGCACCTGGGCACTTCCCGGCGGGGCTGCATCCGTGCGCGACGCTCGACGCAACGCCTTTGCCCTGCTCAGCGAACTCGGCCTGCTCGAACATCCGGGCGCCGCCCCGCTTTTGGATAGCATTGACGAGCAAACACGTAGCGTGACGGCTACGATGGTCGAACGGAATATCAACAGCCCGCGCACGAGCAGTATGGGCCGTCTGTTTGACGCCGCGGCGGCAATCTTGGGCATCTGCGGTACTGCAACCTACGAGGGCGAACCCGCCATCGAGCTCGAGGCCGCCGCTTGGCGCGCTCTTGACGACGAAAACAGCCATTCCACTGGCAATCAGGCGGGTGTATCCGCATCCGTCTCAACATCGCTGGACAGTTTGTTCAGATACGTATTAACTACAGACCCCCTATCCGACATTTTTGACTCGAATTTGACCAAAAAGGGCTCTCCAGACACCCCGTTTGTGGCAAGCATGCCCGGTGCAGGCCCAAAATCGACCCATTTGGGGTGTTCGCAGACGGCTTTTGCCACCCAGAGCCCATCACAAAAATACGTATCTGAACTAACTGTCCAGGCGGCCTCGGATAGCTCCCTCGTTTTGGACCAAAGACCATTATTTGAGGCGCTTTTGGAGGGAATTGAGGCCGGCGCGCCGGCCGACAAGCTCGCGTTCGACTTCCATATCGCCATTGCACGCGCATCGGCCCAAGTCGCAAGCGAAATCTGCGCTCGCAAAGGCATCGACACCGTCGCGCTCTCGGGCGGCGTGTTCATGAACCGACTTTTGTTTCAGCTCCTCACCCGTAAGCTTGAAGACGCAGGGCTTACTGTCTTGGTTCCCCACACCGTGCCCGTCAATGACGGCTGCATCGCCTACGGCCAGGCGGCGGTCGCTCGCGCTCGGCTCACGCAGGTCATACCGCAGTAAGCTGTTTGGCCAGCCCATGCGCCGCCGTCTCACAGGTGTAACGCGTTTGCCCACAACCCCCGCGAGCGCTACCATCAACTGATGGATTATTAAGCGTCTATCCAGCGCAAAGCGTGTAAAAGGGGAACACTATGTGCCTTGCCGTTCCCGGTAAAGTAGTCAAACGCGACGACGACCTCAAGGCCACCGTCGACATGATGGGCATTGAGCGTCCCATTTCGCTGCGCCTCGTGCCGACGGCGCAGGTGGGCGACTATGTTCTCGTACATGCCGGCTTTGGTATCCAGATTGTCGACGAGCAGGAAGCTCAAGAGACGCTCGATCTCGTCAACACCATGACCGAGCTGGTCAAAGAGGATCAGCTCGCCACCAACCCGGCCGAGGCGTACTAGTGGCGGCGGCGCAGCCGGCTCGCTCCGGTATCGATTTTTCGGCATTCCGCGATCCCAAGCTCGCTCGCGAGCTCATCGGCCGCATTCATGAGCTTGTCGGCGACCGTACCATCAACCTGATGGAGGTCTGCGGCACACACACGGTGAGCATCGGGCGTTATGGCTTTCGCTCCATTATGCCGACGGGGCTCAAGCTGCTGAGCGGTCCGGGCTGCCCCGTCTGCGTCACCGCCAACCGTGACATCGACCACGCAATCGCACTCGCCAAGATGGATGGCGCCATCATCACCACCTTTGGCGACATGATGCGCGTGCCCGGGTCGTCTACCTCGCTCGCCGCACAAAAGGCGGCGGGGCGCGACATCCGCATCGTATACTCCCCGCTCGACGCGCTCGATATTGCCGAACACAACCCCGACCGCCCGGTCATCTTTATGGGTGTGGGTTTTGAGACCACGACGCCCACCATCGCCGCCGCCATTTTGGAGGCAGATGCGCGCGGGCTCCAGAACTTCTCGGTCTATTGCTCCCACAAGACCACGCCGCCGGCGCTGCGCGCGATTGCCAACGACCCCGAGACGACCATCGACGGCTTTATCCTGCCGGGCCATGTCGCCACCATCACAGGCCTGGCACCCTTTGGCTTTTTGGTCGACGAGTTTAAGACCCCGGGCGTGGTTACCGGATTTGAGCCGGTCGATATTCTGCAGGGCATCTGCATGCTGGTGCAGATGGTTGTTGAGGGACGGCCCGCGATCGACAACGCGTACCGCCGCGGCGTCAATGCGGACGGCAATCCCGTGGCGCGCCAGCTGGTCGAGCAGGTATTTGAGCCGTGCGATACCACATGGCGCGGGCTGGGGCCGATTGCCGCCTCGGGTCTTTCCATCCGTCCCGAGTTCTCGCGTTTTGACGCCGGCGTCCGCTATGACGTGCCGATCGAACCGACGGTCGAGCCGCGCGGATGCCGTTGCGGCGACGTGCTGCGCGGGGCCATTGCACCGAGCGACTGCCCGTTGTTCGGCCACGCCTGCACGCCCGAGCATCCTGTTGGCCCGTGCATGGTGAGCTCGGAAGGCAGCTGTGCGGCGTACTACCGTTACCAAGGCTAGCCCGAACATCCCCGATTGGAGTTTTCGATATGTCTCGTACTGCCACCGATAGCACTGTCCTGCTGGGCCATGGCTCCGGCGGGCAGATGATGAAACGCATCATCGACGAGGTCTTTCTGGATGCCTTTGGGTCGCCCGAGCTGCTCGAAGGCAACGACGCCGGCGTCGCCGCCCTGCCCGGCAGCGGGCGCATCGCCATGTCGACCGACAGCTTTGTGGTGACGCCGCAGTTCTTCCCCGGTGGCAATATCGGCAGGCTCGCCGTGTGCGGAACCGTCAACGACGTCGCGACCTCGGGCGCCAACGTGCGCTATCTTTCGTGCGGTTTTATCCTCGAAGAGGGCTATCCCATGGATAAGCTCCGCCAAATTGTGCAGACGATGGCCGAGACGGCGCGCGAGGCGGGCGTCAAAATCATCACCGGCGACACCAAAGTGGTCGAGCGCGGCGGGGCCGACGGCGTCTACATCAATACCGCTGGCGTGGGCGAGGTGCCTGCGGGCGTGGCGCTCAGCGGTGCAAACTGCCAGCCCGGCGATGTCATCCTGGTCTCGGGCACGCTGGGCGACCACGGCATCGCCATCATGAGCCAGCGCGAGGGCCTGGCGTTCTCGAGCAGCATCGAGAGCGACGCCGCGCCCCTCAACCACCTGATTGCCGACGTGCTGGCCGCCGCCCCCGACACACGCTGCTTCCGCGACCCCACGCGCGGCGGCCTGGCGTCCACGCTCAACGAGTTTGCGCAGGCCAGCGACGTTGCCATGGAAATCGATGAGGACGCCGTGCCCGTGCGCCCCGACGTGCAGGCCGCCTGCGAGATGCTCGGCTACGACGTGCTGCAGGTGGCAAACGAGGGCAAGATGGTCGCCGTGGTGCCAGCCGAACAGGCCGACGCGGCGCTAGCAGCCATGCGCGCCGCCCGCTACGGCGAGAACGCCGCCATCATCGGTCGCGTGCTGCCGGTCGCCGAAGGCGCTCGTCCCGCCGTGCGCGTGCACACCGGCTGGGGCTCCACCCGCATCCTCGACATGCTCGTGGGAGAGCAGCTGCCGAGGATTTGCTAGCGGCAAAGGGCCACATCCGCCGCAGCGCAGCTCGAGGCTGCTACAGATATTCAGATTCCAGGCACGCCCGACACGCAAGCCCAGTATCATGGGGTGCGCTTTACAACTCAAACGGCAGGAGCACCCATGGCAGCAGCCTTTTCCCATGTGATCTTTGATCTGGACGGCACCATCCTCAACACGCTCGAGGACCTGGCGGCCGCAGGCAACCATACCTGCGAGATGCACGGCTGGCCCACGTTTGCCGTAGACGAGTACCGCTACAAGGTGGGAAACGGCATGCTCAAGCTAGTTGAGCGCTTTATGCCCGCCGAGTATGCGGGCGACAGCCGTATGTTTGAGCAGACGCTTGCCGAGTTTAGGGCTTATTACGGCGAGCACAAGGAAGACCACACCGCCCCCTACGATGGCACGATCGAGATGCTCGACCGCCTGCGCTCCGCGGGCATTCAGCTTGCCGTGCTCACCAACAAGGACCATATTTCGGCCGCTCCGCTTATCGAAAAGTACTTTGGTCCCGATCGTTTTGCGCTGGTGCAGGGTCGCGTCGACGCGTTTCCGCCCAAGCCCGAGGCGCCCGTCACGCTGCATGTAATGGAGAAGCTGGGCGCCAACCCGTCGACCACGCTTTATGTTGGCGATTCGAATGTCGATGTTCTGACCGGCCACAACGCCGGCCTTAAGAGCGCCGGTGTCACCTGGGGCTTCCGCGGCCGAGCAGAGCTGGAGGCCGCCGGCGCCGACTACGTGGTAGACACCCAGGACGAGCTCGCCGCACTAATCTTGGGCGAGTAGCGAGCCGCCCACCAATAAGTTGGCATGAAAAAGGCGAGGCATTGACCTTCTGGTCATGCCTCGCCTTTTGAATGACAAATTGTCGTCCTGGGCGGCGCGCAGCGTCGAGCCGTTACGCGGTTCGTAGAACCGCGTAACTAGTTAGCTCAGCATCGCATCCATCATCTCGGAGTTGACGGAGTCGTCAGCAGACCACTCGCCGTCGTCGTTGCAGGTGTACTTGAAGATAACCGTGGTCTTCCTGGGCTCGGTGGCCTTGGTCACATCGACCATCACCTGGCCGGCCATCTTGTACAGCTCATCATCGGAAGGCATCGTATCAAGCGCAGCGACCTTCTCCTGATACTGGGTGGAGAAGTCCTCGACGATCTTGTTCATGGACTTGCAGGTGATGGAGACCTCGGCGGTTGCAACGCCCTTGTCCTCGTCGACCGTCACGTCGCCGATCTCGTAATCAAAACCCTCGAGATAGGTCTTGGCATACTCCTTGGGATCGATGCCCAGCTGCTCGAACTCGTCGCCCGAAGCCTCTTCCAGACCAGAGAGGAAATCGTCGCCACCGTTTTTGACCTCATCGAACTGAGTCGTAAGGTCCTCGGTGATGAGTTCTTCGATCGAGGGGCCTCCGCAACCGGAAAGCACGACCACGCATGCAACCAAGACGGCCATGAGGGGCGCAAGCAGCAGCTTCTTTTTCATGTTGTCCTCCCAATAAGCGGCACCGTGCTTCCCAACACGGCGCACGTTGTAATAAGTAAGCTCATACTATCCACTTATGAACACCCCCGACAGCACGAAAGCGCGGTCGGTTCGTTTTAGCGTCCGAACGGTCCGCGAGTCCGCTCAGCGTGCAATAAAGCGCATCGGTACCGTGCAATAAAAAAGGGTGGCCGGACAATCCGACCACCCCAAAACATCCTGTGAATGCCGCGATTTACTTGCGGACAACCTTGACGATAGCATCGCCGGCGACGACAGCGGAGTCGGCCTCGACGGCGAGCTCGACATCGGCGAACTCGGCGGTGTTGGACACGGCCACGACGACGCAGTCCTTGTAACCGGCAGCGGCGATCTTGGCGCGGTCGATCTTGAGCATGGGCTGGCCGGCCTTCACGACATCGTCAGCCTTGACGAAGCCCTCGAAGCCGTCGCCGTTCATGTTGACGGTATCGACGCCAACGTGCACCAGGACCTCGATGCCGCTATCGGACTGCAGGCCCACAGCGTGACCCATGGTAACGGTAACCTTGCCGTCGCAGGGGGCATAGACCAGGTCGTCCTCGGGCCACACGGCGCAGCCCTTGCCCAGAACCTCGCCACCAAAGACGGGATCGGGCACGTCGGCCATCTTGATGACCTTGCCCTTGACGGGCGAGCACAGCACGTCGGCGCCGGCAGAAGCAGAGATGGAGGCCGGAGCAGCAGCAGCCGCGGGCTCAGCCTTCTTCTTGAACATGTCAAACAGACCCATACGTTTTCTCCTCTTGATTAAGCGCAACGTAGTGCGCATGCCTATGGTGATTATAGTGCCAAATGGACCAAAAACTAAGGTGGGGAGTCGAATCGAAAACCCCGCCGACGTCTTTGTCCCATCGATAGCCGTTTTGTTGATTAGCCCTCGATGAGCCCCAAGTGCACAAAGGCGTTCCAGATGCCGTCGTCGTCAACGCCGGTGGCCGCGTAGTCGGCGGCCGGTCCGGCGTTCGGTAGAACGCCGGAACCTAAATCCCTTACTCCAGGCCCTCGGTGCCGTTGGACTTTATGATCTTCTGGTATGCGAAGAAGCTGTCCTTGCGGCGGCGCTCGTAGGTGCCGGTGCCGTCGTCGTACTTATCGACGTGGATGAAGCCGTAGCGCTTGCGCATCTCGCCGGTGCCGGCGGACACCAGGTCGATGGGGCCCCACCAGGTGTAGGCGATCAGGTCAACGCCGTCGGCGATGGCCTCGCCCATGGCCTTGATGTGGCTCTGCAGATAGGCGATGCGGTACGGATCGTGGATGGAGCCGTCCTCTTCGACCTCGTCGTAGGCGCCCATGCCGTTCTCGACCACCATCAGCGGAATCTCGTAACGGGCGTAAATCTCGTTGAGGGCGATGCGCAGGCCCAGCGGGTCGATCTGCCAACCCCAGTCGGTGGACTCCAGGTAGGGGTTCTTGCCGCCAAAGGTCATGTTGCCCTCGGTCATCTCGTGGTCCTTGTGCGTGCCCACGGTGCCGGACATGTAGTAGCTAAAGGTGTAGAAGTCGACCTTGCCGTCGGCGATATCCTGCAGGTCGCCATCCTCCATCGCAAGCTCGACGTCGTTCTCGGCCCAGAAGCGCTTGGCGTAGAACGGGTACTTGCCGCGCACCTGCACGTCGGAGCAGTACCAGTTCATGGAGTTCATCTGCTGCTGCGTGGCGAACACGTCGACCGGATCGCACGTGGCGGCGTAGGAGAGGATAAAGCAATCCATGTTGCCCATCTTGAACTGCGGGTAGTGCTCGTGGGCATAACGCACGACGCGGCCGCTGGCCACGAACTGATGGTGCAGGGCCTGATAGCGCTGCTGAGCGGTGGTCTTGATGGCGCTTGCCGGGCCCTCGAAGCCCTGGATCAGGCCGGTCTCCATCATGGCGCCCATGTCCATGGTGCCGCAGTTGATCTCGTTGAAGGTCAGCCAGAACTTGACCTTGTCCTGGTAGCGGTCGAAGACGGTCTGGCAGTACTTCTCGAAGAAGCCGATGAGCTCGCGGCTCGCCCAGCCGTTGTACTTCTCGACCAGGTGATAGGGCATCTCGTAGTGCGAGAGGGTCACGAGCGGCTCGATGTTGTGAGCGCGCAGGCAGTCGAAAACGCGGTCGTAGAAGGCGAGGCCGGCCTCGTTGGGCTCGGCGTCGTCGCCGTTGGGGAAGATACGGCTCCAGGAGATGGACATGCGGAACATGTTGAAGCCCATCTCGGCGAACAGCGCAATGTCCTCCTCGTAGTGGTGGTAGAAGTCGATGCCGTCATGGTTGGGATAGAAGCGGTTGGGGTCGATATCGATCGTGATCTGGCGCGGCTCCTTATAGCTGCCGCCCAGGAAGTGGTCGTCGACGGAAGCGCCGCGGCCGTCCGCGTTCCAAGCGCCCTCAAACTGGTTGGCGGCGGTTGCACCACCCCAATAGAAACCCTCGGGGAACTTGATGTTTGCCATGAGCATCTCCTTTGCATCGTGGGTCGATAAGCCGAGTATCGCCCACGCGGGAGACATGCGGGGG
>CAKUFT010000040.1 GCA_934650095.1 uncultured Collinsella sp.
TCGAGCGTAATGCTCTCGGAATGCGAACGCAGCACCGGCACGCGCACGCAGGTGCAGTTCACGCGCAGCTCGGGCAGGTGCATAATCTTGCGGCCCTCGTTTTGCAGCTTCATTTCCTCGGAAGTAAAGCCTTCCTCCTTGACGCCGCCGATCTGCGGAATCAGGTTGCTCGCCAGCTGGGCGGCAAACGCGCGCGGCTCGGGAATCTCCTCGCCGCGGCCCAGGGCGGCCAACTGAGCCTCGAGCTCGGCCATACCGGGAGCGCCGGCACCCGAAGCCGCCTGATACGTCGAGACGATCATGCGCTTTACGCCGGCGAGCTGATGCAGCGGCCACGTGGGAACCAGGCCGATGATGGTCGCGCAGTTGGGGTTGGCGATAAGGCCGTGATGCCACTTGATGTCGTCGGCGTTGATCTCGGGCACGACCAGCGGTACCTCGGGGTCCATGCGGAAGGCATGGCTGTTGTCGACCACGACGGCGCCGCGCTTGACGGCCTCGGGCAGCAGCTCCTTCGCGATGTCGTCGCCGGCAGCGCCGAGTACGATGTCGCAGCCCTCAAAGGCCTCGGGGCAAGCCTCTTCGATCACAACCTGCTCGCCGCGGAACTCGACGGTCTTGCCCGCAGAGCGCGCGCTCGCCAGCAGCTTGAGCTTGCCGACCGGAAACTCCTGCTCGTTGAGGCACTCGAGCATCTGGGTGCCCACGGCTCCCGTCGCGCCCAAAATAGCAACCGTGTACTGTTTCATGCTTCCCCCTTTAAAGGTTGTGGCTATCGCCCGCACGCCAAGCAGGCCGGATATTCTTGCCCAGTTTATACAAGAACGGGGCGGATACAAAACCCGCCCCGTCGAAACGAAACCGAAACGAAACGCCCCGCTGTAGATTTTTGAGACATGACTCAAAAATCTAGCGAGATAGCAGCTACTTGTGGAGCGAGGCCAGGGCGGGATCGACCGGTGCGGGAGCCTCCAGGTCGGAGACCTTCACGATGCCGTTTTCGTCGGAGAAGGCACGGTAAATGGTCTGAATCGCCAGGTCGAAGTCTTTCTCCTCGACGCCGATAATGATGTTGATCTCGTCGCAGCTCTGCGAAATCATACGCACGCTCACGCCCGCCTGGCCAAGCATGCCAAACAGGTGGCCAGAGATGCCAGCACGACCGCGCAGGTTGCGGCCAACGGTAGCGATAAGCGCCAAGCCCTCGACAACCTCGATCTCGAGCGGCTCGACCTCCTGTTGAATGTCGCCCACAAGCGAGTACAGCGAATCGTGAACGTCCTGCTCCTGCACCACGGCGCCAAAGCGGTCGACGCCGGTGGGCATGTGCTCAACGGAAACGTCATAGCGCTCGAACACCGAAAGCGCGCGGCGCATAAAGCCGACACGGGGCTTGGTGCGGTCGCGGGCCACATTGATGGCGACAAAACCGCGTTTGCCGGTCACGCCGGTAATGATGGGCTCTGCCTCACCCTCGTCAGCCGTCTCGCTAATGATGGTGCCGGGGTCCTGCGGCGCGTTGGTGTTCTTGATGACCAGCGGAATGCCCGCCTCGCGTACGGGGAACACGGCCTCCTCGTGCAGGACGCTTGCGCCCATGTACGAAAGCTCGCGCAGCTCCTCGTAGGTAACGCGCGCAATGGGCTGAGCTTCGGGGACAATGCGCGGATCGGCAGAGTAGAAGCCCGAGACGTCGGTCCAGTTCTCGTACAAGTCGGCACCAAGGCACTTGGCCAGGATCGAGCCGGAAATATCGCCGCCACCACGGTCGAGCAGCTTGATCTGCCCCTCACGCGTCGCGCCGTAGAAACCGGGCATAACAAAGCCGCCCTGCTGACCGTACTCCTGCACCAGCTCGGAGGTGCGGTTCATGCTGAGCGTACCGTCGTGATGGAACGCAACGACCGTCGCGGCGTCCAGGAACGGCAGGCCCAGGTACTCGGCCATCAGGCGGGCGGTAAAGTACTCGCCGCGGCTCACGAGCTCCTCGGTTGAGTAGCCGCCCGAGCGGGCGCGCTCGGCAAAGGCCGCAAACTCCTCGCGGATGGGATAGGTGAGCCCTAGCTCGTCAGCAATATCAAAGTAGCGCTGGCCGATGTCCTCGAGCAGCTCCTCGCACGACACGTGGTACTTGACGTGCGCGTTGACCAAGTAGAGCAGATCGGTCACCTTGGTGTCGCCCTTAAAGCGGCGACCGCAGGCAGAAACCACCACAAAACGGCGGGCAGGGTCGGCGTCGACAATGGCCTTAATCTTCTTGAAGTGTTCGGCGTCGGCGACCGACGAGCCGCCAAACTTGGCAATCTTAATCATGGGCTTGAGGTTACCTTTCTAAAAAGCCTCTGCGAACCTACTTTGCGCGCTCTGATACCATGGTTTCACCGATTGGGACCAAGGCATCCGAGGAGCAGTGTTATATGGGAACTTATCATAGTACACGAGGACGCACTTTATCGTGCTCAAGTAAGGTGGCAATCCGTACCGGCATCGCTCCCGACGGGGGTTTGTTTGTCTCGGACGAGCTCGGCACCCAGCAGGTCGATATCAGCTCGCTTGCAGATAAATCGTACTTTGAAATCGCTCAAGATGTGTTGGGAATGTTACTGAATGATTACACGACCGAAGAAATTTCGGCCTGTGTGAATGAGGCATACCGCGGCACGTTCGCGAGCGAAGAGGTCACGCCGCTCGTCAAACTCGACGCCGCACCGGGCGCCGACGCCCCGCAAACCTATGTGATGGAGCTCTTTGGCGGCCCCACGAGCGCCTTTAAGGACGTCGCCCTGCAGATGCTCCCCCGCCTGATGGCCCGCACCTCTGCCAAGGACGGCGGCGCCGAGCGCATCATGATCGTCACCGCCACGTCGGGCGACACCGGCAAGGCAGCACTCGCCGGCTTTGCCGACGCTCCGGGCACGGGCATCACTGTCTTTTATCCCGAGGGCAAGGTCAGCCGCGTCCAGAACCTGCAGATGTCCACTCAGGAGGGCGACAACGTCGCTGTCTGCGGCATCCGCGGCAACTTTGACGACGCCCAGAGCGCCGTCAAGCGCATCTTTGCCGATAAGGAGCTTGCCGAGCGCCTGGAGGCCGCTGGCACGGTGCTTTCGAGCGCCAACTCCATCAATGTCGGCCGTCTGGTACCGCAGGTCGTCTACTACTTTGCCGCCTATACGCAACTGCTGCGCGCCGGCGCTATCGAGGCTGGCGACGCTGTAGAGTTCTGTGTGCCCACCGGCAACTTTGGCGATATCTTGGCCGGCTACTACGCCAAGTGCATGGGTCTGCCCGTCGCCAAGCTCGTCGTGGCGAGCGACAAGAACAACGTGCTTGCCGACTTCCTGACCACCGGCGTTTACGACCGTAACCGCCCGTTCTTCACGACCATCTCGCCGTCGATGGACATCCTCATCAGCTCCAACCTGGAACGCATGCTCTACTTCCTGTCCGATGGCGACTGCGAGCTCGTTGCCGGCCTTATGGAGCAGCTTGCCCAGACTGGTCGTTACGAGGTGCCCGCCGAGCTGCTGGCCAAGATTCAGAGCGTGTTTGGCTGCGGCTGGGCCAGCGAGGACGAGGTCCGCGCTGCCATCAAGAGCTGCTGGGACGCGAACGGCTACGTGATCGACCCGCACACCGCTTGCGGCTATCACGTCTTTGAGCAGGTCGCCCCCGCCGAGGGCGCCAAGGCCCGCGTGCTGCTTTCGACCGCCAGCCCCTACAAGTTCCCGCGCGCCTGCTGCGACGCCCTGGGGCTCAACGTTCCCGAGGACGACTTTGAGGCCATGCGCGTGCTCGAGCAGGCAACCAACACGGTCGCCCCGACCCAGCTCGCCGAACTCGAGTCCAAGCCCGTCCGCTTCGAAGACGTCTGCGACGTCGATGAGATGGCCAGCTACGTCGAGTCCGCAGCAAAAAAGATGGCTACCAACTAAAACCCCTTACAAGGCGCCGGCGAAAGCCGGCGCACCTTCTTTTATTCAGATACCCTCCGGGATGATGACGAACGAACATGCGGGTCTGCCTGTTTAGTTCGTCGCGAGTTCCGCACGAGCCGGAAAGCACTTAATGTGCTTTCCGAGCGAGCCAGGACTGTCCGAGCAGCGAACTAAACAGGCAGACCGCCCAGGAGACTCACATGATCAAGATCACCGTACCAGCAACCAGCGCAAACCTAGGCATCGGCTACGACACCCTCGGCATGGCCGTCAGCCTCTACTCGCACTTCACCTTCGAGCGCGCCGACAAGCTCACCATCACGGGCTGCCCCGAGGAATTCCAAAACGAGAACAACCTAGTCTACGTGAGCTTTGTGGATGCGCTGGCCGCATGGGGCGAGCCGGCCTTCCCCGTCGCCATCGACATTCAGACTGACGTTCCCGTCGCTCGTGGCCTGGGTTCCAGCTCCACCTGCGTTGTCGCCGGCATTATGGCCGCCGCCGCGCTGACGGGCCACACCGTCGACCGCGCCGAGCTCGTCCGCATTGCCACCGAGGTCGAGGGCCATCCCGATAACGTCGCCCCCGCTATCCTGGGCGGCGCCGTCTGCTCCTTTACGCCGACCGATTCGCTCCCCCAGTGCCTGCGCTACGAGGTGAGCGATCGCCTGCGTTTTATTACCGTGATTCCGCCCTACGAGGTACACACGAGTGAGGCGCGCAAGGTCGTGCCGCAGGAGATTCCGCTTTCCACCGCCGTATGGCAGATGGGCCGCATCGCCGGCATGACGCGCGGTCTCGAGACCGGCGATCTGGACCTGATTGCCGCCGCCAATGACGACCGTATTCAGGAGCCCTATCGCCGTCGCCTGATCCCCGACTACAACGCCGTGCGCGACACCTGCCTCAACGGTGGCGCCAAGACCATCTGGATCAGTGGCTCCGGCTCGACCCTCATGGCTGTGACCGATGACACCATTGTCGCCAAGTTCCTGCAGGTCAAGCTGCGCGAGCAGTTCCCCAAGTGCGATACGCATATCCTGACGTGCGACACGGAAGGCGCCCAGATCGAATACCTGTAGTCGCCGCCCAATATGCCCACCGGGGAGGCCAGGGGCTTTGCCCCCAAATCGTCCTCGGACATGGCAGGACCCCCGCTGCGCACTTCGTGCGGCGGGGGTCCTGCCGTCCTGCGGAAAGATTTGGGGGCAAAGCCCCTGGCCTCCCCTACGTTAATCTCTCTGGCGGCGGCTACAGGGACCTACGCTCTGGAAAGTCGCCGGGCTGATAGTTTGGCTTTTTGTTGGTAGGGGCTCTTGCTGGGGTTGGGCACTTGATAGAGATGGGCTTTGGTGATTTGTTTGGTTTAGGCGGCGTTTGGTTCTTTGTATTCGAAGGCTGGTTCTAATAGGTCTTCGATGTTGCAGTGGAGGGCTTTTGCCATAGCTCTTACGGTTGTTACCGAGGCTTCGTTGATGATCCGCTGACGCTGCTCGTACATTTGGATTGAGCGGAGCGATACGCCCGATTCGTATGCTAGGTCCGGCTGGGTTTTCTTGAGCCTCTTTCTTGCTAGCGCAAGTTTGGTTTGACGAGGCGCCTTCTTTGCCATATCGCAGACGAGGCGTGCCACGCGCTCCTCCGATGCCTCGTGCCAGGGGTAGTACAGGTTTCGCAGAACATCAAATGGAACGACATGAAGCAGATCTTCGAACGATTCTCCTAGGCGCCACTGCAAATATGCCAGTATCCAACCTGTCCAGTATTCCGGCGTCTTCTCAAATCGATAGGTTCGATCCGGCATCGAACCTGCTTGATAACCCGATCTTTCAGCTATAAGTGCAAATAGTTCAACGCCCGATTTACCCGAAACGACCCACGCGTTTCCGCGCTCAAACTCACGAGCCACGCCGCTCAGGCAAAAGAGCTCGGCAACTTCGGACCCTTCCGCTCCATAATCGTTCACGGCGTAGTCAAAGTAGTCGCCAAGATTATTCATGGCGTCCTCGAGATAGTAGAGGGGGTACGTCCTACTCGGCCCACAATCCGTTAACTCTTGGATCATTTAAATCAACCCTCCCTGACATTAAATCCCTAATGTCGATGCCCTCGGAATCGAACCCATTAACCGTGTCCAAATACTTACGTCGTGCGTTCTGTTCTCGCTCAAAACGCTTGGGATAAAACTCAGATCCCGAAGCCTGCTTCCACTCGCAAAAATGAATTGCCGAGAATGCGCGTTCGCTCATAAGAGCGTACTGAATACCCAAATCGCCCAAGCGCATAATGCGCTGAAGCTGTCGAAGCGAGATCATGCCGTTAACGAACTGCCTTGCAAACGAGAAGTACGAGTCGTCGGCACGATAGCCCCGAATAACGTCATACGAAGAAATATCAATCAAGCAGTTATCGAGCAGAAACCGAAGCCCT
This sequence comes from uncultured Collinsella sp., assembly GCA_934650095.1. Classification (GTDB taxonomy): domain Bacteria; phylum Actinomycetota; class Coriobacteriia; order Coriobacteriales; family Coriobacteriaceae; genus Collinsella. The sequence goes on from CAKUFT010000040.1 coordinate 6,369, forward strand.
TCACGCGCCAACGGCGTCGAAACGTTGAACTCCCTGTTGTCCGCCAATATTGCAAGCCAATTGAGAATTGAAAACTCCCCGGACTCTAAATCGAGAACCGTGAGCCCATCCATATCAAGCTCATATCGATTCGCGACGCCATCAGACTCGGTCCGACACGCCCACTCCATCGCCATTTGCTCATGCGGCGTGCAATAAAACCCGCGCCCATAGTCATTGAATTGTCTGCATTTATCCAACGACGGATGCTCGACAACACCCTCCGACCCGTGCCAAAGCTCCATTGCGACCTCCAGAAGCAAATATCACCCCAGTGATAGTGTACCAATAACTATCACTGGGGTGATACCTAATAGTTATATACGCAAGAGGCCATGAAGAGCCTGCTGCGCTACCGCCCCAAGCGTTCGCAGAACTTGGCCATCGTGCCCGGGATGTCGATCTGCTGGGGGCAAACCGCTGCACAGGCGCCACAGCCGATGCAGGCGCTCGGACGCTTGTCCTCGGGAAGGGTGTCCACGTACATGTTTGAGATGAAGTCGCGCTCGCCCGTCACCACATTTTGGTTGTACATCTCGAGCAGCTTGGGGATATCGAGGCCCATCGGGCAGTATTCAGTGCAGTAACGACACGCCGTGCACGGCACCGTACCGCGGCCGAGCATGTCGTCGGCAACGCCCTGCAGGATCTCGCGCTCACGCGGCGTCAACGGCTTATCCTCGCTAAACGTCTCGATGTTCTCCTTGACCTGCTCAAAGTTGGACATGCCGCTGAGGCACACTTTGACCTCAGCGATGCTTTGAATGAATCGGAAGCACCACTGGACCGTCGTCTCGTCGGGACGTGCTGCCTTGAGCTTCGCCTCGTCCTCCGTGGGAATCTGTGCGAGCTTGCCACCGCGCACCGGCTCCATGACCCACACAGGCAGGCTCCACTTATTGAGCAGCTCAACCTTGCCGTGCGCATCCTGGAACGTCCAATCCAAGTAGTTGAGCTGGATCTGGCAGAACTCCATGTCCTTGCCGTACGCCTCGAGAAAGCGCGTCATGCATGCGATATCGCCATGTGCGGAGAAGCCCAGATGGCGAATACGACCGGCCTCCTTCTGCTTAAGAAGATAGTCCATGATGCCAAACTTGGGGTCAAGGTACTCGTCGATATTCTTCTCGCACACGTTGTGGATGAGGTAGAAGTCAAAGAACTCCATCCCCGTCTTCTCGAGCTGCTTCTCGAAGATCTCCTCGACCTTGTCCATATTGTTGACGTCGTAACCGGGGAACTTGGTCGCGATCATGAACTCATCGCGAGCGTGGCGGTTAAGCGCGATACCCATGGCAATCTCGGACTGGCCATCGTGGTAACCCCATGCGGTGTCGAAATAGTTCACGCCACGATCGAGCGCGTAGTCAACCATCTCGTTGACGGCATCCTGGTCGATCTTGGCATTGTCGTCATCGACCACCGGCAAGCGCATGGCCCCAAACCCGAGCGAGGAGAGCTGCTCGCCCTCAAAGTCCTTATACAGCATAGAAAAGCCTCCCAAAGTACGTACTTCAGGAGGCATCGTAAACCTTTGAGCGTGCTTCAAGTCAAGGGCGGTCGTGCGTCCTTACGACTGATGTGTCCAGGTGCGCGAGATTACCCCGAAAGACAAGGGCATAGGCCTTGAGGCCATGCCCGCAGGCTTGAGGGGCAAGGTCGCGTGCCTGGGCACATCAGAGGCAGGCCTCGGCGATGCGTTTTTTAAGCTCGTCGATGCCGGTGCCCGTCTGGGAACTTGTAATGATCACGTTCTCGGACGGGACGTTGAGCTGCTTTTTGATGGCTGCTGCCTGGCGAGCCTGCTGGGTGCGGCTGAGCTTGTCGGCTTTGGTGAGGCAGACGATAAAGTTGAATTCGTTGCCCTGTAGGTAGTCGATCATGTCGTGGTCGAGCTTGCTGGGGTCGTGACGAATGTCCACCAGCGACACAACCAGGTTAAAGCTGCGCTCGGAGTCGAAGAAGTCACCGATGAGCTCGGCCCAACGGTCGCGCTCGGCCTTGGAGCGACGGGCGAAACCGTAACCCGGCAGGTCCACGAAATGCACGTCGTCGGCCTCAAAGAAGTTGATGTTGCTCGTCTTGCCCGGCGTACTGGAAACCTTGACCAGGTTCTTGCGGCCAAAGAGCTTGTTCATAATCGACGACTTGCCCACGTTAGAGCGACCGACAAAGCTCACCTCGGGGCAGGTGGACTCGGGAATCTGCGAAACCTTGCCGTAGCTTGCGACAAACTTGGCAAGCTGATAGTTAATGGAATCGGCCATGGACACTCCTTGGTCGTAGGTGCTTACAACAAAACTGCGCTACTGCGCAGCGGCAATGCGGCGGACAATATCGAGCGTGATGCCGCTCGCGGTGCGGGCATACTCAAACAGATCGAACTCGTGGTCGCAAAACGCATCGTATGCCTCGTCACAATTATCGCTGATAGCACGGAGCACCAGGCAATTAACACCATTCTTCGTTGCGACGTGGGCAATTGCCGCGCCCTCCATACCAACGCAATCGGCATGAGTCGCTTCAATCGCGGCATCGCGCATGGCACCGTCCGCCACAAAGCGGTTGCCCGTGGCAATGGTGCCGATCAGGAACTGCTTGGAGCCTTCGTTCGAGGTGGCCACATTTGTCGAAGCATCGACAAACCCATGCTCAGCCAACACATCGGCGGCAATGTCGACCAACGCAGGCGTCGAGGCGAACTCCTCGAGCCCCGGTGCCGACTCGGCGATAAGCGCCATATCGGTATCCAGATAGCGCAGGCATTTGCCAATGACCACGTCGTCGATATGGAGCTTGGGATTTAGGCCGCCCGCAATGCCCGAGAACACTACAGCTCGTGGTGCATACTTGCTAATGAGGTGCTGCGTTGCGGCAGCAGCGTTCACCGTGCCCATGCCCGCCGTCGTGGCAACCATCGATATGCCGTCCAACTCGCCACTCACAACGTTCAAACCAGCCTCTTTCGCCACGTGAACGTCGCTCAGCTCTTCCTTAATCTGCATGACCTCTTTTTCGAGCGCGCCGATAATCGCGATGGTAGCCATACCATCCCCCAAACCTATACGAAATTCTTAACCACGGTATGGTACCAGCATTTTGTTTGACCTCGCCAAACGAACACGCTGAGCCAGTGCAGCTCTCGTATCAAACAGAGCCTCCGCTATGGCTGTAGCTCGTTAGCCGATGGCGTTTTTGAGTTCGGCGCGGCGCTTTTTCATGCCGGCCATGACGGCGTTGCGCAGCTCGGGCATGCGCGCGGTATCCATCTGGGGCACGCCCTCGAGCTTATAGGGGATCCCCAGCTGCTCATATTTGACGACACCCATGGTGTGATACGGCAGCATTTCCAGACCCACCACGTTGTGCCACGGGGCAATCAAGCGGCCGAGCGCCTCACACTCCTCCACCGTGTCGGTAATGCCCGGCACCACCACGTGACGGATAACGACCTTGATCTTTCGACGAGCAAGCTCATCGCCAAACGCCAGAATGCGCGCAGGATCGCATCCGGTCAACTTTTTGTGCTCAACCGGATTGGCATGCTTAATGTCGAGCAGCACCATATCGGTCTCGTTGAGCACAGCGTCGAACTTCTCGGGGTGGTTGGGGTCAAACGCATATCCGCAGCTGTCTAGGCAGGTATGCACGCGGCCATCGGGGTTGTTGTGCATTGCACGGAACAGGTCGGCCAAAAACTCGGGCTGCAGGAGCGGTTCGCCGCCCGAAACGGTAATGCCGCCGCTACGGTAGAACTCATGGTTACTCTGGAACTCGTCCATGAGATGCTCGACGGTCACCATCGTGCCGCCGTTAACAGACCAGGTATCGGGATTGTGGCAATACGCGCAGCGCATAGGACAGCCCTGAACAAACACCACAAAGCGGATGCCGGGCCCGTCGACCGTTCCCATCGTCTCGATCGAATGCACGCGACCCAGGGCATACGCAGAGTCCTCGGGATGAGCATCCACACCCTCAAGCGTCATCTCAGCCATTCCCGCAACCTTGCCTCTCTTTGGTTTTTGTCAATTAAAATGCCAGAGCCATTCTAGCCCATACGCCTGATGGCGAAACGGTTTAGCGGTCAATTAGATCGTCCTATTTGACTCCACGCAAAAGCGGCGGGAAGGTTATCGCAACCCGCCCGCCGCCGTGGCAATAGAAATCGATAGTCGCCAGGCCTTACGCCTTAAGCGTAAGCACCGCGCCAAAGGCGGTCGGGCCGCAGTGGCTCGAGATGACGCCGCCGACCTGAGTCCATGTAATGTCCTTAAAGCCCAGGTCATGCGCATAGACTTCCATGTCGTCGCGCAGCTCCTCGGAAAGGCCCACTGAATACGCCAAACCAATGTGCGAGTAATCAATATCGCCCTTCGCAACCATGTGGTCAATAAAGGCACGGGCGCATTTGAGCATAGAGCCGCGGAACTTCTTGGTCGCCACGAATTTGCCACCCGTTACCTCAATGCAGGGCTTAATCTTGAGCAGATGGGCACCGAGGAATGCCACGTTGGACAAACGACCGCCGGCCTTAAGGAAGGCGAGATCGGTGGGGACAAAGCCCAACAGCACGCGGTCCATAACGGAATTGGTAAAGGCGAAAATCTCGTCGACGGTGGCATCCGGATGGGCTTCGATATACTTGGCGGTCTCAACGGCGACAAGCGACTGGCCCACCGACACAAAGCGCGTATCCATGGAGAAGACGTAATCGCGGCCCTTTGCCGCAATCTTCGACGACTGATGCGAGCAGGTCGTAACCTCGGAATACGCAAGATGCAAAATGGTCGCATCGGGCCGCTCGGCGTGGATGCGGTCGTACACATGCGCAAAATCCGCCGGCGAGCAACCGCTGGTCTTGGGCATCACACCAAACTCGTTGCAGCGCGAGTAAATCTCAAGCGGGTCGATCGATCCGTCTTCGACGGTCTCGTCGCCAATCGTGACATGCATGGGCACGCGCACGATGCCATAGCGCTCGCAGAGCTCCGGCGTCACATCCGACCCAGACTCAACCACGATTACGTACTTGCCCATTATCATCACTACCTATCTAGCCGTTGGCATTTTCATTACTCAACGCACTGCCGCCACGCCGTTGCGCACCGGCATACAGGCGCCAGAGAGACGCCGCCCTTCGCCTATAACAAAGGACGACGTCTCCCTGAAAAACTCCGTGCTTGGTAAAAGATTTTACACGCTTCAGAAAAATCTGTTGCTTATACCGCAAACGGTAGCTATATGCGATAAACGGTAACCGTCGATTATTTATCCCACTGCACGCAGGCTACTTGGCAAGACGGTAAAACTTCATCGATGCCGTGCCCTCGACGAGCAGCCTTATCGTGGATGCCGCAGGCGAATACGTACGGCTTGTGAGCGCAGTCTCTCCGCCGTTGGCGAAAATCTCTACCAAGGTCGTATCCGACAGAACGCGCAGATCGTGAAGTTCACCGATCTCAACCGACCTTACCTCACGCCCATAGCCCTCAACGCCCATATCGAGCGTGAGCTTGCCGTCTGCAAAGCGCACGGTAACGCCCTCGCGGATCTCGAGCTCGACAGTCTTTGCCCCTTCGCAGGAAATAACGGCATCAAACAGGCGGCCCGGTTCCGCGACGGTCTCGCCAGCATGAACATGCGCGCAATCACCGCGCAGCTTTTCGAGCTCACGGGCAGGCCACTGGCAGAGCTTGCCGTCGTGCATACTCAGCTGGCGCGGCACCGTCAGTGCGCACTGCCAGCCGCGCTCAACCGTCGGATTCTCCACTGTTGCATCGGGACAACCAACCCAGCCGATCATCAGGCGACGGCCCTCATTGTCCTCAAAGGACTGGGGCGCGTAGAAATCAAATCCCGCGTCGACCATCGGCGGCATGCCCTGGTCGACGACCTTAAAGCTCGGAGCCTCCCAATCGGCCTCAATGCAGAACCATACGCACTGGTGCGGGTTGTGGTAACGCCAGCCCTCGGCGGGCACACCCTGTGGACAGCAGACGAGCACGAGTTCGCCATCCAACTCAAACAGGTCGGGGCACTCCCACATAAAGCCAAACTTCTCGTCCAACTCAATGCGCGTCGCATATTTCCAAGATTCCAAATCGCACGACGTGAACACGAGCACGCATCCGCGGTCATCTTTCGTGCGCGCGCCCAGCACCATGTAATAGACGCCATCGTGCTCAAGAATCTTGGGATCGCGCACGTGGGTACCGATGTCGTCGGGATAATCGAGCGGACCGACCGCCAGACGCTTTTCGCCCAGCTCGTCGGGGTTATCGGTAACCATATGAATCTGGTTTTGATCGCGCCCCGTCAACACGTAGTCGTAGTCATCGCGGTCAAAATGCTTGACGTTGCCGGTATAGAAGTAGTGGACCTTGCCGTCGTGCATAAACGCCGACCCAGAGTACGCACCGCTCGAATCTATGTCGGAATCGGGGAAGAGCGCCGGGCCCCGATTCTCGTACGTCACAAAATCCTTTGTCGTCAGATGGTTCCAAAGGACCGGTCCGCCGTGCGCGGCATCAAACGGATCGTACTGGTGATAGATGTGGTAGGTATCGCCAACCTGCACCAGTCCGTTGGGGTCGTTGAGCCAGCCGAGCTCGGGCTCAATGTGAAACACAAGCCTCTCCGAATCGGCGGCAATGCGAGCCGCCGCCTTATCCTGACCAGCGCGCCACTGCTCGTAGCCTGAGCGCGTCACCTTGCTCTTTTGATTGAACATGTCATTTGTCCTTCTCATTGAGAGGAAAGGACGCCCGGCCAAGCAAGCCGAACGCCCTCCCCTAACGGGCCAGCCCGTTGATTACATTGTCGACTTCAATCTAGAAGCTGACATCGAAACCAGCGCCAGCGCCCTCGGCGTCGGTGGTCGGAACACCCTTTGCCTTGTTGTAGGCAAAAATGAGGATGATCGGCACAAAGAAGGCAATGAGGTTGCCGACCACGTACCACACGAGCGTCTCGGG